>CAZAPZ010000010.1:0-26069 GCA_964487285.1 uncultured Campylobacterales bacterium | reverse complement strand
ATCTCTTGACTTATTTTTTTAACTAATTGATCCAATTCAACCGTATTCATCATCGCATCCCCCGTTTATACTATATATTGGAACAAAATGCATTCTATTGTACTTGACATAATATGCAAGTTCATTATAATTATGTTGCATTGTAGGAGGACTAATGATAAGCAACACTGCGCTGTGGATAATTGCAATTAGTACGGCTGTAGAGGCGATAGTTATTGTAGCTCTGCTTTTTTTTGTTCTTTTTATTTTATTTAAAATTAGAGCTAAAAAGAAAAATCTTTTAGAAAAAAAGAACGAACTATGGGTGGAGGAATTGAAAAAAGTTCCTGCTGCAGTAAATGACATATTGGAAAATATTAGCGATGTGGCTAGTTCGGCTAAGAAAAGCGCTCGGAATATTAATAATTCTTTTGATAAAATTATTCATACGGTAGGCAATATTGACAGTCTGATCAAGTCTTTAACGGAAAGTTCCGAAAATATCAAAACCGAGATAAGAAATTCTGCAAATAATCTAAAAAATAGCGTTGAAAAAAAGTCATCCGATATTTATATTATTGCAAAAGCGGCAGTTAATGTTGCGAAAAACATGTTTAGGAGGAAAAATGAGCGATAAAAATTTTAGTAAATGCATGCTTACTTTTGTTATCGGAGGCTTAACCGGTGCTATAGTTGCAATGCTTTATGCTCCCGATGAAGGTGCTAAAACAAGAGAAGTTATCAAGAACTATGCTAAGGAAAAGAAGGATAACGCCATACAAACAAGAGATAAAGCTGTCGTCAACATTAAAGAACTGTCATCAAAACTTGCTAATTATACCCGCAATCTTATCGAGGACGGTAAAGAAATGGTACAAAGCGAAAAGGATAAATTGGGCACTCTTATAGAGGAAACAAAAGATGAGATAAAAAAAGAGAGTGACAAACTTCAAGCGGAGTCAGAAGAGAATTCGGTATAGAGGCTAATGCCTGACAATGCGAATCATGATAGAACTCTAATATCGTATATATTATTTTTTCTATTTCTTTGGGCTGTAGGTTATCTTTTTTTTGTAAAACTACTGGCAGTTAGTCTCGTTATTGTTATAGCATATATGGTTGAAGAGATGCTATATCCTACTGTTATGCTGCTTGTTAGAAGAAAAATTCCGTTAATCATTTCGGCATTTATTATTGTACTAATTTTTTTTAGTATCTTAGTAGTTTTGTTTATTATGATAATACCTGAAATAGTAAAACAGGTATTAATCGTGCAGAATGAAATCCCATCACTTTTTAGTGAGGCTTTAAAGTTTATTAACGCTACATACAGTAGATTTTCTCACCTTTTTGGTAACATTCCTCAAGGAAAAGAACTGCTTGATAGTACGCTGCTTCAGCT
The DNA here is from genome assembly GCA_964487285.1 of uncultured Campylobacterales bacterium. Lineage (GTDB taxonomy): Bacteria > Campylobacterota_A > Desulfurellia > JAADFJ01 > JAADFJ01 > CAZAPZ01. The sequence goes on along the minus strand of CAZAPZ010000010.1, from coordinate 24,688 downwards.
TAGAGATTGGGCAAGTGGTTTAGCTTTATCATCAGTCACGCAAATTTTAACAGGCGTTGAAAAAATAATGAGCTTGATACTGATTCCGTTTCTTGTATTTTTAATTATGTTATACAAAGATAGATACAAAACTTCTTTCAAAGAGTTTGTCACTCGTATTTTTGGTGAAAAATATTATAAGGTTTTTCAAGATATAAATGACATGATATTGGAGTACCTAAAAGGACTTCTTGTAGTTGTCATAATTATAGGTGCCATAATAACCGTAGGATTATATCTTCTGAACGTTAAATTTGCCCTTTTGATAGGTATCTTTTCAGGAATTAGTTTCATAGTTCCTTATATTGGATCGGCTGCGAGTATTATATTGGCTGTTATCGTAAGTTATGTCCAATATCATTCGTTTGGGGTTCCGATTGAGGTGTTGATATTTTATCTTGCCGTTCATTTAATAGGCGGAAATATGCTTGTCCCTTTCTTATTTTCAAAACAACTTCGTGTTGACCCGCTGACAACGCTTATTGCCATACTTGTATCAGGAGGATTATTTGGAATATGGGGCATTATTATAGCAATTCCACTGCTCGGAATAGTCTTAATTCTTTATAGAAGTTTGCTGGTGTTATTAAGATGATAAAACAATCAAAATATTTGAATTCGGGTGTTAATGTCGAACTTGCAAATAAACTTGCCCTGTTTTTAAAAAACGATTTGAAGACGACAGATAAACGTGTGTTAACTGGAATAGGCGGATTTGCCTCAATTTATGATTTAAGCGATATAGGCAAAAATCCTTGTATTGTAAGCTGTACGGATGGAGTTGGAACAAAACTCAAGATAGCATTTATGCTCGATAAGCATGATACCATCGGAATTGATCTGGTTGCCATGAGTGCCAACGACCTTGTCGCAGTGGGCGCAACACCTCTTTATTTTCTCGATTATATTGCATCAGGAACGCTTAAAGAGGATATTTTTAAGAATATTATCAAAGGAATAAAGAAAGGATGCGGTTTAGCTCAAATGAGTTTGATAGGAGGAGAGACTGCTGAGATGCCAGGCTCTTACCCTAAAAATGAGTATGATCTTGCAGGATTTGCAACCGGATGGGTGGAAAAAAACAAAATTATAGACGGCAAAAAGATAAAGTCCGGCGATATTGTTATCGGATTGCAATCAAATGGAGTTCATAGCAACGGCTACAGCCTCATAAGAAAGCTGATCAAGGACAATAAAATAGATCTGTCATTGTATGAGACGGATTTTTCGTCATCTATCGGTGAAGAACTGTTGAGGCCTACAATCATATATACAAAGGCGATTCAGACTATTTTAAGGTTTGATATTCATGCAATCTGCCATATAACAGGCGGAGGAATCTTTGATAATATCGGAAGGGTGCTTGAAGGCTGGAAAGCTGTTATAAACAGATCCAGTATTCCGAAGCAGGCGATTTTTTCATGGCTTTCTAAACTAAGCGGTATGGATGATAATGAACTTTATTCAACATGGAATATGGGTGTCGGTATGGTTTTGATCGCCGGCGAGTCGGATGCTGATGATGTTATAAAGCATATTAATGCCGAAGGAATCAATAGTTTTAAGTGCGGTTTCATAACCGATGGTGAAGGTGTGGAAATTGCATAAAAAAATAGCCATTTTTATTTCAGGGCGTGGAAGCAATATGTCTGCTATTCTTGAGAATATCAAGAACGGAATAATCAATTGCGATGCCATAGTTGTAAGTGACAACTTTTCAGCAGCCGGATTGTCTATTGCAAAACGGTTTGGAATAGAAACAGATGTAATAATTCATAATAGCAGGGAACAGTTTGCGAGTGATGCGGCTTTGCTGCTTAGTAAGAAAAATGCTGATTATGTGATTCTTGCCGGATTTATGCATATAGCTTCAAATAGTTTTGTTGATAGATACAAAGATAGAATATTAAACATTCATCCTGCACTGCTACCGTCTTTTAAAGGACTTAATGCCCAAAAACAGGCCATTGATGCAGGTGTTAAAATAACTGGCTGCACCGTTCATTTTGTAACAAACGACTTAGACGGGGGTCCCATAATTATTCAGGCTGCAGTTCCGGTGAAAACAGATGATACGGCTGATTCATTAGCCGCAAGAATACTTAAAAAAGAGCATATAATATATCCAAAAGCAGTAGAACTGTTAATTGGCGGCAGGTTGGAAATTAAAGAAAATAAAGTTTGTATAAAAGATGATGAATTTGATACTAATCAATATATGATCGTGCCATGAAGAATAGGAGGCGATAGGTTAAAATGGAATTAGAAACCGTAATAGGATTGGAGACTCATATAGAGCTTTCCACAAATACAAAAATGTTTTGTTCGTGCAGTACCGAATATGGTGCAGAATCTAATATGCACACTTGCCCCGTATGTCTTGCATTGCCGGGAGCGCTTCCTGCAATTAATGGAAAAGCCGTTAAATATGGAATTAAATTAGCGCTTGCCGTAGGCTGCAAAATTAATAAACAATCCCGATTTGACAGAAAGCAGTATTTTTATCCCGATCTTCCTAAAGGATACCAGATAAGTCAATACGAATATCCCGCTTTTACAGGAGGAGAGGTTGAACTTTCAAATGGAAATGTTATTCATCTTACCAGAATCCATCTTGAAGAAGATGCAGGCAAAAATAAACATGGTGCAGGATCGGATAATCATAGCTATATTGATCTGAATAGAGCAAGTGTTCCGCTTCTTGAGATAGTTACGGAACCTGATATTAAAACTCCCGAAGAAGCATCAGAGTACCTTAAAAAAATCAGACAGCTTGTTAGATATCTTGGAATATCCGACGGCAATATGGAAGAGGGATCCTTGAGATGCGATGCAAACATATCACTTAAGCATAGATCTTCGGATAAGCTTGGAAGAAAGGTTGAGATAAAGAATATTAATTCGTTCAAACATGTTGAAAAAGCTTTGAAGTTTGAAATAAAAAGACAAAAAGAGATGATTATAAATAATGAACCCATTGTTCAGGAGACGAGACTTTTTAATACCCATGAATCGGTTACATATTCTATGCGAAGCAAGGAAGATTCCTTTGAATATCGCTATTTTCCGGAACCGGATTTACCGCTTTTAAATATTTCGGATGCTTGGATTAAGGAAATGAGAGAGGCAATGCCAGAGCTTCCGGCTGAAAAATGCAAGAGATTTGTCGAGCAATATGGACTAACAGAATATGACGCAGATGTTTTAACCGGTTCACTGAATTTGGCTAATTATTATGAAGAGTGCTGCAAATATGGTAAAAACAGTGCACAGATGGCTCACATTATTACTACAGAGCTGCTTGCTATTACAAAAGTAGGTGAGGCAGGCATTTCGGAGATTAAACCGTCATATCTCGCAAAAATATCCAACCTGATAGATGAAGGCACGATATCTATCAAGATAGCCAAGCAGCTTTTGCCTATAATGCAAGAAACTAAAGATGATCCCGATAGTATAATCAAGGCAAAAGGAATGATGCAGCTTTCTGATATCGGTGTGCTTGAAAAAATTATCGACAAGGTAATAAAATCTTCACCTCAAAATATTGACAAATTCAAAGCCGGTAAAACGAAAGTTTTGGGTTTTTTTGTTGGTCAGGTTATGAAAGAAACAAAAGGAAATGCCAATCCAAAACTTGTAAATGAACTGCTTTTAAAAAAATTGAATGAATAAATGGAACTAATATTAAAAAACGCTACCGTGATAGATCCCTTGACCAATTTTGAAGACAAGACTGATATTGCCATAAAAAACGGCAAAATATATGAAACGGGCAATCTGAAATCCGACAGTAGATTAGATCTTGCCGGTTGTTATATTTTTCCATCGCTGTTTGATCTTCATACACACATGCGTGAACCCGGATACGAATCATCTGAGACTATTTCTACTTGTATTGCTGCAGCTTCACATGGAGGTTATGGAACAATCTGCGCAATGCCTAATAGCAATCCGGCAAACGATTCTGCATTAGTTATGGGATATTTGAAATATAAAGTGGAGCATCAAAGGTGCAGAGTGCTGCCAATAGGCGCAATATCGGCAGGTTTAAAAGGAAAACAGCTTTCCGACATGTATAGTCTTAAGGATGAAGGTGCTATCGCATATTCGGACGACGGCAATCCTGTTTACGATGCAGGACTTCTCAGGCGTGCTATGATGATTGCCGAATCTATCGATATGCCGCTGTTTTTACATGAAGAAGATAGATCGCTCTCCTCAGACGGTGTTATGAGAGAGGGAGGCGTATCGGCAAGGCTGGGTTTAAACGGTATTCCGTCATCGTCCGAATCGTCTATGATTGCCCGAGATCTTGAGATTGCAAGAGAGACAGGAGCAAGAATCCATTTTTGTCATATAAGCTGCAGAAGATCGATAGAGCTGATAAAAGACGCTAAATCCGATGGCGTGGCTGTTACTTGCGAAGTAACGCCGCATCATCTTTCATTTATAGATGAAGATATAGGACAATATGATACAAATACGAAAGTAAATCCTCCTCTTGCATCGGCATCAGATAGAAGCTATCTGATAAATGCGCTTGTTGCAGGCGATATTGATGCGATTGCAACCGATCATGCGCCCCATGCTGCCGATCTAAAAGAAAAGAGCTTTCAGGATGCTTCGTTTGGAATAAGTGGAATAGAAACCGCATTACCTCTTTTGTTTACAAAACTTGTTAAAGATGGTAAAATGAGTTTTATGAGTTTGCTTTATAAAATGATTGTGTCGCCGGCTAAAATTGCAGGTTTATCTCCTTCTTGCATCAAAAAAGGAGAAGCTGCCAATCTCGTAGTTTTTAAGCCGTCAAAAATTAAGGTGACGGATAAGTTTTTCTTGTCCAAAGGCAAAAACTCACCTTTAATAGGAAAAGAACTATCGGGAGAGGTGCTTGCAACTTTATTTGATGGTAAATTTTGCTATAGGAAGGCCGATGGTATTTTTTAAGAAAAAGAGGATAAAAAAGGAGCTTGTATGGCATAAATGCAGGAACTGCGGCGAAATTATTTATCATAATGATTTGATAGATAATTTATCAATATGTCCTGTATGCGGTAATTATTTTAGGATGGAAGCTGCCGATAGAATCAATATGCTAATTGATGCCGGCAGCTTTAAGGAACAGAACAAATCACTTAAATCACTTGATCCTCTTGGCTTCAGCGATCTTATACCCTATAAAGAGCGGTTGGAAAAAACGATAGCAAAGTGCAAAATGAATGAATCCGTTGTTACCGGAACGGCAAAGATGGAAGGTATGGGAATTGCTCTTGCGGTATTTGATTTTAGATTTATGGGCGGAAGTATGGGATATGTTACAGGTGAAAAACTTGTTCGCCTCATTGAGTATGCAGCTCGCAAGAAAAGACCGCTCATTATTGTTTCAGCATCAGGCGGTGCAAGAATGCAGGAGGGTGCACTCTCTTTGCTGCAGATGGCAAGAACGGCTGCGGCAATTGCCATGTTTGCTAAAACAGGAATGCCGTATATTTCCGTTTTAACAGATCCTACAACAGGTGGCGTTGCAGCATCTTTTGCAATGTTAGGAGATATCGCCATTGCAGAGCCGAAGGCTTTAATTGGTTTTGCAGGTCCGAGGGTAATTGAAGATACTATAGGACATAAGCTTCCCGATGGATTTCAGAGATCGGAATTTTTGCTTGGACATGGTTTTTTGGATAAAATAGTAGAAAGAAAATCGCTAAAAGAAGAGATTGTAAAGATTTTGAAGATATTAATTCATGTAGAGTAAAAATGTGTTTAATAATTAAGATGCGTAATGTCAGATATTAAGTAATATAATCAAAGAAAATAGCTGCTTATGGAGCGGAATTAATGATGGAAAAGGTACTACTTGTCATAACGGATGGAGTTGGATACAGAGAAAATAGTGTAGGTAATGCCGTGAAGTTATCGGGAATGAGAAATTTTAACCGCATTCTTGATGAGTGCCCTAATAGATTGTTAAATGCATCCGGAGCTGCCGTTGGACTTCCTGATGGTCAGATGGGAAATTCAGAAGTGGGACATATGACAATAGGCAGCGGAAGAATAATTTTGCAAGATCTATATAGAATAAATAAAGCTATTACAGAGGGCGATTTCTTTAAAAATAGTGTTTTGGTAGATGCGGTCAATTATGCAAAAAAGAACAACAGTGCCCTTCATATTATGGGGCTTCTATCTGACGGAGGAGTGCATAGCAGCAATGTTCATCTCTACGCTTTGATGGAACTTGCGAAATCAAAAGGCATCAAAAACTTGTTTATTCATCCGTTTATGGACGGAAGAGATACACCGCCTAAGAGCGGAGTTAATTATCTATCTGAATTATTAGATAAAATAAAACAGATAGGAATTGGAAAAATTGCCGATATTCATGGAAGATATTATGCTATGGATAGAGATAAAAGATGGGACAGAATAAAGTTAACATACGATGCGCTTGTCTCCGGCAAAGGAATTTTGTCGTCTGATCCGATATCAGCTATTAAAAAGTCTTACGCAGACGGCATAACCGATGAATTTGTGATCCCAACAATTATTACTGAAAATGGCAAGCCCGTTAAATTGATCGAGGATAATGATTCGGTAATATTTATGAATTTTAGAGGTGACAGGGCAAGACAGCTAACGAGGGCTTTTGTGAGTGACGGCTTTTCAGAATTTTCAAGAGATAAAAAGCCTGTGGTAAAGTTTTCTTGTATGGCTGAATATGACAGCAATCTTGATATTCCGGTTGCATTTTTGCCTTCTGATGTAAATAACTCTATTTCTGAAGTGATATCGAAGAATGGCTTGCGGCAGCTTCATATAGCCGAGACTGAGAAATATGCCCATGTCACTTTCTTTTTCAGCGGCGGCAGAGAAGATCCTTTTCCTGGTGAAGATAGAATTATTATACCATCGCCAAAAGTGGCAACCTATGATTTAGCACCGCAAATGAGTGCCGATAAAATTACGCAAAATGTTATTGACGCTATGAAAAGCGGCAAATATGCTTTTATTGTTGTAAATTTTGCAAATGGAGACATGGTTGGACATACTGCGATTTTAAGTGCTGCGATTTCTGCCATGAAAACAATAGACAACTCAGTAAATAAACTTTATGATACCGCAGCAGCAACTGATTTTGCTATGATAATAACAGCCGATCATGGCAATGTAGAAGAAGAGATTGATAAAAACGGTAATCCTATGACTGCACATACCACCAATCCTGTTTATTTTGTTATCTGCGGGAAATCAAATCGCATTATTCACCTGAAAAAAGGTGATTTTGGCCTATCTTCTATTGCGGCTACAATCCTTGATCTCATTGGCATAGAAAAACCCAAAGAGATGAAAGAATCGCTCATTGAATAAGAGACAAGCTGTCAAGCTTAACATTTTTGGACATGTTCAGGCGGTTGGATATAGAAACTGGCTTGTGATGAAAGCAAGAAACCATAATCTAAGCGGCTGGGTAAAAAATGTTTATGATTTGAGCGTTGAAGCATTGCTTGTTGGAGATATTGATGATATAAATGAGGTCATAAAAGCGTGCTATCAAGGTCCTCGAAACGCAAAGGTTGAGAAAATTGTAACCGAAGAGATGTCTTCTGATGGATCTGTAGATTTTATAATAAAATATTAGGATATTTTTATGTTTGATATGTTGCTTGATAAAGCTTTGGAGAATTTTTTTAGCGGTAATGTTGAGAAAGCGAAAGGTGGATTCATTGCGTGTCTCACACTTAAACCCGATGATAAGCTTGCTCTAATCGGTTATACAATTTCAGATACCTCGTACAGGAATCCCCAAAATGCAACACGTCTTATGCGCTATTCTGTAGTTGCGAATGACGCTGAACTTGATAAAGTATTACAATATCTTTACGGTGATGAGACTAAAGATTCCGATGACACAGAATCTGAAAGCTGGCTTCCGGCTATATCATCTACTATGAGTGAGCTTTTTAAGAATGATCTTGAATTGGCAGTTAAATTAAATCATGATTTTCCGGAAGCGGAAATGTTTCTTGGAAAAATATACCGAAGATTAGGTGAATATGGCAATGCCGTTGAGCATCTTCAGAAATCATTGATGCTTAATCCTTTTGAACTGGAGGCTATCAAGGAGATAGAACATTTATTTGTCAACTATGATAAACCGGCCAAGAGATCATAGTCAAAGCGATACCATATAAAAAGGTGATTATGGAGAGGAAAACAGCGTTTTTCGGTTTAACTGATGAGCCATTTCGGCTGACAATAGACTTGGATTATTTTTTTCCTTCGGAATCTCATAAGATGGCAATGGAACTGCTTAGATTTTCTCTTAAAAATGGCGATGGGTTTGTTCTTTTAACCGGAATACCCGGGGTTGGCAAAACAACAGTCATAAAACAGCTTTTACGGGAAATTCCTACCAATTGGGAAAGCTCGGTTATTGTTTCTCCCATGCTAAAACCAGATGAGTTGATTGGTGCTATATTGAGTGATATTCAGATAGAGAACGGAAATTCTGCAAATGAGAATTTAACTATTCTGCAAAATCATCTCTTAAAATTAGCGCAGACCGATCGAAAATTGATCTTGATAATTGATGAAGCGCAAAGTCTTTCACCCGATTCGCTTGAGCAGGTGCGACTCCTTTCCAACATTGAAACAGATCGCGAAAAACCGCTGCAGATAATTTTATCCGGTCAGGAAGAACTGGAGAATATGGTGAGAAAGCAGAATAGGCAGCTTAATCAGAGAATCACGATAAGGTGCAAATTAAAACCGTTTAACAAAGTTCAAACGGTTGAATATATAAGATATAGAACTTCAAAAGCGGGCGGGGCAATTTTGATAAAAAATTCTGCCTTGAAGGCGGTTTATCGGAATAGTGGTGGAATTCCGCGAGTTATAAATAGCATTATGAGAATGGCGCTTACAATAGCGTATTCAAAAGGTGAAAAGATCATAAAAAAATCTTCCGTAGCCGATGCTTGCAGCGCAATAGATATTAGAAGCGATCGCAAGATCGCAGCCATTGCAATTTTTTTGATAACAGCTATAACTGTTGGTATTATTATAACTTTAAGATATTTTATTTAGTACAGGTTTGGCATTGTAAAACGGCAGCATAACCATAAGATGTGTGGAAGAAGGGCAACTAATATGAAAAATCAAAACGGGTTTACTCTTATTGAAATTGCAATCGTAATGGTAATTATGGGGCTTTTGCTCGGACTTGGCATTCCTATGATGCGGACACTGATACAAACTAATAAATTAACAGAAGACAGGCTTGCTGTGAAAGAAGCAAAGAACGCATTAATTGGATATGCGACGGCTAATAGTAAACTGCCGCCTTCCGAAACGGGTTATTTGCTTCCTTACAAAATACTCGGTGTGAGGTCAAAAGACAGCCATGGAGAGAGACTTATTTATGATGTAAATAGTAGCTTAACGAAAACAGCAAATACAAGCTCATTTTGCAATGTGCTGAAAAATTTGAGCGGTCGTCCTACAATTGCAGGTGTTTCAGTTGCTTTTATTGTGATTAGCAAAGGTGCCAATTATAAATTGGATAGTTCAAACAACACGTCAAACGGCACTTATGAAAATCAATCTCACCCGTATAATAAACAGACAGCCGATGATATCGTGAGACAGGAAAGTCCATTTGCTTTGCGGCAATCTTTATCGTGCCCTTAGCTTTCCATTATGAATTTTGAAAAAAAAACCAAACTCTTGATCTTAATCTCAGCGGTGTTATTATCGCTGCCGCTCTTTTTTTATAGAATTGCAAGAATTGATACAAAAAATATGAATACAAATATAACACATATAAATAGAGAAATGACCAATGAAAGAAACAACGAAAGAGAAGTTGCAAGATATATAGAATACAAAAAAAGACTTAAAGGAAAAACAAGCGGCGTTAGAGAAGAGCCTGTAGATCTGACTGCAAAATTTGTTTCTTATAAAGACTTCAATAAAATTGGAAGCATTATCTACAATACTTATCATAAAGGAGGCAGCTTTTATTTATCAAGTTTCAGCTTAGCAAAGGACAAAGGCGGCAAAAAAGATAGCAAAGGAATTACTATGATTATAAAGGGCAAAAAGGCAGTTTTGTTTTGGTAGAAACTTATAAACTATGAGAGAATATCTTTTATTTGCCATTATACCTATTTTCTTACTTACAGCATATTTTTCTGCACCTCTGTTTATAAACAATCAAGCAGGTAAAATTCCGGTTATCAATGCAATTAATCTGCCCAATTTTGAAAAATCAAAAAGCTATAAACAAGCAACTATAAATAGCTTTGCATTTATCCATAAACAGTCCAATGGAACAAAGAGTTATAAAACGACTATAAAAATAAGACCGCTTCATTTAAGTATGATATATTTTGACAAAAATAATAAATTTTGTAGAATTAACGGGACTATTTTTAGAGAAGGAGATCGATATAAAAATATTAAAGTTATTAGAATCAAACAAGATCAAGTTCTTATCCGAGATGGAAAAAAGTTGATTAAGCTGAAACTTAAAGTGAGGGCAAATGAAAACGGTTAATATAATAATATATGCTGTTGTATTGATCATAAGCGGCTGCAGCAACCGAGTCATTAAAACAGATAAATCTTTGCCTATAAGTCACTATTTTAAAACTCAACAAAATATTAAGATAGAGCCTATTAAAAGAAATATTGACATTCTCAATTTTGAAAGAGTGACATTTCATGCAAGGAAAATAGCTTATAAAAATGCTATATCTCAAATTCTCGGAGCAAAATCAATAGGCGTTGCATTCAGCGGAGCGCTTGATAAATATGTTGATAAACAAACCACCGTTAATTTGTCGCTTATCGATGTAACACTAAGAGAAGCGCTTAACACAATAACAGGCATTGTCGGAGTTTCATGGCAAAGACGGGACAATCTTATATGGATAACACCTTTTGAAACTAAATTGTATGATATTGGATTTCTTGGAGTTGTAAGATCGTCATCTGCAACGCTTGGTGGAAATGTTTTAGGCGGCGGCAGTTCGGATTCCGCCTCTTCTGTGCCGCTTACTGGAAGTTTTACTCTCAGCTCTAAGAGCAACGGCGATAAAGGTGATATATATAAAATGCTCAAAGCAAATATAAAGAAACTTATTTCAAAAAATGGTAAATTTGCTTTAGATGTGGCCGGAGGGATTTTAATGGTAAAAGATAGTCCCGGTAATATAAGAGATGTTACAAAATATGTTGATGCAATATCCAATAGCTACAACAGACAGGTGATGATTGAAGCTAAAATTATAGAAGTTCAGCTTAATAAAAGCAGTAAAATAGGAATAAATTGGACATTATTGAGGCGAGGTATATCATTAAAACAGCAAACTATAGATTTTGGAAACGGTGCCCCAGCGATGACATTGAATATAAGTAAAAGTGGAGATCAATTCACATCTGTCATAGAAGCTCTTTCCAATTTCGGATCCTTGTCACTGCTTTCCGAGCCTCATTTAAGAGTCATCAATGCACAGCCGGCAATATTATCTGTGGGAAAATCTATAAGTTTCATAAAGAAGATTGAGTTGAGCACAACCACTGTAACCGGAGGCACTTCAACAACAACTCCAACGGTGGATATTTCATCTATTTTTAACGGACTAGTATTTGGAATCACACCGTTCATTAAAAACAATAATACCGTTTTACTACGAATTGTTCCTATTAAGAGCAAATTGGTGTCGCTTGATGAAAAAACAGTATCAGGCAATACTTACACACTTCCTACAGTTGATTTAAGGGAAGAAAGCACTGTAGTTTCTGTGAAAAACGGATCTATTGTTATGCTAGGCGGCTTAATTAGCAAAACCAGCAAAAATAGTAGCTCCGGCATTCCATTATTGTCAAACATTCCTATTGCCGGTCTTGCTTTCAAACAAAAAGAGAAATTGTCAAATAGCGTTGAGTTGGTTATTCTTCTCAAGCCTGTTATAATAAACTAAGTTATGAGCAAACTGTATGATGCTATTACTAAAATAGAAGCGGCTCATGATAAAAGAGAGAGCGTTCCTGAATTTTCCGGGAGAAAAAAACCGCCATATCTAATCATTGGTTTAACTTTAATTATGATTGTGGTTCTTGGAATATCAGCTTTTGTAATTACTGACAAGATATCGGCTGTTAATAAAGATGGCATATATAATAAGCTGCAAAGACAAAATATATATGCTGCGAAAACCGGTAAAATATTGCCGCATTTGAAGACAATAAAAAATCGGATTGCATTAACCGAAAAGGGTACAAAAATTGCTGTCAGTAGAACCTTATCAAAGAAACTAAGCAAAAAATTATTGATTGCAAAGATTAAAAAGAGAATAGAAAAAAAGCCGAAAAAACGAATTAGAATTGTTGCAGTGGTAAAAAAGAGCTTGCAAAGATCTGATAATAAAGCAGTTATATCTCATAACTCAATTAATCAAATGATGCTGTTTAGAGATATAAAAAGTAACGACGATAGAGTTGTCATAAGTGCATATAAGAAACTCATAAAAAAATATCCGAATAAAATAGAGTTATATAACAATTTGGCGGCGTTGTATATAAAAAAAGGCAGCTATAGAAACGCGCTTAGAATATTAAATAGGATTCCCACCGTTAAAAATGATACCGATGTTAAACTTAACATGTCAATAGTTTACATCAGATTGGGTGAATATAAAAAAGCTCAAATTTTAATGAAAAATATATTTTTAGAAAATAACAAGCAACAAATGACGGCAATAAAAATTAATAATTTTTTGAGAAATATTCGTTATGAAAAGAAAAATAAAATTATTAAATAGTAGAAAAAAAGAGAATATTGCGGTAGAGGAGTTATGGAAGATTTGTATAAAGTAGATTTTGATAAATTATTTCTTAATAACGGGGAGAAAACATGACAGTCAAAGGAATGGCTGATATTATGCCCGATGAAAATCTTAAATTGGAAAAAATAAGATCTGAATTTTTGCAGGCTGCAAGGAGATTTGGTTATAAATTTATAGAAACGCCAATTGTCGAGCATTCGGACCTTTTTATAAGAGGTATAGGCGACGATACGGATATAGTAGAAAAACAGATGTATCTTTTTAATGATAAGAAAGGTAATCGACTTGCTCTTAGACCGGAGGGTACGGCATCGGTTGTAAGAAGCTTTATTGAACATAAACTAAATAGTGATGCAGTGCATAAGTTTTGTTATTATGGTCCTATGTATAGATATGAAAGGCCTCAAAAAGGCAGAATGAGGCAGTTTCATCAGGCAGGAATTGAACTTTTCGGCATTGATGACCCGGCGGCAGATGCAGAGCAGATTGGACTTGCATCAATTATACTTGATAATCTTGGCGTAAAAAAAAGAGATATTTTAATAAATAGTATTGGATGCGAAATATGCAGATCAAGTTGGAGGGAAGCTTTAATAAGCTATTTTAACAGTTTTAAGGAAGAGCTTTGCGGCGACTGCAGAAGAAGATTAGAGACAAATCCTCTAAGAATACTGGACTGCAAACTACCAAGATGCAGTGAAATATCGAAAAGCGCTCCTGCAAATCAAAATTATTTGTGTGATAATTGCAAGGAACACCATGATGGGTTGAGAAGTTATCTTGATGAGTTATGTATAAAATATATCGATGATCCGCAACTCGTGAGAGGTCTTGATTATTACACTAAAACCGTTTTTGAAATTGTAACCGGTGATATTGGAGCTCAATCAGCAATTATTGCAGGCGGAAGATACAATAATCTTGTAAAATCACTTGGAGGACATGATACCGCAGGTACAGGATGGGCAATGGGCATTGAGAGATTGGCATTAATAAGTAACATTAAGACTGAAATTTCGGTTGATGCATATTTTATACCGCTTGATAACGATTCTAGAAAATTGCTTTTAAAATTGTATTATGAAACCGCAAAAATGAGGGAGTGTTATTTTGATTATAAAGGCGGAAGCCTGAAAGCTCAGCTAAGGCATGCAAACGGTATGAACGCTCAATATTGCGTAATAATGGGTGCAAATGAAAGAGATTCTAACAAATTACTTATAAAAGATATGAAAAATAAAACGCAGAAAATAATAAAATCAGACGAACTTAAAGAGGTATTGTGAAAGCGGATATTAACAACTTGAGAAGAACGGATTATTGCGGCAATATAACAAATGTTTATATGGGAGATGAGGTAACTGTTTATGGCTGGGTGAATTCATGGCGTGATCATGGCGGTATTATATTCATTGATCTGCGAGATAGGGAAGGGGTTTTGCAGATCGTATTTGATCCTTCGGAAAATAAAACTACGCACAATGAGGCTCAAACGTTGAGAAGCGAGTATTGCATTGCTGCAAAAGGACACCTAAGACATAGACCTGAAGGGACAATTAACACCGATTTGAAAACCGGAGATGTGGAGCTTCTCGTTGATAGTGAGATGAGAATATTATCTACTTCCAAAACGCCGCCGTTTCAAGTGAGTGAAGCCGGCTCGGTTAGTGAGGATATGCGTCTTAAATACCGATATATAGACCTGAGACGGCCTGAGATTCAGAAGAATCTTATCATAAGACACAGAGCTGCAAAAGCCGTCAGGGATTTCTATGATGATAACGGATTTATAGAAGTCGAAACGCCTGTTTTGACAAAAAGCACTCCTGAAGGAGCAAGGGATTATCTTGTTCCAAGTCGGGTAAATAAAGGAAAGTTTTATGCGCTTCCACAATCGCCGCAGCTGTTTAAACAGCTTTTAATGATATCGGGGTTTGACCGTTATTTTCAGATTGTAAGATGTTTTAGAGATGAAGATTTGAGAGCGGATAGGCAGCCTGAATTTACTCAAATAGATGTTGAGATGTCGTTTATTGCAGAGAATGATATTATATCTATGTCAGAAAAGATGTTACATTATGTCTTTAACAAAGTTTTGAATTTTGATATTTCACTTCCCATACCGAGAATGACATACGAGGATGCGATGGCAAGATATGGAAGCGATAAACCGGATATTCGTTTTCCATTGGAACTTGTTGAAGTGAGCGATGTTTTCCAAAATACAAAATTCAGTGTGTTTAGAAAAGTTCTTGAACAAAATGGGCAGATAAAGCTGATTAACGGAAAGGGACTTGGCGATATCGCTCGTCATCAAATTGATAAACTTACCGATTTAGCACGGTGCTTTGGTGCAAAAGGATTAGCTTGGATAAAGGTAAAAGCCGATTCGCTTCAGTCACCCATAGTAAAATTTTTCAGTAAGTCCGAAATAGAAAATCTTTTGAAAAGAGCAGACGCAAAACCTGGCGACATAATTTTTTTTGTAGCTGACTCAAAAAAAGTCGTAGCAGACAGCCTCTCTCATATTCGTCTCGAATTAGCGAAACTCAAAGGATATCTTCCTAATGACAGCTTTAAATTTTTGTGGGTTACCGAGTTTCCACTATTTGAATGGAGCGATACTGAAAATAGATATCTCGCCATGCATCATCCGTTTACGGCGCCGCTTATCAGCGATTTAGAAAAATATAAAGATAGCGATTTGTCAAAAATACGTTCAAGAGCATATGATATTACATTAAACGGAATGGAGCTTGGCGGAGGAAGTATTCGTATAAATAGTTCCGACCTTCAGCTCGAAATGTTGAAACTTCTTAAAATAGATGAGAAAAGCGCAAGACAAAAATTCGGTTTTCTTTTAGATGCGTTAAATTTTGGAGCTCCTCCTCATGGCGGCATCGCTTTTGGGTTTGACAGGATAATTATGGAGATGGTAAAAGCAAAATCGATTCGCGATGTTATTGCATTTCCTAAAACGCAGCGAGCATATTGCCCGTTGACCGATGCTCCTTCTGATGTAGCAGATAAACAGTTGAAAGAGCTTAATATCAAAATCACATCTGTAGATTGATAAATTGCAATCAGATAGAACCGATTTTTATCTAAAATAATGCCGCATTTTTTTGTTAAGTCATATAGACAGTCTAAAATTGACCTTATTGCTGTGCTGGGCAATATAAATTCTGATGTTTTTTATTATCATGGCATAACATACAAACTAAAAAACTTATGGAGCTCGTCTCATCATCTCATAGAAGTTGAAGTGAACGGTGAATTTAATAAAAATATATTTTTTATCGACTGCAGCAGCAGAAAAGACGGGTATCTTTTTAAATTTTACAAACCATCAAAACCGGCAATAGATGATGGAATAAAGCAGTTTTTGCTAAATTTTATTCAGATAATAGAAAAAAGGCTCGGTGGAATTGAGATTAATTCTGACAATGTAGTTTCTAATGGAAAACATCCTCCGCTTATCGATCTGGATTACGAAATCACGGGTGCTATTCCAGAATTTTTAAATTGGGAAAAACAGTTTGGGAACAAACTTGATAAGATCGTAGAAATAGGTTTCGGTCGAGGCGACTTTCTGCTTAAATTGAGAAAGTTTTACCCTCAAGCAAATTTAATCGGGTTAGAAACGCAGCAAAGATCTCTTTATATGACGCAACACAAGTTAAAAAAAGCAGATATCAAACATATAAAACTCATAAAGTTTGATGCGGAATCGGTACTGCGGCATCTGTTTAAACCGTCGTCAGTTGCTAAACTGTTTATCAATTTTCCCGTACCATGGCCAAAAAAAAGACAAGCTAATAAACGTCTTATATCAACTGAATTTGCAAGACTTGCTTATAATAAACTTAAAATTGGGGGTAGTATTAATTTATCCACCGACAGTTTGGACTATTTTAATATGGCAAAACAGAATCTCCAAAATGAAGGGTTTGAAATTTGCGTCACCGACCGGATATATAAAACCGAAGCCATAGGCACAAAATATGAGTCGAAATGGATTGCTGAGGGCAGAAATATATTTATATGCAGTTTTATCAAAAACAGAAGCAAAAATTATGATGTTGATGAAGAAACAGAAACTAAAATAAAGGTTAAAATAAAAGATATTTATACTAATTTGGCAGGAGAAAAGATGCATGTTATAGATTTTATCAATAATAATTTGTCAGAGAGAGTGTTTATCACCGATAGAATTCTGCCGGTCGGAACTTTTATTGCAACACCAGGATTATCAAGTATTAGAAAAGAAATTTGAGGCGGGCAATATTCTCTCGACTATTTAAAAGAGACTGCCCAATCTTTTGTGTAAGTCGGATTTATCGCTTTTTGATAAATCAAATTATAGTAAATTTTACCTGACTTTCCTCCATCATCTTTTGAAAATTAATGGAGTGCTACGAGATGATCTCCATCCAGTTAAAAATTGATCTATCCCATTCTTTTGAAATATCTTGATAGATCAGAAATACCAGCCCAAACAGTGCGTCATCATTACTAAATCCTCCTTTTGATTTGGTGATTTTTCTAATTTGACGATTAAAGCCCTCTATAATATAGTATTAGCAGTATAGATAATTCTTCTAATAGGCTCAGTATATTGAAAATAAGCAGATTTATTTATTTTTTTCGCAGTTGCGAAGTAGCCTTATAATAATTTTTTGAGGATTTCCGAGATATCTCCGGTCTTTATCATACTCTCTATCACATCTTCCCATCTGCCCTTTTTTTGTATAGATGTTTTTATGTAGTTATATATTTTATCTTTTATAATGGGTTCAATCCGAGAGACCGCCGTTTTTTTTCTATTGCCATGGTTATCTAAGAATTTCAGGTGATTTTCTATCATGTCCATAAGATTGTTTACGCCTTCACTCGTTGTAGCGACTGTTTTAATTATTTTTACATTTCTATTGGATTCGGAAATTTCCTGAGTAAGTCGGCTTACAGCAATATCGGCTTTGGACAGATCGGATTTATTGACCACAAAGATATCGCCTATTTCCATAATACCAGCTTTCATAGCTTGTATTTTATCGCCCGTCTCCGGTGAGAAAACAACTATAGCCGTGTTAACCAATCTTGATATATTAACTTCATCCTGTCCGGTGCCAAGAGTTTCAATAATGATTGGGTCGTATCCTGCTTCCGAAAGTGCCGCTGCAATTGCACCGGTTGGCATGGCAATACCGCCTAAATTACCTCTTGAGGCAACGCTTTTTATGAAAACGTTTGAATCCGTTGCAAAACGCTGCATCCTTATTCTATCGCCTAAAATGGCTCCGCCTGAAAATGGTGACGATGGGTCTGTGGCAACTACCGCTACTTTATTTCCTTTATCCCTGTATGCTTGTATGAGCTTGGATATCAGCGTTGACTTGCCTGCTCCGCCGGCTCCTGTAATCCCTATTGTATGAGCGGTAATTTCTTTTGTGTAGTAGGAAAATTCCTCACCTTCTTCTATATGTCTTATAAGCTGAGCCAGCTTTCTCCTACCAATTGGTTTTTTCAATCTTTCGAGATCACTCATTAAAATTAAGCAGTTTAATTCGTTTTTTGCATAGTATCTTTTTTATACTCTTTTCTTATGGCATCAATAATTTCTGATGTAGGAGTTCCCGGTGTAAAAACTGCTTTGATACCGATCTTCATTAATTCGGGAATATCTGAGCCAGGTATTATTCCGCCTATAAAAATTGGAATATCATCGGCGTTTCTTTCTTTCAAAATCTTAATAATCTTTTTTGATATTACCATATGTGCGCCTGACAATATAGATAACCCGATGAAGTCGGCGCCTTCATCAATAGCTGTTGCAGCTATCTGCTCTACATCCTGCCTTAAGCCTGTGTATATTACTTCAAATCCGGCATCTCTTAACGCCCTGCTTATAATTTTTATGCCTCTATCATGTCCGTCAAGTCCTGCTTTTGCCATAACAACTTTTAATCTTCTCATTTTCTCTCCACAATCTCAATGAGCACGCCGTTTGAATAGCTCGGATGAATGAATGCAACGGGAAATCCTTCCGCTCCTATAAACGGATCGGCAATTTTTTTGCCGCTTTTCCGCAAAAGCTTTATTGTTGAATCGATATCATCAACTTTTATAGCTATATGATGAATTCCCTCACCTCTTTTTTCTATGAATTTTTTTATATCACTTTTATCGCCGGTAGATTCCAAGAGTTCTATCTTAGAATTTTCAAGATTTAAAAATGCAACTTTTACAAAGCTATCATTCACTTCAATAATATCTGAAGATTTTACTCCTAATATTGTTTCCCAGTTATCTATTGAATTTCGCAAAGATTTTACCGCGATTCCGATGTGATCTATCAAATTACCACCTGCTCCTGATATTCGCCAAACAGATCTCTTAGGGTATTTGAAATCTCACCTATTGAAGTATAGTCGGTTACAGCTTGTATAATGGAAGGCATAAGGTTTATGTTTGCATCTGCCGCTGCCTCTCTTATTATTCTCAAGTCTTGTTTAACCTTGTTATTATTGCGCCTTTTTTTAATATTTGTTAATCTGTCAATCTGTGCTCTTCCCACCGCTTCATTAATTTTCAGAAGGTCTTTCGGAGGTTCTTCCTTAATTTTAAATTTGTTCATACCAACTATAATTTCGGTTTGAGATTCTATCTCCTTCTGATATTCATAGCTGGCATTTTGAATCTCGCGCTGCGGAAATCCATCGTAAATAGCCTGAACCATTCCGCCCATTTTGTCAATTTTTTTTATATATTCAACTGCTTTTTGCTCAATCGTATCAGTCAACGATTCCACATAGTATGATCCTGCAAGCGGATCAATTGTATCGGCTGTTTTGCTCTCATAAGCAATTATTTGCTGAGTTCGAAGCGCAGCTCTTACCGATGACTCCGTTGGAAGTGCCAATGCCTCATCATATGAATTTGTGTGAAGTGACTGTGTGCCCCCCAATACCGCAGAAAGTGCCTGAATTGTTACCCTTGCAATATTGTTTATGGGCTGCTGTGCGGTTAGTGTCGATCCGCAAGTCTGTGTATGAAAGCGGAGCATCATTGATCTATGATTTTTTGGATTAAACCGCTTTTTCATTATCTTTGCCCATAATCTTCTTGCTGCCCTAAATTTTGCAGTTTCTTCAAAAAGGTTGTTATGCGCTCCGAAAAAAAATGATATTCTCGGAGCAAATTGATCAACGTCAAGCCCTGATTTGATAGCTGCTTCAACATAACTTATTCCATCTGCAAGTGTGAAAGCAACTTCTTGAGCTGCAGTTGCTCCCGCCTCTCTCATATGATAGCCGCTTACGCTTATCGTGTTCCATTTTGGAACATTCTCCGAACAAAACGAAAATATGTTTTTTATTATACGCATTGAAGGAGTAGGCGGATAGATATAAGTGCCGCGTGCAATATACTCTTTTAGAATATCATTTTGTATTGTTCCTGAGATTTTTTTCAGATTATTGCCCCTGCTTTTTGCAAGTGAAACATACATTGCAAGCAGGATAGCGGCAGTTGAGTTTATTGTCATTGATGTTGTTATTTTTTCAAGATCTATATCTTTAAAAAGTATCTCAACATCTTTGAGCGTATCGATTGCTACACCTGTCTTTCCAACTTCTCCTTCCGAATGAGGGTCGTCCGAATCGTATCCAATCTGCGTTGGAAGATCAAAAGCTATAGACAGGCCTGTTTGACCTTGTGAAAGCAGATAACGATATCGCTCGTTAGAGCTTTCGGCATCGCCAAACCCAGCATACTGACGCATAGTCCACAGGCGCGATCTGTATCCGGTTGGATAAATGCCTCTCGTATAAGGATAGACCCCTGGAAAACCAAGGTTATTTTCATATTGAGTATCTAAATTGCTTGGAACATAGAGACTATCTACTTTAATTTTCGATGTTGTCTTGAACTCTTTCTTTCTTTCGCCAACCTTTTTTATGATCGGCGCAACGATTTCAGATTCCCACTCTTTTTTATTCACGATTTAGTTTTAAAAAGTTTATCGGAAGCATCAACAAGCTGATTCTCTTTTACATATATATCGATAATTTTCCCATCTTCGGGGCTTGTAATTTCGTTCTGCATTTTCATGGCTTCAAGAATTACAACAGTTTCTCCTTTTCTGATATCATCGCCCTTGCGCATCTTTATTGCAACAATTTTGCCAGGCATTTCCGTTTTAACAATCGTATCTCCTGATCTCTTCTTACTGTTTTGAGACGACATAATTTGCTTTTGAAGTGCTGTCATAATATTAACATGAAAAAAGTTATCCTCAATCCAAATGTCGTAGCCATCATCTGTTTTTTCATAATTAATCTCGTATGATTTTCCATCTATAAGGAATGAGTACGAATCTTTCGTTTTGCAAAAATCGACAAGATATGATTTATCGTCCAATGTAACATCGTATAAAGTTTCGGATTTGCTATCCGAACTAACCGTATGTTCTTCTGTATTCAAAGTTGCAAAATACATAGTTTACCTCAAGTTGAATTTTTCAGTATTTGACCGATAGGCATGCCGAATACCGCCATTTTTATACCTGTCTGCTGCCAGTTTGAAACAGAAGAAAAGCTTGTTTTGATCTTATTATTATGTTTGCCTGCTTTAGCCAGTATGGCCGCCGAAATAATGGCAATATTTTCTAAGTTTTTATCTTGCCGTTTAACGGTTTTCATTACATCTGCTGCAAATTCGGTTGATACATTTCCATCTATAAATAATTTATCTTCCAACACCCTTTGATGAAACGGAATTGTTGTCTTAATACCTTTTACAATGTATTCCGAAAGTGCCCGTTTCATTCTTTCAATGGTTTCTTTTCTATCTTTTCCCCAGACTATGAGTTTACCGATTATAGGGTCGTAGAAAAGCGGAATTGTTGCACCTTCATATATCCCATTGTCATTTCTCACGCCGGCACCTCCCGGAAGTCTCAAATTAGTTACAGTACCGGGTGATGGCATAAACTTTCTCTCCGGATCTTCAGCATATATTCTGCATTCAATGGCATGTCCGTTTATCTTTACATCTGCCTGATCTATTTCTATCTTTTTATTCTCCGCAATTTCAATTTGCAGCTTTACCAGATCAATACCGGTTACCATTTCTGTAACAGGGTGCTCAACTTGAAGTCGTGTATTAACTTCAAGAAAATAGAAATTGAGGTTTTTATCAAGAAGAAATTCAATTGTTCCAACGGAATTATATTCTGAGGCATCGGCAGCTTTTGCAGCTGCGTCCCCCATTTCCTTTCTAAGTTTACTGTTTATAATTGTTGACGGTGATTCTTCTATAACCTTTTGATGCCTTCTTTGTATTGAGCATTCGCGTTCAGGAAAGACCAGTATGTTACCGAAATTATCCCTGGCAATTTGAACCTCCACATGTTTTGGATCAATAATGGCTTTTTCGATATAAATTCTGCCGTCGGAAAATGCTGATTCCGCTTCAGAAGATGCTAATTCAAAGGCGCTTTTAAGCTCGCTTTCGCTATTTACAAGCCTTATGCCTTTCCCGCCTCCTCCGGCAGATGCCTTTAGCATTATAGGATAACCGATAGCTGCAGCATCTTTTTTCATATCATCGTAATTTTTTATCGCATTTATTGTGCCAGGAACAATGGGAACTCCTGAATATTTCATCTTTGTTCTGGCTCTGGTTTTATCTCCAAGCAGATACATAGATTGGCGTGATGGTCCAATGAATATAATTCTATTTATCTCACATGCTTTAACAAAATCAATATTTTCAGCAAGAAATCCATATCCCGGATGAATTGCATCAGCACCGGATTTTTTGGCGGCATCAATAATCTTGTCAATATTAAGATAGCTTTCGGACGCAGGTGAATCGCCTATGCAGTATGCTTCATCCATATATCTAACATGCATACTCCTTCTGTCAATATCGGAATAGACGGCAACGGTTTTAATGCCCATCTCCCTGCATGCTCTTGCTATTCTTACGGCAATCTCACTTCTGTTGGCAATAAGAATTTTTTTAATTTTCATAACGGAATATTTCCATGCTTTTTCGGAGGAAGATTTTGTCTTTTATTTTTTGTCAATTTTATCGCCATTATAATCTTTTTTCGTGTGTCAGCAGGGTCTATAATTTCGTCGATATACCCTAATGATGAAGCAATAAACGGGTTTGCAAATCGATCACGATATTCCTTTGTCAGTTTGATTTTCAAGGCTGCAGGATCTTTAGACGTTGCCAGTTCTTTTCTTTTAAGTATGTTAACTGCGCCGTCAGGTCCCATAACGGCAATTTCAGCGGTTGGATATGCAAAATTCATATCGGCACGAAGATGTTTTGAACCGAGCACATCATAAGCGCCTCCGTATGCTTTTCTCACAACAATCGTTATTTTTGGTACGGTGGCTTCGGCGTATGCGTAAAGCAGCTTTGCTCCGTGAATTATGACTCCGTTATGCTCTTGATCTATACCAGGCATATATCCGGGCTGATCCTCAAATGTTATTATCGGAATATTAAATGCATCGCAGAATCTAACGAAACGTGCCGCTTTAATGGCGGCTTTGTAGTCAAGAGCACCAGCGAAGAATTTTGGCTGGTTAGCAACGATACCTGCAGAATATCCTCCGAAACGGGCAAAACCTATGACTATATTTTTTGCATAATTTTCCTGAAGCTCAAAAAATTTTTCATCATCGGTACATTTTTTTATAAGGTCTTTGATATCATACGGTATGTTGACATCAGTAGGGATAAGATCGTAAATAGATTCATCGCGTTTATCTTCAATGTCATCGGTTGGTGCGAATGGAGCTGATTCCATATTGTTTTGCGGAATAAACGAAAGCAGATTTCTCACCGTCATGAGCGCTTCAGCATCACTTTCCGCAGCGAAATGGGATACTTGAGTTTTTGTAGTATGAACAACAGAGCCGCCAAGCGATTCTTTGTCAATCTCCTCTCCGGTAACAGATTTTATGACATCAGGTCCTGTTATAAACATAAACGAGGTGTTTTTAACCATTATGGTAAAATCGGTCACGGCAGGGGAGTAAACCGCTCCTCCTGCCGTTGAACCCATTATCACCGAAATTTGCGGTATTACGCCGCTTGCCAATGTGTTTCTTAAAAAAATGTCAGCATACCCTGCAAGACTTACTACGCCTTCCTGAATTCTTGCTCCGCCGGAGTCATTCAGTCCTATGATAGGCGCTCCATTCTGCATGGCAAGATCCATAATTTTGCACACTTTTTTTGCAAATGCCCCTGAAAGCGATCCGCCGAAAACCGTGAAATCATGACTAAAAATATATACCTGTCTGTCGTTTATTGTTCCATATCCGGTTACAACACCATCACCGTATATTTTAGTTTTTTCCATTCCAAAATCATGGCATTGATGAACTACAAACTTGTCAAGTTCAACAAAACTATCAGGATCTAAAAGTATCTCAACTCTTTCGCGCGCTGTAAGTTTGCCTGCCTTATGCTGTCTTTCAATCCTTTCTACACCGCCGCCAAGCTCTGCCTCTTTTTCAAGAAGTTTGAGATCTGCAAGTAGCTTTCTCATCTGCTTACAAGAGTGCTTTTGCTACGGCTTTACCAATTAAAGCGGGATTTTCCACAACGATTGCTCCTGCATCCCGCAATGCTTTCATTTTATAATCGGCAGTTGCTTTGATACCGGTTACTATTGCACCTGCATGTCCCATTCTTTTGCCTTTCGGAGCGGTTCTGCCCGAAATAAATGCAATAACCGGTATCAAAGCAACTGCCGATTATAAAATGAA
>CAZAPZ010000009.1:0-26287 GCA_964487285.1 uncultured Campylobacterales bacterium | reverse complement strand
AGTGAAAAAGAGGTTGACAGATTGTCGGTTATTAAAGAAGTGATATACAGGACAGGTTAAGGCTAAAGACGCAGCAGAACTGCCTAATATTACAGATAGACAGATAAGAAGAATATTGAGAAGATATGGAGATATAGGTAAAACTGCTTTAGTGTCAGGGCATAGAGGAAAACAGAGCAGCAATAAAATCAGCTCAAGAAAACAGGAATCAATAATGAGCATAGTAAGAAGGCACCATTATGACTTCGGTCCTACGCTTGCCTATGAGAAACTCGATGAACTGCATGGTATCATTGTATCAAGGAAAACTACCGGAAAATGGATGATATATGAAGGACTATGGAAAACAAAGAAGAAAAAGGAATGATGATCCTATTAAATATATAGGTGCGGATGAAAAGAGTTTTCTAAAAGGACAAAGTTACATTACAGTAATGACAGATATTGAAAGCAAACGTGTTCTTGATATAGCAAAAGACCGTAAAGCAGAGTCCATAGATAAGCTCTTCAATACCCTTGAGTACCGGAAATGGCATAGAAGCTGTTAGTATAGACTTCTATCCGTTTATTGCGGGAGCAGGCAAACACATACCGCATGCTGCTATCTCATGATAAATTCCACATAATGTAAATATATGAATGAAGCTGTAGATATGGCCAGGAGAAAAGAGAATAAGCATCTTATGGCAGATAAAGACAAGACATTGATAGGGACAAAATATCTCTGTTTGAAGTCAAAGAGGAATTTTACAAAAGAAAATAAGGCAGATTTCAGAAAACTAAACATTGATCACTTATCCGTCGGCAGAGCATGAAACAGGAAAGAACTTCTATCCGTTTATGGGAATATCTATATGAAAAGCCGGAAGAGCCAAAAGAAAAAAGGTTTTATATAATAGAGATTTATAGATAGTTGGTTGATTGTTTATAGTTGATGGAAATATAACAATAAACATCTAATATCTTTTTCTTGTTACTGCGAAGGCAACAAAAGCAATCTTAACTGAGATTGCAATGATTCTTTTTTACAACTGCGGAAAGAACAAATGAATCTGCTTATTGTGCAGAGGTATCTTTGAAATCTTTTTTAAGAACGCGTGTTAAAGGTATGAGAAGCAGAAATGAAAGCCCAAAGATTCCCCAATATCCTGCATACAAAAAACTGTGCTGAAAAGCGAATGAGTATGAAAAAAGATGTTTGACTCCTCCAAACAAGATTTCCGCTTTCTGAAAGGCCAGAGAAGGATTCATAAGTACAGATGAAAAATTTGCTATTCCTTTGAGCCAGTTATCTACATAAGCATAATTCTGCTGCATTCCTAATAGCTCATAATGCATTGCGGCATTTGACTGTAGCGTATTGGTGGCAATGGCAGTTCCAAAAGATGCTCCTGTAAATCTTAGATATTGCTGCAAATTGACCGCAATTCCCATTTTATCGGCAGGCATATCTCGCAATGCCAGTATGCTTACCGGTGCAAAGAATGCTCCCATCGCTATTCCCATTGGTATGAGATAGCTGATAGATTTTAACTCCGACGTATAGTAGTTCATCTGCGGTATGAGAAAAATCGCTGTGAATATATATATTATTGCCGTAAAGGCCAACACCTTAAGCGCACCAATCTTATCCGAAAGCATGCCTGCAATAGGTGCTGTAAACGCTATGAAAATGCCCATAAAGAATAGATCGCGCCCAGCCTGAAATGTCGTAAGATGCTTCACGTTTTCAAAATAGAGAGGTGAAAGGAAAAAAATCTGATATAGTGAAAATCCCAATACAAAAAAGAAGGTCATCATTGAGTATCTGTATTCGGGAATTTTGTAAACGGAGAAATCTATGAGACGGTTTTTAGAACCGATTTCTACCGCAATATAGATAAGAAAAAATATCAATGATAAAAGAGCTAAAATAACAATGAAATCAGACTGAAACCATCCTTCCTGCTGTCCCTTGGATAGAAGAAGCAGCAGCGATACTGTAAACGACGAGAGAAAGAAAAAACTAAAAAAATTAAACTTCTTTACCGAACTATCGTTTTTAATTTTTGGAATATAAATGATGGAAAGCACAAGATCGATTATTCCGACTGGAACACCTATGAAAAATACCATTTGCCATCCCAGATTATCCGTTACCCATCCTCCCACCAAAGGGCCTATCGCAGGAGCAAAACTAACTCCAAGACCATAAATGCCCATTGCCAATCCTCTTTTTCCGGGGAGAAATATAGTAAACAATATTGTTTGGGCAGTTGCAACTATAAATGCTTCCGCCATTCCTTGTAAAACACGTGAAGCAATCATTGTTTCAAGCGTCTTACTCATTCCGCAAAGAATACTCGCTACGGTAAAGATTGTAATTCCTGCAATAAAAACCGTACGATAGTTATATTTTTTAGTAAGAGAATTGACAAGCAACAAGCTGACGGCACCGCTCATCATATATCCTGTTATAACCCACTGAATACCGTAAAGATCGGTTTGGAGAGGTGCAATCATATGCGGGATCACAACATTGATTATCGTAGTATTAAGTATTGCCAAAAACGTACCTGTCATAACGGCAATTGTTATAAGCCACCGCTCCAGGTTTGAAATAGTTTTATAAATTGGCTGGCTCATTTTGAGCGCTTGATCGCTACCTCTCCGCTAAGACCAACTTTTAAGCCCGATAAGTTATTGCTGATAAACTTTATTCTTATACCCACTCTTTGTATAACCTTCGTAAATTCACCCGCAGCAATATCACGGGGAACAAGTGAAAATTTTGCAGCTGTTGTAGGAAGTATGGATTCGACAACGCCTTCGTATTTTTTATTCGGATATGCATCTATTTTTATATTAACAGGATTTCCGACATGAATACCGCTTAATTTTGTCTCCTCAAGTAAAGCATAAATATAGAGAGATTTGGGATTGGTAATAGAATAAACAAATGTTCCGGGTCCTACAACCGAGCCTACATTCTGATATTTCTTCGCAATAATTCCGTTAATCGGGCTTATGAGTCTGCTTTGCGATATTCGGTAATTAATTGATTTTATCTTCTCTTTTGTTGCTTTAATATTATTTTCCAAAGCATTTATCTGATCTTTTAGCTCCCCTACTCTCTTTCTTTCTGAAGTAGCGGCTTGATATTTTTTCATAGATATAGGCAGACTCAGTTTTAAGCTTTTAATCTTATTTCTTAATGATAAAATAGCATTTTCCGATGAATCTAAAACTGTTTTCGTATCTTGATATCGAACTTTTGAGATAACATTATGTGTATATAATTTTTTAGCCCGCATATAATCACGGTGAGTTTTTTTTAACAAATCCTGCCTGCTTTTTAACATATCAAGAGAGGAAAGAATCTGAAAATTGGTTGATGATATTGATAGTTTTGCTATCTTTATATTTACCAACGTTTGCTCGCCAACCCTTAATAATGCACTTATTGCCGCATTACGCTTATTTTGCAAGGCATGTAAATTAAAAATCACCTCTTTTTTTGCCGTCTTCAATTCAGTTGGATCGACTTCTGCGAGCAAAGCTCCTTTTTTAATGGGATCACCTTCATCATAAGGCATTTTGATCAACTTTCCGCCTACAAGTTGAAACGCCAAATTTGTCAAACTGTCGGACTCAACAAAAACAGCATCTGTAACAGCATAAACTGTTCTGTAATGAATATATCTATAACCTATAAAAACAATTATAACTATCAAAGTTACTATTATCATCAAGCCTATTTTTTTACGCATTATTTTTTCTCCCAAATATTTTCTGCATCGCAGCGATACTTATCGATATTATTACCTGCTTTTATCATGAAGTTTCCGCTGCCCTTTATCAGTATAATAAATATGAAGCGATTTTTTCTTTTCTATATTATTCTTTATTAAAATTGGCTCTGAAAGTGTCATTTGTTTATTAAGAGCTCTGCAATCTGAACGGCATTTAAAGCTGCGCCTTTCCTCAATTGATCACCAACAACCCAGAACGACAGCCAATTCTTTCCATTTATATCTTCTCTTATTCTACCAACTTCGCAATCGTCTTTCCCGCTCATAAAGAGAGGCATCGGGTAATTGGCTTCATTGTCATTATCGGCAACATTAATACCCGGAAAATCGCTTATCAATTCTTTTGCTTTTAGCGGTGTTATATCATCGGATAGCTCAATTGTGACAGCTTCTGCATGAGCTCTGAAAATAGGCACCCTTACGCATGTTGCAGAAATTTTTATATCACTGTCATGAAGCATTTTCCTCGTCTCATTTACCATCTTCATCTCCTCTTTCGTATATCCGTTCGGCAGGAATCTATCTACCTGAGGAATAACATTAAACAAGAGCTGATAAGGAAATTTATCAACTACAATCTTATCGCCTTTTGCCCACGATCTTGCCTGATTTGATAATTCGTTCATTGCTTTCATGCCTGCTCCGGAAGCTGCCTGATAGCTTGATACAATTATCCGCTTGATTCTTGAATAATCATAAAGAGGTTTTAACGCCATAATCATGATAATTGTTGTGCAATTAGGATTTGCAATAATGCCATGACCTGAAAATGTATCAGACGGATTAACTTCGGGCACAACAAGCGGAACATCTTTATCCATTCGATAACATGAACTATTATCAATTACTACTGCTCCTGACTTGACGGCAAAAGGAGCAAACTCTTTGGATCTTGCTGCACCTGCTGAGAAAAGTGCTATGTCAATATCCTTAAATGAGTCATGTTTTAATTCTTCCACCGTATAATTTTCGCCGGCATAATTGATTGTTTTGCCGACTGACCTGCTTGATGCCAAGAGTCTCAGCTCGTTAATAGGAAAATTCCGCTCATTCAAAATTTTTAACATCTCAGTTCCTACAGCTCCGGTAGCTCCAACAACAGCAATGTTATAATTATTTTTATTCACCAAAATCACCTCTACTAAAATAGATATCCTTTTAAATATAACCATTCGGAAACATTTGTAAAGAGTATATCGTCGATCCGTATTTTCACCGTACATTAAAATTTTTCAAATGATCAGCCTACTAATAAAAAATGAACCGACACAAAATCGGTTTGACAAATCAAATCAGAGTTATAGAATAGTATTAAATATAGTTTATAGGGGGGGTTATTATGATTAATTTTTGCAAGAGGATATTTGTGATTATGTCTGTTATACTGCTGGCAATGCCTGCTTTTGCATACAAATCTCAGTACAAGATGAGCATTGTTGTGGGACCAAAAGGTCCTTGGGGTGAAGCGGCAACAAAATTTGCCAATCTGGTCAGGGTGAGAACCGATGGAAGAATAAACATCAAACCGTATTTTGCAGGACAGCTTTTTGCCGGAAATCAGACAAATGAGTTTTTACTCCTAAGGGAGGGGGTTGCTGATTTTGCGCTCGGCTCGACTATTAACTGGTCAACTGTAATAAAACCGTTAAATCTCTTTTCCCTTCCGTTCTTTTTCAAAAACTATCAGGAAGTTGATGCTGTAACCGGCGGTAAAACCGGAAGAAAACTTTTTAGGATATTGCAAAGAAAAGGTGTAGTAGGAATAGGATGGGGAGAAAATGGATTTAGGGCACTGACAAACAGCAAGCGGCCTATAAAAGTTCCAAGCGATTTGAAAGACCTGAAAATAAGGGTCGTTGGAAGCCCTATATTTATAGATATATTCAGAGCTCTTGGCGCAAATCCGGTATCTATGAACTGGGCTGATGCAGTTCCTGCATTTCGCCAAAAGGTCGTGGATGGAGAAGAAAATCCCATTAATACTGTGATAATTCCTTATAAAGTTTATAATTTCCAGCCTTATATAACGATTTGGCACTATGCGATTGATCCGTTGATATTAGGTATAAACAGAGCTGACTGGAAAAGCTTTAGCAAAAAAGATAAACGAATTTTGAAAAGAACTGCAAGAGAAGTTATGGATTGGGAAAAAATAAGGGCTCGCAACGGACTTGAAGGAAGCACAAAAGCGCTTAGCTACCTAAAATCAAAGGGAATGAAGGTAACGGTATTAACTGAATCAGAACGGAAGCTGTTCAAAGAAAAGGCTGCTCCGGTGATGTTGAAATGGACGAAAATAGTAGGAAAAAATATAGTAAGGAGTGCTGAAAAAGATATTGCAAAGCAAGAAAGATAAGGCACTTTGGTTTTTAAATAATATAGAAGAGGTAAGCGGTGCAGTCATCCTGCTTTTGATGGTGCTGCTTGCCTTTCTTAATGTATTGGCAAGATATCTGATTCATTATCCTCTGGCTTTTACCGAAGAACTCGAAACAAACGCATTTGTTATAATTACACTTTTAGGAATCTCGGCTGGAATTAAGAGAAACACTCATATCAGGATTCTTTTTTTGGTAAACAGATTGCCGCCTGTTTTAAGAAAGTTATTGGAGTTTGTTGCTGTTTTTCTGAGTTTAGCCCTGTTTTCAACACTTTTTTATGAAAGTTTAGGGCAGCTTTCTAACGAGATAGAGCTGCAGATTACCTCGAGCTCTCTCAATCTGCCTGAATGGATCTATATTGCTTTTATACCCGTTCTGTCGCTGCTTATAATCTTCAGAATTATTCAATCTGCATTTCATAGTAACTAATGATATTTATCCTGTTTCTCTGTTTTATTGTATTAGGTATTCCGGTAGCGGTTTCTTTAGGGGTAAGCGGTATTTTTATAATTATCACTCATCATCTTGGGATAAGTGTGCTTTCACCTAATTTTTATTCTGATATTGCAAAATTCCCGCTGCTTGCCATACCATTTTTTATACTTGCCGGAAAGATTATGGAAAAGATCGGAATGGCTGAGAAGATTGTAGGTCTTGCAGCTTTATTAGGAAGATATATTCAGCGTTCACTTTCAATTATTGCCGTTATTGCAGGAATGTTCTGGGCTGCAGTTTCAGGATCCGGACCTGCCGATACCGCAGCTCTTACATCGATTTTTGTTCCAGGAATGGAAAAAGCAGGTTATCCTAAGTCATTTTCCGCTGCCTTGATTGCTGCAAGCGGTTCGCTTGGCATTATTATTCCTCCGAGCATAGCGCTTATTATATATGGAGATATAACAAACACTTCTGTAGCCGCTCTTTTTGCCGCAGGTATTATTCCGGGTATTGTAGTTGGACTGTTTCTTATTGCAACATCTTATTTAGTATCAAAACGCTTCAAGATTTCTGAGAAAATTCGAGAAGACAGTACTATTAAAAATCCGCATAAAGGAGCTTTATGGGCTGTAGTTACGCCGTTTATCATAATGGGCGGAATATATGCAGGTATTTTTACTCCTACCGAATCTGCTGTAGTTGCTGTTGTTTATGGTCTCTTTGTAGGCACTTTTATTTATAGAAGCCTAACATGGAAGCTTCTATATGATATTTTGGTAGAATCTCTTTTGAACAGTTCGATGATTATGATGATCGTAGCATTTGCCGGTATTATGTCGTGGGCTGCTTCAACCGTAGGCACGATGGGTGCCATTACACATTTTTTTATTAGCTCAATCCATTCAAATCTGGAAATGATCGCCATGATAAATGTGCTGCTTCTGTTT
The DNA here is from genome assembly GCA_964487285.1 of uncultured Campylobacterales bacterium. GTDB lineage: Bacteria > Campylobacterota_A > Desulfurellia > JAADFJ01 > JAADFJ01 > CAZAPZ01. Next base: position 18,730 of record CAZAPZ010000009.1, on the reverse strand, counting down.
GCAGGAATGTTTCTTGACGCAATATCTATTTTCTATATTTTTTTACCTATATTTATACCGATAATGGGACAGTTCGGATTTAATCCTATCTGGTTCGGGATATTAATGGTTGTTAATTTAGCAATTGGACAGATTACTCCTCCTATGGGGATCAATCTTTTTGTAGCATCCAGAATTGCAGGAGTCAGCGTTGAAGATATTTCCGGATACGCACTATATTTTATTTTTGCCGCCATTGCGGCACTTGCCGTCTTGATCTTTATACCCGGCATCGCAACGGTCATACCAAACATTCTGCATCTTTCGCCATAATCATACAAAATAACCGGCAAGATAAAAATCAGTACGGCCGGTACTCATGATGCACTCCATTTAAAAGATGTTATAGATTAATCTAATACCGGTAGGAAGATCTATGCCGACAAGGGTTGGCAAATATCGAACGGGGGAAACGCTTCAATTGAAGCCGCTATATAGAGGACAAATCACTGATGATTTGCCCATGTTGTTACAACCTGAGACTCAATGCTGTTTTCTGGTTGGGAAATGGTAGTTTTCGAGGCGGCTTACACATTATAAAGAGATTAGGGGGAAATTATCATGAAATTATTAATAGTTTATTATTCAATGTATGGTCATATTTACAAAATGGCACAAGCGCAAGCAGAGGGGGCAAGTTTAGTAAACGGAGTAGAAGCTATAGTAAGAAGAGTGCCTGAAACTCTGTCTGATAGTTTAAGGCTATAGGTATGATTACCAATTATAAAAAAGGCTATTTTTATCTAACATTTACTATCATATCTATCTCTTCTATGTACTTGATGACAAAACTCTCTATCGGAAGCGTAAACATCGATTCATTTATGCTCGTGTTCTTTCTATCTGCATTTGCAGTTGGCGCACTCTCGTCAATTTTATTTACAAAAACCAATCTATTAGGAGAGCTGAAAACGAATGCCGGACTTATTCTTATTGTATCAGCATTAACGATAATCGGTTCATATTTCTTGTTTTTATCAGTAGGACGCATAGGAGCAGGAGCCACATCACTTTTGGCAAAGCTTCAAACCGTATTTGCCATAGCACTTGGCGTACTTTTTTTAAAAGAACGATTCAAAGGCATCTCATGGATAGCCCTTTTTATAGTAATATCAGGAAGCAGCATGGTAGTTTACAAAGGCGGCACATTCGATTTTATAGGCATTTTATGGATGGCTGTCTTTGCAATATGCAATGCAACTCAAGCTTACATAATCAGAAGATTTTCGGTATCACTTGATATGCTGGCTGTTAATGTCTGGCGAGCTTTCTTTATAGGTATTTTTTTTACAGCAATAGTTTTGATAAGGTCCGATTTCAACATACCCACAGCAAAGCTGTTTGTTATCATAATCATAGCTGGAATAATGGGAGGATATCTTGGCAGATCGTTTTCATACCTTGCACTCAAATATCTTCCCATTTCCATAGTAACAACGGTTATGAATGTCGAATCACTTTTAACCGTTTCACTTGCAGCACTTTTTTTGAACGAGCGCCTTAATTCCATCAACCTTCTTGGAGGAGCTTTCATGATTGCAGGTGTTGTAACGCTAATATTTTTTGAAAGACGGCATAAAAAGGGTTCGGAATTTAACGGTCAACAATTAAATAAATAAAGAAATATAAGTCGCTGCTTTTGTTAAAATGTAAAATTACGCCCTTCTCTATTATTCTCTAAATTTTATCAATACCATTCCTCAAAATCAATGATATTCCGAAGAACTTTACCTCCATATAGGTTTTTTATATTATCAAATGCCTGACAATAGCATTCGCTCATTCCTTCAGCTGTAAGACCGGCGCAATGAGGTGAGATGATCGCATTTTCTAATTGATAAAAAGGAAAGTCGGAAGGTAGGCAAATTTGGTGATTAGCAGTAGGATAATTGTACCACACATCTATTCCTGCACCCTTTAAAATATCGTTTTTGAGAGCATAAAAAAGTGCTTCCTCATCTATGATATGACCTCTGGCTATATTAACTATGATTTTTCCTTTCATTCTATTCAGTTCATCTTTGCCTATCATCGCCCGTGTTTTATTTGTAAGAGGCAGCGCAACAATTATAAAATCTGATATCTCAATTAGCCCGTTAATGTTGTCGTTTGTAAAAATTTTATCGACATAGTTTACAGTTTCCGCTATTGCAGGTGTTCTCTTCAGCACATTTACCTTCATGCCCATACATTTGCATAATCTTGCAATATGTTTTCCAATTGCTCCAAAACCAAGTATTCCGGCGGATTTGCCCGATATCTGAATAGTTTTTCTTTTATCAGTCAAAAGATTATGCCAAATACCGTGCGTTAACTCAATATGGTTTGCAACAATATTTTTTGCAGCTGAAAGCATCAGCGCTATGGCGTGTTCAGCTGTTGCCAAACTGTTCCCATGAACATTGCAGATAACAGCTCCATGCGTATTTATAGATTTTGATATCTGATTTACGCCGACAATAGGTATCTGTATCAATTTAAGCCGTTTTGCTTTATCTATAATAGATTGTTCAACCGTGAATGTAAGATATACGGATGCCTCTTTAATATATTTTTCCAATTCATCGCGAGTTTTAGCAAACACAGCTTTCTGATACAGCTTTGGATATTCGGAGGCAAAAATTTGCTTTAAAAGTAAAATATCACCAAAATTTTCATTAACTACTATCATTTCTTCCCCTATTAGTATAATTTCGGATAGACAACTAGCCGCTTTACGTGTATTATAATATCGAAGATTGGATTATTTTCAAATATGGAGGTAAAAATGGCAGATGCGACAGTAAGCAAGTCACAAACCGAAGGTAAATACATAATATTTTCTATCAATGATCAAAATTTTGGTATTGCCATAGACAAAACAAAGGAAATTATCGGAGTTCAAGAAATAAAACCTATTCCGAATACGGCTTCATATATATTAGGCGTCATAAATTTGCGCGGTGAGGTTGTTCCTGTAGTAGGCGTAAGAAGAAAGTTCGGAATGAATGAAAAAGAATTTGACAGAGATACATGCATAATAATTTTAGACATCAAAGATAAATCCATCGGATTAGTAGTTGACTCGGTTTCGGATCTCATAAAAATAAGTGAAAAAGACCTTCAATCTCCCGCAGAAATATCGAATGCTTCCTTTATAAAAGCGATTGCTAACACAAAAATAGGAATGATAACGATATTGGATGTAGAGGAAATCATAGGAAGTGATGAGATAATTTCCTTGGGCATTTGATAATGAGACCACTGCACAGTAAACGCTTCCACAGAAGCCAAATAAATAGCAAGATTTAGAAATTAAAATTTGATGGACTAACCGGTTAATCCTACAGAAGTTTGCCTTACCAATGATAAAGCCATGAAAATGCTTATTGTGCAATGGTCTCACAATTGGTGGACGGTAGGGGAATCGAACCCCTGACCTCTGCCATGCGAAGGCAGCGCTCTCCCAGCTGAGCTAATCGCCCATTACATAATACCTGACTAATCAATTTTATTGCAGCATTTCATTATACTGTTTGAATGATATTTTATCACAAAAAATTATTTAAAAAAGGTTTATAGTGTCTGAAAATTGTTTTATACTTTCGTTCTCAATTAATTTAATATCCGCAATTGTTGAACCGATCATATTAAATGATTCGGTTGATTCAATATCTATTTCCTTATGATTTTTTCTTCCGATTCCATTTTTATTTGCAATGGCATCGGATAGATTTGCAATGACAGCATAATCATTCGCCTTGCCATGTTCTTTGTTAAAAGGGCCATGATGATGCGAAAGAGCAAAAGCCATAACATCCCCTAAATTCCATATCGCAGCCATTTCACCAATAATATAGTCATGAGTGATACCTATAGCATCAAATTCCAGCTCTTTCATATCTTTATCGCCATTATAAAATGTCTCAACTATACTATTATAACTTTCCGGTATTGCTTTTTTTAATATTACTTTACCGAAATCATGAAGCAAGCCGACTGTATATGCCGTTTCACTGGAAATGCCTTCCAAATTTTGAGATATTTCTCTATTGAGAATGGCAACAGCTATGGCATGTTCCCACAAAAGCTTGTCCATAAGATCGTATCGGCCGAACATACTCCCGAAGCTTTGTGTTATGGCTATCTGCTTTACCATTCTAAATCCAATTCTGGTAATAGCTTGTCTGATATCTGTTATCTTTTTACGCGAAGCATAAAACGGAGAGTTTGCAACAACTACAATACGTGCCGTAATCGAAGGATCAAGCAATAATATTTTAATTACTTGAGCAGCGCCTACATCTTCATTTAATATTTCTATCAACTTTTTTGCAGCGGTAGGAAACGAAACCATACTCTTTGCAGTTCTTATAACATTTTGTACATCAATCATAGGTATTTTATTGTATCAGCTTTTAATAAATTTGTAAATGAAAACACTGATAAATACGATAGATTGAGTAAATAATCGGCATTAACATAACGGATAGAAATTAACTGAAAACTAAAAATGTCTTATCCCTGCAATTATTCTCAACGATGATTGCAGGGATAATCAACTATTTATTTTAAAATCTATAAACTAAACCGAGCGAGATAACAGGCCAAACTTTTGCTTTGTCTGCATCATGTTTAACATTGTTTGTTTCTATTTTCAAGTTGTTTTTAAATGCTTGAGAGTTTGTAATGGCATTATTGCCTGTAGCCTCAAGTCTCACTTTTGATTTCCCTTGATAAACAGCACCGAGTTCAAAAATAAAACCAATTCCTTTTGCTTTGACTGCTGATGTGTCCCATCCAAAGCTAAGATACGGATTAAGGTCTTGGTATTCTATTGTTCCATTAACGCTTCCTATATCCTTGATGCTGTATGTTGTATTGCCTATTTTGAATGTTTCATTGCTGAGTGCGCCGGCCGCTTTTCCATTTCCCTCTATTTTATTCTTGTTATATAAAACACCTGCACTTATTCTAAATGCTCCTTTAAAAGGATGCCAATCAAGCAGAGCTGCAAAGTTTCTAAACTTCGCTTTAAGATTATAATCAATGTTACCTTCCTTAGCGCTTCTTGTAAGGTTGAAATAATTAAATCCCATGCGGATACCTATACTTTTGTTAAAAGAGTGCTCTACTTCGGGACCAACACCAAGCGTGCCTGCTTTAATTCCAAACGAATTATTAGCCGCAAAACTTGAAGTTGCAAATATAAGTGCAAATCCTACCATTAAAAATAAAACTGAAAACCTTTTCATACATCCCTCCTATGGATACAATTAAATTTGTATGCAATATAGCTTTATTTTTCATACAAAAATAGTAATAAGTATAACTGTAATTAATGGGATCTCAATAGAAATATTATTTTTGGCAATTAGGACAGATACCGTAAAAATAGATTTCGCATTTGAGAGGACTATATCCTTCATTCTTAATTTGCTTCAAAAGCAATTTTGAATTCAAATATATGTCGGATATTTTTCCACAAATTGTACAAATATGATGTGTGTGAGACTTTCCCCTCAACTCATATCTATTTTTACCTACCGAGATATGTATTTCATCAAGGATATTTTTATGAAGGAGTGTATCAACTATTTTGTAGATAGTTGCAATAGAGATAGTAGGAAATTTATTTCTTATTCTCCTGTATATCATCTCAATAGAAGCATGCCCTAATTCATAAATCCCATTCATCAATTCTATTCGCTGAGGAGTCACCTTTAGGTTTTTTGCCTTTAGAATATCTATTGCCATTCTTTTGTTATAAATTTGTTTTACCATAAAAGAAAATATATGATAAAAGGTTCAAGATAGCAAGTAATAATTTTTATCTCTTGAAACAGCGACAGCTTGTATTATAATATATCTATATCAAAGTTAGGAGGAAGATTATGGACAAAACATTTGAAAACTTGGTCAAGGCTTTCGTTGGCGAATCCCAGGCAAGAAACAGATACACAATGTATTCTAAAATTGCAAAAAAAGAGGGATTTGAGCAGATAAGCGCTATTTTTAGTGAAACAGCTGATAACGAATGCGAACATGCTAAATGGTTTTTCAGAATGATGAATGAACTCAATGAAAAAGGTGATAAAAAGATTGGTGAAATAAGCGTGGAAGCTGCAGCTCCTCTGACATCAGGAAATACAGCGGAAAATCTTAAGGCTTCTATCGCAGGCGAGCACTTTGAGTGTTCAACGCTCTACCCTGAATTTGCAAATGCTGCAGAAAGCGAAGGACATAAACAGATAGCCTATAGAATTAAGTCGATCTCAGCGGTTGAAGAACATCATGAGGTAAGATACAAAGAACTTCTTAAAAATGTTGAAGACGGAACCGTCTTCAAAAAGAAACAGAAAGTTTATTGGATATGCAGAAATTGCGGATATGTTCATGAAGGCATAGAACCTCCTAAAAAATGCCCGTCCTGTGATCATCCCGAAAGCTATTTCCAAGTTTTAGTTGAAGAGTATTAATATAAAACGAAATCGATATACTGCATAATAATCGCAAAGCATACCCCTCTCTACTTTAAGAAGTTAAGAGGGGTATGCAAGCACTGCCCATTAAAATCAAAAAACAATCTGAAAGATTTGATATTTTCTATCTGACCTTGCCGCCTCTATTTTCATTGAATATGCTGATCAACAATCCCAAAGGCCGTTCATACTCGGAAAATAAAATAAAACCGGCGTCTTCAAAATGACCAATATTTTTTAAAGCCTTTTTGGATCTATCAAACAGTAAATTTAAAATGTCAGGGGAGTGTATCCTTGTTTTATATAGTTTGAAAGCATCTCGCCTACATACTCAACTTTCATACCTTTATCTATCAATTTTTCAGTAATTTTTTCTTCTTCGGCAACAAACTTGCATGCAACTGCTCCATTTGTGTTAAGCAGTTTAAGCAGATCCGGATTATCAAGAATTGTTTTTTCAGATTTTCCAAGAAGCATAAATTTAACATCATCAATCCAGCCGTTTTTCTTGGCGTTTGTTCCATATAAAAGACCAATTTTCATTTTTTCTATATTTGAGCTTACAAGCATTATAACAATCTTTGAACTCATAATATCCTCCTTTTTTTCTCTGTCTATCATAAAACTACCCTATTTAATTCTCATACGCAGAAAATTATTTCATTGAATCGTTTAAGTGTATTATCAACCAATTTTTTCCCGTTTCTGAAATTCTGCTTAAATTGTATCACACTAAATTGTCAAGACAACTTTATCTCAAATTTTTATTCTCTTTCTAATTCATTGCCCTATGCATACAAGCAGATAAACAACGATAAAATAATACGCTTTTATTCAAATATACTATCCCAAGTTGTTTGGTAATTTGAGACAATATAGGCTAATAGCCTAAATATGCCTCTTTGATATGCGGATCATCTGCCATCTCATTGTTTTTGCCTTCCTTTACTATTTTACCAAGTTCCAATAAATATATCTTATCTGCAATTTCTATAGCTTTCAAAGCGTTTTGCTCTGCTAACAAAATAGTCAAATTATCTTTATGTAATAAATCAATAATTTCAAAAACTTTATCTACAAGAATAGGCATTAAGCCAAGAGATATTTCATCTATCATCAAAAGTTTCGGCTTTCCCATAAGCGCTCTGGCAATAGCAAGCATTTGTCTTTCACCGCCTGAAAGAGTCCCTGCGGATTGACTTTTCCTTTCAAATAATCTTGGAAAAATATAAAATACATATTCTAATCTTTTATTTATGATATCTTTATTTTTTTCTCTATACACACCTAACATAAGATTGCTTAAAACAGTTATGCCTAAAAACACCCTTCCACCTTCCGGCACGAGTGATATGCCAAGACGCGCTCTTTTATAAGCAGGAAGCGATGATATATCTCTATCTTCAAATATAATACTGCCGCTATCAATCTTCTTTAAACCCATTATAGCTTTAAGAAGTGTACTTTTTGAAGCTCCGTTAGCACCGATTACAGCAACACATTCGCCATATCCGACTTCCAAACTTACGCCTCTTGCAGCTTTTATCTCTCCGTACGATATATATGCATTATTAATTTTCAGCATATTTAAGCACCCTTTTTTTCCCTAAGTATGACTCTATAACTACAGGATTATTCACTATTTCTTTAGGTGTGCCCTCAGCTATTTTTGTTCCATAGTTAAGAACGATGACTTTTTCACATAAATTCATTATAATGGGCATGTTATGCTCTATAATAAGAACCGTTATTCCTTTTTTATTTAATAAAATAACCATATTTTCTAAATTTCGCACTTCTTCGGGACTTAAGCCTGAAAACGATTCATCAAGCAGCATAATTTTCGGATTTAAAGCCAAAGCCCTAACTATTTCAAGTCTTCTTTGATATCCCAACGGCAGTGTCTTTGCCAATTTATTCTTAATATCAAAAAGCCCTGCACTTTCTATCAATTCTTCAACCCTTTGCATGTCCAGTTTGGAGTATTTACGAAAAATCTCAAATATATTTGTATAATATTTAAAACCGTATGCAGCAAGCACGTTCTCCATAACACTCATATCAGAAAATGGCTTTACTATCTGAAATGTTCTTCCCAAACCTTTTCTCGCCATAATATGAGGAGAATAGCCCGTTACATTTTTCCCATTTAAATAAATTTTTCCGAATGTAGGCTTTATTATGCCGCTTATAATGTTGAAAAGCGTTGTCTTGCCAGCTCCATTAGGTCCAACTATGCCATATATGGAGCCTTCTTTTATCTCCATATTAATATTGTTCAAAGCTTTAAGCAGGCCGAAAAGCTTTGTTATGTTTTTTGCGTTAAGCATTATGAGACCACTGCACAATAAGTGCATCCACAGGAGGCTAAGATTGGGCAAGATTTGAAAATTAAAATTTGAGGTACTAACCGGTTAGTTTGAGGATTTTTATTTCTCGAAGATTGCATAATATTAGCCTTCCCTTCGGGCGATAGCTGCTTTCCCATATGCTTATGTTTTACTTCCTTGAATTATCCAGATAGTCCTGCGGAAATTTGCCTTATTATTTATAGAAAGGCAGATATCGCTGTGAATGTGCTTATTGTGCAGTGGTTTCATAATTCTTTTTTATTAATTTCCATGCAATACCGCCTTTTCCAAATATTCCGGCAGGTTGAAACCTCATAATAGCAAGAAGTAATCCTCCGTATAAAAGCAGACTATAGTTTTGTATAGGTTGAAAAATTTCCGGCAACAAAATTAATAAGAATGCACCGAATAAAGGCCCTATTATTGTGTTTTCTCCTCCTATCATAACCATAGACAAAATAGATACGGATGTTATAAAAGAGAAATCATCAGGCGCTATAAATCCTATAAAACTTGCATAGAGCACCCCTGCTATGCCGGCTGTGGCTCCACCCAAACCAAATGCCAATATCTTAAAAAACGATGGATTAATACCAATCATATCGGCAGCTAATTCATTTTGTTTGATGGCAGAGGATGCTGTATATGCCCAAGAACGCTTAAAAATATAGCTTATTAGAACGACTGCGAAAACCATAAAATAGGTTAAGATTAAAAATTCATTTATGGAAATAACTTTTGATCCAAACTCGGGGAAAGGAATTGAACCTATGCCCATAGTACCGCCGAAAAAATTATTGTATCTAAATATTGCCTGTACGATAAAATTTATGCCTATGGTTATAATCGCAAGGGCATCGTTTCTTACTCTCAGACTCGGCAGTCCAAGCAATATACCTATAAAAGCTGCTATAACTATTGCAATTACGGCAGACAAAAAGAATGGGATCGCAAACTTTGTTGTTAATATAGCAAAAGCATAAGCTCCAATAGCCCAAAAAGCGGCATGCCCCAAAGAAATTTGCCCTGCATAACCTACAATGATATTCAGTCCTAACGCAAGTATCATATAAATTCCTATGTTGATAAAAACAGTTGCAAGATAAGCGGACATATTTTACACCTTCTTAAATAAAGATGCTATTCCTTCGGGTTTTAACAGCAAGACAATAATCATGAATATAAAAGCCAGCGAATTTCGTGGAAACGGTATGCTTAGAAAACCGGTCAGGAATGTTTCCACAAGTCCCAAAGCGATAGCTGCAATGAAAGCGCCCCAAGTATTGCCCATACCGCCCACAACTATTATAGCCAAAGCCTTATATGCGGGAACATCACCCATAGATGGATATACACTATTATAATATAAGCCTACAAGCATGCCTGCCACTGCTGCGAAACCAGAACCTACAGCCAGAGCGGACAATGTAATTTTTTTACTGTCTATTCCTAAGGCATCTACCATCTCCAAGTCCTCCGATGCTGCTTTCAGCCCCATACCAAAACGCGTTTTTTCAAGTATGTACCATAAAAAGATTATAAAAAGAAAAGATATGATAAAAACAATTATTTGTGACTGGCCTATAACAATTCCGCTGATATGATACTCATTTTTGAAGATTTCTTTAGGAAACGATTTTATATAAGGACCAAAAACAAGTCTCATGCCTTCTTCCATACAGATAAACATGGCTATACTTGCTATCAAAGACACGGTAGGAGGGTATTTTACCAAAGGAAGATAGATATACTTCTGCATAGCAATGCCTACCAAAGAGCCTATCACCATCGCTATCAGGAGAGCCAAAACAAAGCTATGTGTATATGTAAAAACAGATAATCCAACATAGGCACCTATAACATATACACCTGCATGTGCTATATGAATAATTTTTAAAACCCCATAAACAATGGTTAATCCCATAGCAATAAGAGCGTATAATCCACCTATAGTTAATCCATTAACGAGCTGCTGAAAAAACATACTAATGAACCTTTCTGCCTTTTTTGTAAGTTGAAAAAATCGGGTTTACGCCATAATGATAAGGTATAAATAGATAGCTGTCTTCATTAAGCAATATGAAATCGGCCTGCTTACCTATATCAAGGCTGCCGATTCTGCTTCCGAGTCCAACAGCATAAGCTGCATTAAGCGTGCTTGCAGTAATAGCTTCTTCTGCGGTCATATTCATATTCAACACGGATAGTGTTATCATTAAAGGCATAGATTCGGTATATGAGCTTCCTGGATTGCAGTCTGTAGCTATTGCCACAGGCACTTCTTTGTCAATTATTTTCCTTGCAGGAGCATATTGCTCTTTTAAGCTGAATGCACTGCCTGGCAAAAGGGTTGCAACTACACCTCCCTTTTTCAGGGCATTTATACCTTTATCTGTTATTTTTAGAAGGTGGCCGCACGAAGTTATATCAATATCATTTGCCAACTCGCTGCAGCCTATATATTTTATCTCATCCGCATGCAGCTTAACTTTTAGTCCGCATTCTATACCTTTTAACAGAATTCTTTTTGTTTGAGTTATATCATATACACCGTCTTCGCAGAATACATCTATGAACTTTGCAAGTTCATGCTCAGCTATATACGGTATCATCTTGTTTATAATTATATCAATATAAGCTTCTTTATCATCATAAAATTGACCCGGTACTGCATGCGCACCTAAAAAAGTCGGCACTATTTGTCCATAGTCGGAGTCATTCACAAGTTTTATCGCTTCAAGCTGTTTTATTTCATCATCAAAATTCAAACCATAGCCGCTCTTTGCTTCAATAGTGGTGGTACCCCATTTATAAAATAGTTCTAACCGTTTTTTGAGGTAATCCACAAGATCATATACAGATGCAGCTCTGACACTTTTAACGGTATCTAATATACCTCCGCCTTGTCGAAGCATCTCCATATAACTCTTGCCTTCCATTCGCATGCTAAATTCATTCTCACGCGTACCTGCAAATACTGCATGCGTATGAGGGTCAACAAAGCCAGGTATGGCTGCTCTGCCTTCTGCGTTAATAATTTCCTCAACGTCAGAATATTTATATTTAAGCTCTTCGGTTTTGCCAATATCAGCTATAACACCATTTTTAACTGCTATAGCACCATCTTTGATAAAACGGATCTCGCGCATGGCAAGACCCCCTTTGGCTTTCCTGAAATTATCTTTTGGCGTATATATGTTTGCGTGTTCAACCAACAGGTTAATCACTTTTGTTTTCTCATTCTACCTTCAACGAGTTTATCAACGAGTTTATCGTCTGCTATTTCAGGAATGGTAATTATGCCAACTCCTTTGGAATTCCATTTTTCTGCCGTTTCTAAAGCATTTTTATTGCGTGCCCATGCTCTTCTTCCTACGCCTGCCATAACATCCCAATCGAGCGCGGATTTTATGACATTATTAACTCTTTGAGAGCCGTCCAAAACAAGGCCGAAACCGCCATTATAAGCTTTGCCTATACCTACGCCTCCTCCATTGCTAAGTACTGCCATGCTCATTCCCCTTGCAGCATTACCTGCAAAAGATTGGATAGCCATGTCTGCCATGATATTGCTTCCGTCCTTAATGTTTGCAGTCTCCCTAAAAGGAGAATCTGTGGCTCCGGTATCATGATGATCTCGTCCTATCATAATAGGCCCTATTTTACCAATTCTTACCATTTCATTAAACCGAAGCGCTATCTTTATCCTTGTTTCCGCATCTGCATAAAGAATTCTCGCCTCAGTTCCAACCACAAGTGCATTATTTTCGGCATTCTTCATCCAATAATAGTTATCCATATCCTGAACCCGCCTATCTTTATTTATTGCCAAAAGGGCGGCATTGTCGGTTTTTACTAAGTCGTTATGATTTCTTGATAAACAAATCCACCTAAACGGCCCATAGCCGTAGTCAAAGTACAAAGGACCCATAATATCTTCCACATAGGAAGGGAAAATAAATCCCTCGGATGTATCTTTCCCATTTTTTGCAACTTCTCTTACGCCGGCATCAAATACGGCCTTTAAAAAACTGTTGCCGTAATCCCAAAAATAAGCTCCTCTATGCGTCAAAACGGTTATAAGTTCAAACTGCTTTTTCAAAGAGTTGTTAACGAGTTCTTTAAATGTATCATGATCTTTTGCAATCATTATACGACTTTCCTCAAATGTTAAGCCTTGTGGAACATAACCTCCTTCATAAGGAACATGGCAGGATGTTTGATCCGACAGCAGCTCCATTTTTATATTGTTGTTCACTGCATATTCCAAAAGATCTACTATATTACCGTAATAGGCAATTGACATAGGCTCTTTCTTTGCCATATAGCTATGAGCCGTTGCAAAAGCTTCGGGTAAGCTGCTCGTTCGCTTGCTAACCCAGCCTTGAGAATGCCTCAATTCGATACGCGATTCATCAACTTCGGCTATAATACAAACTCCTCCGGCTATTTCCACAGCTTTAGCTTGAGCTCCGCTCATTCCGCCTAATCCGGAGCTGACAAAAAGATGACCTGCTGCATTTTTATCTTTCGGTATGCCCAAAAACATTCGTACTGCATTTAATATGGTAATATATGTTCCATGAACTATGCCTTGAGGTCCTATATACATCCATCCGCCTGCAGTCATCTGACCATAATTGGCAACACCCATTTCAGCGGCTTTATTCCAAGTTTCCAAATTATCAAACATGCCTACCATCATAGAATTGGTAACTATAACTCTCGGAGCGTTTTTATTAGAAGGAAAAAGTCCGAGAGGATGGCCTGACATGACTACAAGTGTCTGATCGTCTTCTATTATTTCAAGATATTGTTTTATTATCCTATACTGCATCCAATTTTGAAAAACTTGACCTGTTTCCCCATAGGTCACAAGTTCATAAGGATATAAAGCAACATCAAAGTCCAAATTATTATCTATCATTACCTGAAATGCTTTTGCTTCCAATATTCTGCCTTTGTAGCTATCTATCGGTTTTCCCCATATTTTACCTTCAGGACGATATCTGTATCCATATATTCTACCGCGTGTTATAAGCTCTTTTAGAAACTCTGGAGCTATTGTCTTGTGAAGATGCTGCGGTATATATCGCAATGCATTTTTTAAAGCAAGTTTTGTCTGCATTTTATTCAAGTTGAAATATCTTGCAGGTGCTCGGTTTATACCGTCTGTAAATTTTGGATAATCAGGTAATTCATCAGGTAATTTAACTCTTTTTAAATATTCCATTAGACGCCTCTTGTATCTTTATTTATTCGGAGGAGTAATCACTGACGGATTGTTAACAACGCCGAAGTATTTAAATCTTCCGTTTACAACTTTTTGAATTTGAACAGCTTTTGTAACCTCTCCTATATCGTTGAATCCTTTAATCAACCCCGTTACACCATTAAAATCTCTTATTCCAGCTATCGCATCTCTTATTTTTGTATGATCGCTACTTTTTGCCTGTTTCATGGCTTCAGATAGCAAATATACCGCATCAAAAGTACTTGCTCCTACCATATCCGGCTCCACTTTGTATTTAGTTGTATATTCTCTCATAAACCACTTAGCTATAGGTCTTTTGTCATTTCTGTTTAGATCGGTAGTTATAATAGTGCCGTTTGCGGCATCTTGCGCAATTTTTAGAAACATGGGTGAATCAAATCCTTCCTGTCCCAAAAGTTGAGTTTTCAAACCAAGAGCCTTTAGTTGTCTTGCAATCAGTGCTCCTTCCGAGTAATATCCGGTTGCATATATTAAGTCAGGATGCATGCCTTTCAATCTCGTTAAAAGAGGATTAAAATCTTTGGCACCTAAGGCAAATGATAAATTGGCAATTATATCAGCACCGTCTTTCTTTGCTTCATACACGAATCCCTTAGATAAGGCTTTCCCAAAATCATTATCCATAGTTAGAACTGCAATTTTTTTTGCTTTAAGCATTTTTACAGCAACAAATCCTCCGGCCTCTCCTTCTACTTTAGCTAAGAAACCTACTCTAAAAATATAGTTGCCCACTTTCGTAATGCCAGGATATGTAGCATAAGCAACAACAAGCGGAATATGATAACGCTGGTAGATTGGTGCCGACGCTCTTGTCGGTGTAGAGTAAGAGCCGCTTACAACGCCTGCAACATTATCGGACATCAACTCCCTGGCAATGGTTACTGCTTCTGAAGATTTTGCCATATCATTATATACAATCAGCTTAACCTTTTCCCCGTTTATTCCTCCGCTTTTGTTGATTCTTTCAACAGCAAGCGTAGCTCCTCTTTTCGCACTTGTGCCATCCGCTGCGGCAAAGCCGGTTAAGGGTGCAAAGAACCCTATATTAATAGTGGTTGCCGCAAAACCGACACTTGCAAAAACAAACAAAAGCATCATGGATAAAAACAGATCTCTCAACCTCATTATATACCTCCAAGAATTTATTTAACTAAAATTTTGTCTATCAACATAAAAATTATCGTAGCTGCCAACCTTGCGGTAAAATCATTTATATCACATGTTGGTGAAACCTCTGAAATATCAAAACTTTTAACTTTTTTTGAAGCTAATATCACATTAAAAGCTTCTATGAATTCCTTTTGACCCAACCCAAACGGTCTTGGGGCGCTCACGCCGGGAGCTATTGATTGGTCAAAAACATCGCTGCATACGGTTAAATGTATATCACTGCTTAGGTCGATAAACTTTTTCAATCTGCCTCGCCATCTTTCTTGACGCATATCTTCGATTGGAATATATTTAGCGCCGTAAGATACGGCATCATTAAATAAAGCTTTTGAATTGGCGTTTTTTCCAATACCCATGCACAGATATGAAAATATTTGATTATCATTTTTGCATCTATCTGCAATTTGTCTGAACATTGTGCCTGAACTTGGGCATTCGTTATACGGCCGCATATCAAAATGAGCATCAAAGTTTATTATAGCGGGCATCTTTGAAAAATAACCATAGTTGCCAAGTACAGAGCCCAAAGCCGTATCATGACCTCCTCCAAGTACTATTGGAAAAAGTCCCAAATCCATTATTTGTTCAACCTTATCCGCAAGGACAGCTTGCATCCGACTCAAGTCATTTACGCATTCTACATTGCCTGCATCAAATAGTCTAACTGCGCCAAAATGCCACGGTAAAGATGCTGCAAATTTTCTAATTCGCATAGGAGCTAAAGCTGAACCGGGTCTGCCTTTATTGTTAATTATTCCAAGATCGCTCTTGAACCCTATTATGCAAAATCCGTTTTGGCAGGATTTATAATGATCAAGATCAATATATTCAACTACCTGATGCCATCTCAATAGATTCACATCTTTGCCGTCAATTCTGCCACCCCATCTGTATTTTGGAGATTCATATCCATCGTTCACTTTTTGCTCCTTTAGTAAACATCAAATATGTCATAATATTTACCTTTCAAGTCTATGCCTTCACTTTCAGCTGTCTTATATGAAATATCCACCAGTTTTCCGCTTTTTATAATCTTATGCGCAGTATTCAAATCATTTGCAAACACTCTGTCATTATCAGCATGATCGATTTCGCATCTAACGGCGTCATGGCATTTTTCCAATATAAAACTTGATTTCAACGGCTTCCTAAAATCAAAAGCCTGAGATGCGGTTGTAAGCTCAACGGCAAGAATCTTTTCCAAATTATCTAAAATAGTATTGAGTTTTCGTACGCTTATTGATCCCATACTAACAATGTCTTCCTGCCCAAGTGATGTTGGAATACTATCTGCACTTGCAGGGAAACAGAGAGATTTATTTTCACTGGCCAGTGCAGCTGATGTATATTGAGAAATCATAAAGCCAGAATTAATGCCTACATCCTTCATAAGCAGTTTAGGCAGACCATCGGCACTGCCTTTGAGCAGCAGATATACTCTTCTATCCGAAATATTGCCCAGTTCAGAAGCGGCAACAGCGGCATAATCAAACGGTATGGCTATCGGCTCACCGTGAAAATTGCCTCCGCTTATCACTGTGTCCTCATCAAACACTATTGGATTGTCTGTAACGGAATTTATTTCTATCATAAGAGTCTCTTTCAGATGTAAAAACGCATTTCTTGCAGCACCATGAATTTGAGGGATGCATCTTAGCGAATAAGGATCTTGCACTTTATCACAATTTACATGAGATCTTAGTATTTCCGAGCCTTCGAGCATTGATTTTACGCGATGCGCAGTATGAATGCAGCCTCGATAAGGACGCAGCTGATGCATTCTGTCATCAAAGGGTTTGGCAGATCCTAATAGAGATTCTATGGACATTGCGCCTATAATATCACTATATTCAAGACAGTTATTAAACCTGCTTAAAGCATAAATACCATAAGCAGACATAAATTGGGTGCCGTTTATTAGAGCAAGTCCCTCTTTAGGATTTAATTCTATAGGTTTAAGGTTATATTCATTTAGAATATCAGAGGTTTTATGAATTGTTCCATTTTTATATACCTTGCCCAACCCAATAAGCGGCAAAAAGGTATGAGCCAGCGGGGTAAGGTCCCCTGATGCGCCTACTGAACCTTGACTCGGCACAGATGGAATAACATCATTTTCTATATGAAATAATATTCTATTAAGTGTTTCGATTGATATGCCTGAATAACCCAAAGATAATGCATGCACTTTTAATATCATCATCATTTTTACTATAAACGGGTTAACATCTTCTCCCATTCCGGCACTATGGCTTTTTAATATGTTATTTTGAAGCTGCTTTATCTTAGATTTTGATATAATTGTTGTGCATAAAGGCCCAAAACCTGTGTTAACTCCGTAAACAGCATCGCCATTTTCTATTATTTTTTTTAAAGCCTCAAACCCTTTTTGTATCTTTTGCTGAGCACTTTTGGAAATAATGCCTTTAACTTTTCCTTTTGCGATATCTATTGCAATACCGGGCGTCATCCGATCTTCTCCGTATCTTAAAATATTATCGATCAATTTTGTATCTTCCTATAAATAACAACACTTCTTTCACTGTCGCAGCTTTTGCGCTCGGAACATTTTTTGAATCCATTTTTATGTAAAAAATCAGCCACATCAGCTTTATCTTTATCAAACCTTATATTTATACAATTAAGCTTTAACCTCTCGATTTTATCAAGAAAATGTTTTACTAATTTTGTATCCGCCTTACCTTCCATATCTTCTCTGAAACATAAGAAGGCATCTCCTTTGCCGCCATTTAAAACAGTAATAATTGTACCGGCAACATCTTTATTTCTAAGTGCTATAAACACATAATCGGCATTTTTCCTAATTTTAGAATTAAAATTATCTAATAGTCCGATATCATCTATTCCATGATTAAACACCCACAAAAAGAAGAGTTCTTTAACCGCATTATAATATTTCTTGTAATATCCGGATATAGAGTAGGCATCATTTTCAAAGCTTCTCAAGACTCTTGTATTTAAATCTTCTTTTTTAAAAGATCTTTCTATTTCGCTTATGGCCTTGAGAAAATAAGGGCTATTTTCCCCCTCGTCAAGCATTTTTGTCATTTCATTTTGTATAAGTTTCCATATAGGCTTTATCTGTTTTAAAAGATTGAAACCGTTATTATCAAAAGACACAAATCTTGTTCTTTTATCATCTTTTCCGCATGTTATTTTGACTATATCTTTTTTCTCAAGCAGAGAAATCATTTGACTTGCTCCTGATTTAGTAATATCAAGTTCATTTGATATATCACTGACATTCATTTCAGTATATCTATCGAGTAGAAAAAATATAGGAAACCATGACGGCTCAAATGCAATATTCATAGCTTTGTATATATTGGAAACATCCAGTAGAAACCGGTCGCTAAGTCTTTTTAGTCTTGTCCCTAAAATAAGTTCTTTAGAAAGCTCATATATAGTCATTT
>CAZAPZ010000008.1:0-29258 GCA_964487285.1 uncultured Campylobacterales bacterium | reverse complement strand
GTTGCTAAGCCCCGAGATAGTTTTAAGCCGTAAGATTTCCTTAATGTGTCTCATTATCAACCTTCTGTTTTTTCTTTTTCTTCTCATTTACTCTCCCGTACTGTTTAGTTTGACAGGAGAGTATTTTAACAAGAAAATCAACCTTTGGATAAGTTTCCGGAATGGCCTGGACACCAAATCCGGAAACTTAAAAAAGTGTCCACCTATTTCCGGATTGGATGTCCAGACTTTGCCGGATTAACTGTCCAGTGAAAGCCGGAATTTGCACGGAACAAGGGACAATTATGTTTAAGCTCGTTTTAAGCATTATTTTTGCATCGATCTTTTCTATATCCTTCATCTCTACTTTCGCCGCTACCTATCGGGCTATCATCACTAAAATAACCGATGGCGATACGGTATGGGTGCGTATGCACGGCAGCCGCGTCAAACTGCGTCTTCTCTCGGCAATAGACACGCCGGAGAAGTACTACAGCAAGAAGATGCTGAAAGATGTCCGGATGTGTGGTACCACCTACAATCAGATGAAACAACTCGGTTTCTCGGCCGCCAGACACACAGGGACGATGATTCACCGTGGACAGAGTGTGACTATCAAGACATTCGGCAGAGGGATATCGATGCCGATGTTTTCTTTAATCCAGGCAATTGTTTTTTGTGGTACAAGTATCCGGCGATTGTACGGCTTACCGTAGCAACATGTAGTATTTATCTGATTTACAAATCGATAAGTTTTATGTCTTTTTGATAGAGTATAGTTCGAATTTGGATTTGCAATTCTCTTGACTTCTTTTCGTCCTCCATTACCATTGATTTGTTAATGATTGTATTCATAAAGAGAATTATAGAATGATAATTCGTAATATCAAGAATTAAATGAATAAAAAGGCGTAAAAATGAGATTAATTTTAGGTGATAGATTGAAAAGCATTAGAAAGGCGAAAAATCTTACACAGCAGCAGATGTCTATAGTAATGCATATTACTTTAAGAGCCTATCAACGATATGAGAATAATGAGCAAAAGCCGGCATATGATAAAATTGCTAGAATTTTAGACGAATTTAAAGACCTTAATCTTGCTTGGATTTTTACTGGTGAAGGTGAAATGTTCAAATTTGGTGGTGAGGGTAATAATGCTGGTGTAAACCCTGAATTTATAAAACAATTGGCAGAAGATCTGCAAGATAAAGATGACAGCTTTTACGCTTCTTTATCGATAAGTAAAGAGAAAATGTTAGATGTGATGTTTGGCAGAAAGAAATTAACAAGGATAGAAGTCATTGAACTTGCACAAAAACTCAATAAACCACTTAATGAGTATATGGCATTGGCAGGCTATATGCCTGAAGGATTCAAGAAAATAGTAGGAAATAAGAAGGCATGGGATTTATTTAGAAGTATGAGTCAACTTACCGATGCCGAAATAAGTCAAGTTATAGATTCTCTTTCCGACACCATAAGGCAGCATTTCAAAAATAAAGAAAAAAATAAAAAAACTCCGTGAAAAAAGAAGCTCGGATTGCTGCAAGGAAAATATTCTGTTATTTGATACTAAAACTACAATGAATATTAATATAAGTATGATGCAACGGGAACGACAGGCAAATATTTTTGCTACCGAATTGCTAATGCCTACCAGAGAATTTAAAAATATTTACTTTAATTGCCATATAACAAATATCTTTGATATTGCAGACTATTTTCAGGTTTCAAGACAGGTTGCGGAAATAAGAATTACGGAAATTAACCCGATAGTAAATTCTCCCAATAAGCAGACTAATATAGGACTAAAAGCAGACAATATTTTATCCGATCATTAAAGTTTGTTGATATAGTTATGTGCCCTTGTAGCTCAGATGGATAGAGCAAGGGATTCCTAATCCCTGTGCCACAGGTTCGATTCCTGTCAAGGGCACCACAGATATATTTATATATATCAACAATATTTTATTATAAATAATGCTCTCGTTTGTCAATTCCCTTTTTTGCCTGGTTTATTATGCAGTGGGCTTATTATCTCCACCTCCCGAACTTATTTTCGGAAGGATTATACTATGAATTTTATTTTCCATGTTGGTGTGAATTTGAGTTACCATTTCAAGATATTACAAAAGCTAATCAGGTGTGGAGCACGGATATGACATATATTAAAACCAAAAGCGGATTTGTTTATCTGTCAGCCGTTACTATCTGGTTTTCCAAGACAGTCTTATCCTATAACATATCAAACACGATGGACATGGATTTTGTTATGGGCACACCAAACAAAGCATTATTTTATTATAGTAAACCTCAAGATTTCAATACGGATCAGGGATCCGTATATACCGGCAACGAGCATACACAACTTCATAAAAAAATATTCGGGTAAGTTTGTAATGTGGGCCATTAATGCGGATACTGTGTGTGTTACCAGTACATTGTTTAAGTATATGAAAGAGCCCAATCTGTCATTTCCCGTTTCGCTTGATACCGAAGGAAGGGTAAAAAAACAGATATAAGACAACAGGCGTTCCTGAAACATATATCATAGATAAAAAGTGCATAGTTTTTAGAAAAATCATATGTCCTGATAACCGAATATATTCCGATCGAGGCACTGATTACAAAAACTCTTTCGCGATAAATATGCTTTTGGTTTTTCGGATTTTTTTCCTTGACTTATGAGGCAAATATACTATATTTATATTATAAACACCCCCCATTGGGGGGATAGAAAATTATGATAGAATTGTTTTATGGAGGAAAGAATGAGAATATTGAGCCAAATAGGTAAATTATTTTTTGTGCAGAATAAACAGACGCAGTCGGACACGGCTCTGGCGACTATGAATGCACAAGAATCAAGGGGGATGGAAAATATAAGTCATAGTTATATAAAAGACAGTATTAAATACAGGGATCCCGTTTGCAACATATGGGTAATACCCGAAGGAGCAAAAGCGTCTGTAAACTATAAAGGAACCGACTACTACTTTTGCTGCAAGGGGTGTTCTGATAAATTTAACGAAAATCCCGACAAGTATAGCGGGCAAACCGGTTATTCTGAAAGTATAAACATTAATAATATGAGACAGAGTGGTAGGCGGCATAGGGGATGCTGCTAAATAAAAAAAATATTTTTAGGAGGATAGAATGAGAGGAATGGAGAAGATGAAAGGTGGATTAACAGATCCGGTATGCGGCATGAGTATAACGATGGAAGGAGCAAAAGCGTCTGTAAACTATAAAGGAACCGACTACTACTTTTGCTGCAAGGGGTGTTCTGATAAATTTAACGAAAATCCCGACAAGTATAGCGGGCAAATCAAAAGTTCTCATAGCAACGATTCTTAAGCGGAGGATAATATGATGTATGGTGGAGGTCCATGGCAAATGATGGAAGGAGGATGGTTCGGAGGTATCGGCATGATGGTAATAGGTTTTTTGGGATTCGTTATTTTGGTTGTCGGTATGATATATGTTCTAAAGTGGTTTTTGCCTCAAATAAATAATCAGCAGCAGAACAAATCTATCGGCAGTGAAGATTCACTTGAGATATTGAAAAAAAGATATGCCAATGGAGAGATTAACAAACAGGCCTTTGAAAATATGAAAAAGGATCTTGGTTATTGAGGCAAACAATATGATACAAAAAAGGTCTATGAAAACATTGGCGGCAGGAATCATTCTTGTAGTTGCAGGTATCGGCATGTTAATCTATACATATGGAACGGTTATCAACCGACTTAATAACGATTATTACAGCAAAAATTTCACAACCATAGATAAGACCGCGCTTCTTAAATTATATACAGCGCCAAAAACGGGAGTAAAGATATACAAAACTCGTAACAGTGTTGAATTTCTTGGAAAAAATGTGTCAATACCTATGGTAGCCGGTCCTAAAAATGCTAAGAGTATGTATTCATTTGCTGTTTACGGACTTATAAATCCTACAATAATAGTTCGCAAAGATGCAAAAGTTACGATACAATTTATAAATGAAGATGATGATATGTATCACAACATAATTATTGTCAACGACCGGCCGCCTTATCCGTATATGTCGATGATGATTGCACCGGCATTTGAGGGTTCATTTATTAGGCCGCTTCCGGAATCTTCAGATAATAAGTATCCTACAACATCCGGCAGCTTTATAGCTTCCCGCACCGGAACATTTCATTATATATGTCAGATAATGGGACATGCTTCCAAAGGAATGTATGGCAAATTTGTGGTCATGGATAATTTGACAGAAATGAAATGAAAAAATACTGCGATACAGCAAAAAACGATGTAACGGATAACAAGGTTAGAGAACGTCTACACAAGCATGAAGGTGCAATGAAATTGCTCAAAACCGCCCGCGGTCAGATAAATGCGGTAATAAATATGATAGAGAGTGACAGATATTGTGTTGATATTTCAACACAATTGCTGGCGGCAGTATCATTATTAAAGAAAGCAAATACATCTATAATAAATAAGCACATGGAAACATGCGTTAGAGCTGCAATTGAAGATGGCAATGTTGATGGGAAACTTGAAGAATTGAAACGGATTATGATGTATATAGAAAAAACCCTTTAAACTTTAAATAGTACGACAAGTTTGCAGATAGCAGTTACAGAGGAGGAAGAAATAAAGATAGGAAGCAGAATAGCGAAACAAGCAACTACAATTATCGCAGTGTGTTTGATAATTTTATCAGGTTTATTTTTTGTGATAAATAAAAGCAAGGCTGCAGCCTTGGGGAAAACAGGCTATCTTTTTGTGACGTTGGGCCAAGATAATAAAGTTGCTAAAATTGATTTAAAAACAGAAACGGTAGTCGAGTATATCGCAATTAAAGGTATTTCGCACGGCGTAGCGGTATCACCTGATGGTAAATATATTTATACCGGACAACTTAAGAAGTTAAAAACTAACAAGATTTTGGTTACCGATGTTTTAACAAAAAAGAGGATTGCTGAGATTCCGGTAAATGTGCGCACGCATCACTTTGCTATCAGCAGAGAAGGTCGCTATCTTTATGTTACGGCAACTATGGCTGGACAACTTCTGATTATAAATACCGGTACAAACAGAATAATAGCGCGGATAAAAACAGGCAAGTTTCCGTATTATGTTGCTGTGGGACGAAAAAATAAATATATATATGTGACAAACAAAGGAAGCGGAACGCTGTCGATATTTACTCTTGGCGGCAAGAATGTGGCCTCGATTAAAGTTGGACGCGGACCAAGTCATATTGCGTTTTCTCCCGATGGTAAAAAAGTTTATACCGCCGATGCAATAAGCAAAACCGTATCGGTCGTTAATATAGCAAAAAGAAAAAAAGTGGCCGAAATAAGGGTAGGAAATAATCCCCACGGAATTGATGTGGCTCCCGATGGAACAATTTTTGTATCTAATCGTAAAGATAACACTGTTTATATGATCAACCAATCATCGTTAAAAATTGTGAAGAAAATCGCAATTCCCGAACCCGATCATATAGCGCTTGGTCCTTCAGGCAATAAAATCTATGTAAGCTCAAGATCTTCAGAAAAAATCTATGTTTTGAACGCTTATTCCGGAAAAATCTTGGACAAGATTGCCGTTGATGGAGAACCTCATCAAATAGCGTTTGCAAGATAGATAAAAGGAGGCACAAAATGGGTGAAAAAAAACTAAGCCGAAGAAAGTTTCTTGGAAGAGCTACATGTGTTGTGGGCGGAATAGGAGCGGTTGCCGCCACTTATCCTGCCGCTGCAAGCCTTGCTCCGGATAAAAATGTTATGGTGCAATCAATAGCAAAAATAAACATTAACACAGTTAAGGAACTTGACCTAACTGTTGTACCTTACAAAGAAAAGCCTTTATTCGTAATGAGATTTCCTCAGGGATGGACTCCTGATAAGTGGGGCGGAAAAGAAAAAGAGAGTATAAATTACAAAATTTTTAAGCCTCTTCTTGAAAAGCAAAAGAATGTAATTGCCCTTATAGGTGTATGTACTCACCTCGGCTGCATCCCTATCTGGGAGAAACATAGCGGTCAAGGCTATAAAGTACCTATATATTACTGCCCTTGCCACGGAGGTGTTTATACACCTTGGGGTGATAATATTTATGGTCCTCCGCCAATACCGCTTCATATTCCGGAGCAGAAACTTGTAGGCAATATATTGATTGCCGGTCCTAAAGAGATTAGGTAAGATCTCATTTTTGTCAAAACGATCTCATGAGGTAACGTTTTGGCGGATTTGATGTGCTGTTTCTTTATTTTAAACTGTTTTTGAGAGATTTTACCCTGATCCTGGAGTAAAATTGTCATTTGCCTTGACAATAATCATCATTTTTTATACACTAAGCGAATGAAGTATATTGTTTTTGGAATATTTGTTCTGTTAGTATCCGGGTGCGCAGATAATGCGAGCATCGTTGCTTTATCAAACAGAATAGATAGTCTTCATATTAGCATAATAAAGACAGCAGACGCAGTGAATATCAATAAAAAAGAGATATTGCGGCTGACTAATGTGAACAAAAAAAATAATCAAGCGCTTCAAGGTATTCTTGTGAGACTAAAAAATGAGGAATCGGCAACTGTCGAATTGAAAAAACTCTCGAATTCTCCAAAATTGCCTAATTTTAGGATAATACCTGTGTCACACCTAAAATTTAATGTAAAAAAGAAGAAGATTGCTGCACCGGTTGACAAAATTATAATATATAAAAATGCCTTTAATCTATTCAAAAAAGGCAGGTATGCCGGTTCTATAATACTTTTTAAAAAGTTTATAAATGAAAATCCTAAATCTAAACTGGCAGATAATGCTCAATTTTGGATTGCTCAGAATTTTTTGCAACAGGGAAAAGTAAAAAAGAGTGTAAAGTCTCTCAAGGTACTGCTTAAAAATTACAAAAAATTGCCGGAAAACAGAGGCGGTAAGGCGGATATTGCATTATACCAGCTTTACACGATATATGTTAAGCTGAACAATACAAAAAAAGCGCTTGATTCCCTGAAAGAGTTGGTAACTATTTTTCCTAAAAGTAAATACAGCAAAAAGTTGGTAAAATCATTATTAGGAGGAAAAAGATGAAAAAAATTATTATAATCATATCACTCTTATTTTTCTGGACGATATTTTTGCAATGGAATCCGGTTTCGGCAGACTCAGCTCAAGTAACAGAATATTATCATAAAGTAATTAAAAATGATAACATGTGGGATATATCAAAGCAGTATTACAAAAATCCATATAAATGGCATAAGCTTTACAGACGAAACAGAATGATATACAATCCAAATCTTATTTTTCCCGGACAATTTATTCTTGTGAATAGAAAAGTATCTTTTAAAACCGGTTCAAACGGACAGAAACATAAAAAAAATATAACCGAAAAGAAACAATTTTTTAATGTTGATAGATCGGAATTTATACTTAAAAAAAAGATCGCAGGTGTTGTAAAAGAAAAATGGAATCTCAAGTTATCAGGTTCCGTAATTTATTTAATTCCTTATAAATCGTTGAAATCAGGTGAAATCATAACTCTTGTTAAGAAAGTGCGAATCAACTTACCAGCTATGTACACTATAGTTAAGCCGATTGGCTATGCTAGAGTTACCGGCAGTCATAAGGCATCCGTAAGTAAACTTTTTGAAGCGATTAACGGCGGAATCTATTTTGTATTGGGAAAAAGGGCTCCGATTAAAATAGTCAAATCGAAAATGCGATCTACTGCAATTAACGTTCTTAGTGGTGAACCTCTTTCGGTATTTACCGATTCGACTGTGTGGGGCAGGGCGGTTGGCATAAAAAATAGTATCGGGAAAATGGTTGCACTTAAGAGAGGGGATAAAATTCCAGCATTAAATGGAATTATCACGAGTCAAACCGGTAATATAGTTGGTATTACGATAGAATCACCTACGGCAGAATATCAAAACGGAATATACAAAATTAAGTAAATAAAAAACAGTTTGAAGGACGGTTTGAAATAAATAATTAGCTATGATTTATCTATATAATGATTTAACAAGAAAGAAAGAAGAATTTCATTCTCTACACGATGGTGTTGTCAATATGTATGTTTGCGGTGTCACTGTTTATGATGATTGTCATATCGGGCATGCAAGAAGTGCGGTTGTGTTTGATGTTTTAAGAAGGGTGCTTGAATTTGCGGGCTATAAGCTGAACTTAGTGAAAAATTTTACCGATGTTGATGACAAAATTATTAAAAAAGCAAACGAGCTTGGTGTAAGCACGAAAGAGATTGCCGATAAATATATAAATAGTTACAATGCGGATGCCTCGGCACTTTCAATTAAAAAGCCTACTTATGCACCAAAAGCTACCGAGGCGATGGACCAAATAATATCGTTGTGTAAAACATTATTTGATAAAGGTTTTGCATATCTTGTGGATGGAGACCTTTTTTTTGATATCAAAAAATTTAAACCGTATGGATTGCTTTCAGGAAGAAACATAGATGATTTGATTGCAGGAAGCCGTATAAAGATAGATGAAAAGAAGCGAAATCCTTTGGATTTTGTTTTATGGAAGCATATAAAGGAAGGCGAGATAGGCTGGAAAAGTCCATGGGGTGAGGGCAGACCTGGGTGGCATCTTGAATGCTCTGCCATGTCAATGTCGCTTTTAGGTCCGACTTTAGACATTCATGGAGGCGGTGAGGATCTGATTTTTCCACACCATGAGAATGAAATTGCACAAAGTGAAGCGGCAACGAATAAACAGTTCTGCAGATATTGGATTCATAACGGGTTTGTCTTAACAAGCGGTGAGAAAATGAGTAAATCGCTAAATAACTTTTGGACAATTAAGGATGTATTGAAATCGATACCGGCCGAACAGCTGCGTTACTTTCTTTTGTCAACAAAGTATAGATCGCCTCTGAAGTTCAGCTGGGATAAAGTTCAAGAATCAGGCAAAGCTTTAGATAGACTATACAGAACAATAGAGAAAGTGAACGAGTCATCTCCTTGCGAAGGTAAAAATTCTCATTTTTCAGTAAGCGGTAATGATATTTTTGAGAAAATTTCCGATGACATAAACAGCCCCGCTGTGTTAGGTCTGCTTTTTGATATAGCTCGCGAAGCTAACACATTGATAGAAAGTGGTGAATTTAACCTGGCAGATAAAGAGCGTTTTAATAAAATAGTGAAAATATCATCTAACTTACTGGGAATATTTTCTATGAGCCCGTCAGAATGGTTTCATAGAAACAAAGCTGATATAGATGTTGAGTTTTGGATAAAAAAAAGAGAAGATAATAGAAAAAAGAAAAATTTTAAGGAAGCGGACGGCATAAGGAACTTTTTATCAAGCAAAGGAATAATTTTAGAGGATACTGCTTCAGGTACAAAATGGAATCAAATTAAATATAAAGAGGGTAGTAGTGATAGAGACAAAAGATTTTAAAAAGGGCACAAAGTTGAATATAGACGATACTCCGTTTGAAGTTGTTTCATACGAGCATGTGAAACCTGGAAAAGGAAACGCATTTGTAAGGACTAAGCTCAAAAATCTATATAATGGTAATGTGATTGACAGAACTTATAAAGCAGGCGTAAAGGTGAAAAAGGCAGATATAATGGAATCATCAATGCAGTATCTCTACAAAGATAAAAGTAATTATTATTTTATGGATAATACAAGCTATGAGCAAACATATATATCCGAAGATATCGTAGCTAATGCAAAAGATTTTATGAAAGAAAATGATAATGTAGAAATTCTGTTTTTTAATGGCGCTCCAATCGGAATTAGCGTACCTAAAACAGTAGTGATGGAAATAGCAAATACTCCTCCCGGCTTTAAGGGTGATACAAATACAGGCGGAAAACCTGCAACAATCGAAACGGGGGCAGTTATACAAGTTCCTTTTTTTGTTAAGATTGGTGATAGAATAAAGATTGACACAAGAACGCGCTCATATATAGAAAGAGTCAATAAATAGTCTAATTGCAGCATGTTCGGGAAAACATATTCCTTATTTTACATAAGATACGTTATCGGAAGTTGTATATAATGCATATTACTCAACTTAAGCTCAATAAAACAGCATGACAGTCGATAAAACTGTTCTTTTAACGGGGGCTAACGGATTTTTGGGAACTGCCGTTGCTTCACTCCTTTTAAAAAAAGGCTACAACCTTAAATGTGCGATCCGAAAAAGCAGCAAGCTTAATAAACATTTTGAATGTGAATATGTTTATGCCGATCTCAATGATAAGCTTCCTGACAATCTTTTCAACGATGTTGATATAGTAATCCATGCTGCGGGTTTGACCAAAACAAACAGATGGCGCAATTATTATAAAGTTAATTATGAGGGAACAAAAAATATAGTTTCGTATATCAACTCATCTAAGCATGCTAAGATTGAGCAGTTTGTATATATAAGCAGCCTTGCAGCGTCGGGTCCGAAAAATAATAAAAATGAATCATCGTTGCCTATTTCTCATTATGGTAAAAGCAAATTAATGGCAGAGCAAGAGGTAAAAAAGTTGTCCATACCTGTAACGATTATAAGACCTCCTGCCATTTACGGTCCTTACGATGTAGATTTTTTTGAGATATTTAAGATGATTCAAAAAGGATTCGCCTTTTTGCCAAAGATGGATAATTATTTATCAATTATCCATATAGATGATGCTGCACGCGCAATTCTATTTGCATTTAAACACCCTAAAAACATAACTTACGAAATAGACGATGGCAAATTGCATAAAACTTATGATATAGTACATAGTATGATTAAGTTTACTAATCCTAAAGCAAAAATTATCAAAATACCATTATTTATAATAAAAATAATACGTTTAATCTCTTATACCGGTATTCTCGGAATCTTACTTAATCCGGATAAGTTGGCAGAATCTATGCATAGCTGGATTGCAGATTCATCTGCCATTGTTTTAGATGGATTTAAGCCTTTAATCTCACTTGATGATGGAATAAAAAACAGTGTAGAATGGTATCATGAACATGGGTGGTCTTAAAAAATGATTATTGATGTTATTAGATTTAGCGGTGATGATGTTATTATATTGGACCAAAGGGCTCTTCCGGAAGAATCTTATATAAAAATTAGCTCTGTTGACGATATGATTGATGCTATAAAAACTCTTGCGGTCAGAGGAGCTCCTTTGATTGGTATTGCTGCAGGTTTTGGATGTTATCTTGCTGTTAAATCTGCAAAAAGCTATAGCGATGTACTTTTGATGCTTAAAAATGCCGCAAAAAAATTGATTAAAGCACGGCCCACTGCTGTAAATCTTTATTTTTCGGTAGATAAGATGATGGAGCTTGCATGCTCATTTAAGCCTAATAATATCTTGCATTTCAAAAATGAGATTAAAGAAGCGGCTCTTGATATGTTGAATGATGAAATTGCAAAAGACGAAGCTATGGCAGAGTTTGGAGCTGGATTTATTCATGGTGATGTTTTAAATATATTGACCCATTGCAATACAGGAACTCTTGCGACAGGCGGAATAGGCACAGCGCTCGGCGTTATAAAACGATTGGCACAATCAAGAAATATAACTGTCTGGGTTGATGAGACCAGACCGCTTTTGCAAGGTTCACGCCTTACAGCTTACGAACTTGGCAAAATGGGCATAAAATATCACATAATTTGCGACTCAGCTGCCGGATATATGATGTCGAAAGGTATAGATGCAGTTATTATCGGTGCTGACAGAATTGCGTCAAATGGAGATACCGCTAATAAAATTGGGAGTTACTCTCTATCAATAATAGCAAGATATCATAATATACCTTTTATCGTAGCTGCACCTGCTTGCACCATCGATAGCCGTTGTCCAAATGGAGATGCAATACCGGTTGAGCAAAGGAATGAAATCGAAGTTACAACTGTGCGTGGTGTTAAAATTGCTCCAAACGGAGCTTCTTCTTACAATCCTGCTTTTGATATTGTTCCAAATAAGCTTATTTCTGCTATTATAACGGAAAAGGGCATTTATGC
The DNA here is from genome assembly GCA_964487285.1 of uncultured Campylobacterales bacterium. Taxonomy (GTDB): domain Bacteria; phylum Campylobacterota_A; class Desulfurellia; order JAADFJ01; family JAADFJ01; genus CAZAPZ01. The sequence goes on along the minus strand of CAZAPZ010000008.1, from coordinate 17,272 downwards.
CCTGCCCTTCAGGTTTACTTAAGCTGTGCTTGGAGTTTTTGATTCAGGTGTTGGAGGATTGACGGTTGTAAATGCTCTGTGCAGAATTAATTCGGATATAGATCTTATATATCTTGGTGATACTGCAAGGGTCCCGTATGGCAATAGATCAAAAAAAACAATTATTAGATATGCCGCTGATGACATAAATTTTCTTATCAAACATGGAGCGACAAAAATATTAGCGGCATGCAATACCGTAAGCGCAATTGCATTGAATGATCTAAAATCCGAATTTAAGATACCTATATCAGGAGTTATTGAGCCTGCTGTATATGAAGCATTAAGAATAAGCAGTGGAAATATCGGTATAATCGGGACTAAAGCTACTATTAATAGTCATATATATAAGAATCTCTTAAATAAGAAAAGTATTAACGTGTACGAAGAAGCTGCGCCGCTTCTTGTTCCGTTTGTAGAAGAAGGGTGGATAAATAAAAAAATTACAAAGGAGCTGATAAATATTTATATGCGCCCTCTACTTTTGAAAAAAATAGACAGTTTGATTCTTGGATGCACGCATTATCCTCTGCTTTATGATAATATAAGAAGTGCTGTTGGAAATAATATTAATATTATCAGCTCGGCTGATGCAGCCGCAAAACTGATGTCCAATAGTTTAGATTTATCAGGCAGTGGCATTCGGCATTTTTTTGTTACCGACTCAGCGGAATCTTTTAAAAATTATGGAAAAATTTTTCCTGGAGCTGAAACTATCAATGTTAAAGAGGTCGTATTATGATTACCATTATTAATTACGGAAGCGGAAATTTGAGAAGCGTAAAAAAAGCATTTGAGAAAATGAATATAGATGTTAGAATTTCAGATGATCCTGGTATTATAAAAAATTCAGACGGTGTGGTTTTTCCGGGTGTAGGGTCATTTGCCAATGCAATATCAGTGTTAACAGAAAAGAAATTGATTCCATCAATATTAGATTTTATTAATAGCAGAAAGCCGTTTTTGGGTATATGTCTTGGTTTGCAGCTGCTGTTTGAATATGGATTGGAATATGGAAAAACGGAAGGATTTAAGATATTTAAGGGGAAGATTATAAAATTCGACTCTACTGAACTGGGAAAACTTAAAATTCCTCAAATAGGATGGAATAAAGTACATTTTAACAATTCAAAATTGTTCTCAGGAATAGATCAAGATTCATATTTTTATTTTGTGCATTCATACCATGCTGTCAGCAATGATGAAAATGAGATCTTGGCGCTAACCGATTACGGATATAAATTTGTTTCCGCAGCAAGAAAAGATAATGTTTATGCAGTTCAGTTTCATCCGGAGAAAAGCGGCGAAAACGGTTTGAAAATAATAAAAAATTTTGGTGATATAGTTAATGAATATAATTCCTGCAATTGATATATCGGAAGGAAAAGTTATACGTCTTGAACTTGGAAAAACGAATAGAAAAACAGTTTATAGTGATAATCCGTTAAATGTTATAAAAAGTTTCATAAATTGCGGCGCAAAATGGGTTCATATCATAGATATTGATAGGGCAACACAAAAATCGGAGAATAAAAGATTAATTAAACAGCTTTTGAAAGTAGAAGGAATCTGCAAAGAGATAGGAGGCGGTTTGAGGGATGAAAAAAGTATAATGGATATGCTGGAAAATGGGGCGGATAGAGTGATTGTTTCCACTGCTGCATATAGAAATCCTGAAATGATTACCAATCTTTCTAAAAAATATTCGGGAAAAATAATTATAGCGTTGGATTTTTTAAATAACAGAGTAAAAATAGACGGGTGGACAAAAGATAGCGGAATGACGCCCATCGATTTTGCACGACATTTTCCCAACATCAATTTGTTTCTGTTGACTGATATATCAAAAGATGGTATGCTTGCAGGGATTGATGAAAAGTTTTATAAAGATTTCAGCATAAAGACGGGAGCTGAAGTGATTATTTCCGGAGGCGTAAAATCAATTGAAGATATTAAATTGGCAAAAACAATTTCTAAGTATGTGGAAGGAATCGTGGTGGGAAAAGCGTTATATGAAAACCGTTTCGATCTTAAAGAAGCTCTAAGAAGCGTTGTATGAAACGATCTAAAATAAAAGTAACCGGCATTGAGGCATATTTTTACGATTCATTAATAAATATAGCCACAGGTTTCAGCTACGGAAGACTGATAAAAAGTGCTGTAGAAAAAATGAATATCAAAGGCGGCGATAAGCTCATAGACTTAGGCGGAGGAACAGGTAGAAACACAAAACTGTTTGCAAAAGCAGTTGGCAAAGACGGTAATATCGTTCTTGCGGATATTGGTAAAACGATGCTAAAAAAGGCAAAAAAAAGGCTGAAAAAATACGATTATTGCCAAGTTATTGAAGCTGATATCCTAAAACCTTTTAAAATAAGCGGTTTTAATATCATATTTATAAGCTTTGTAATGCATGGTCTTGAAATTCGTGAGAGATCATTGGTTATGAAGAATGTTTCAAAGCTGCTTAAAAAGGGCGGAAGACTTTATATATTAGATTATAACGAATTTGATGTAAATAAATTGAACCCGATAGCGAAATATCTTTTCACACATCTTGAATGCGAATTGGCAACCGAATTTTCAAGCTTTGATCTTGTTCATTTCTTGAGAGGATACGGATTTGGAAAATTTGAAAAATGGCGTTGGAAAGACGATAAAATCAGACTTCTAAAGGCTGTTAAACTATGAATAAAAAACTATTTATTTCCGAGCTTAAGGAAGTAAAAGATGAATTTAGTGACATTTTTAAGATTGGAGTTATAGAAACGGCAAGGACAAAAGCCGGAAAGAAGTTTTATAATATAATATTAAAAGACAAAACCGGTGTGATAAAGTCAAAACTGTGGAATGATAAAATAGAACAGGCAAAAGGGTTGGAAAACGGAGATATAGTTGAAGTTACAGGAAAAACCAATCAATACGGAGGAGTTTTTCAGATAATTATAAAGCATATTGAAAAGTCTGATTATAAAAATGAAGATGATTTTAGCATATTGTCAGAAAAAAGAATTTTGAACTTATCTCGTAAATTAGATGAACTGATTGATGATGTAAACGATGTTTCTCTAAAAAGTCTCCTTGAAAAATTTTTTAATGACCCTGATTTGAGAAAAAGATTTATCACTTATCCTGCTGCCAAAATAATGCATCACTGTTATCGCGGAGGGTTGTTGGAACACTCGATATCTATGGCTGAAGTTGCAAAATCACTTTCAACGCATTATGGTTTGAACACAGATCTTATGATTGCAGGTGCGCTGCTTCATGATATAGGAAAACTTTATGAACTCACTGAAGACGGAGAATATACGAGGAGAGGAAAACTTATCGGTCATCTATCCATAGGGGTGACTGAAATTGAAAAGAGAGTTAAGTCGGATACACCGATTATAGTTCATCTTGAACATTTGGTAGCAAGTCATCACGGTATGATTGAATGGGGGGCTATTAAAAAGCCTCAAACATCAGAAGCAGAGCTGCTTTTCAGTATTGATTTTGCCGATTCAAGACAAAATATAATGAAATTAAAAAATCTTGATATATCAGACAACGGAGGCGAGACAATTAAAGTTGCCAAGCTCGACCCGCATAAAAAATTTGAAGAAAAAGTAGGTGCTGCCACACTCTTTTCGAGAGCAAAATGATAATAGTAACTTGTGATTCGTGAATGGGAAGATAAAGAAAAATGCCTGCTCGAATATGAAATTACCGAATACAAGTTTTATGCATAATTTGTTAATAAAAAAGACTGGCAACAGCCATTGCACTCATATGTGTCTTGCAACTCACAAATTACGATTAACTATTCCCAGATGCCATAATGTTTATAGCATTTGAAGGAATCGACGGATCGGGGAAAACTACGCAGATAAAACTATTCGATGAATACCTTAAAAAGAAATTAATAAAAACTTTTTTAACGACTGAACCGGGCGGCACAACAATTTCCGAATCGGTTGATCTAATTGTTAAGAATTATGATATTCCTGCCGAGGCAAGACTGCTTCTGTTTTTAGCAGACAGAGTGATTCATATACAAAAGATAGAAGAGATGATGCGGAAGGGCAAAGTGGTAATCACCGATAGATATTCGTACTCTACCGTTGCATATCAAGGATATGGAGAGGGGCTAAATGTGAATATGATATGGAAAATGTTGGACATATTCTGCCGGCTTACGCCTGATATAGTAATTTTCCTTGATGTATCGCCTGAATCTGTTATAAATAGATACGATCACAAAGACATGTTTGAAAGAAAGGGAAACGAATTTTATCATAAAGTGGCAAATGGCTACAGGGAGATGGCAGAGGCAAACAAACGAATTCATACTATTGATGCATCCGGTTCAATAAAAGATGTTCATAAATCAATTGTCCGATTATGGGAAAATGAAATTAGAAGAGCTTAGGCAGGCGTATCTTTTTGAATACGCTAATCTCGATATTGCAAAAAAATTAGTTGCGAGCTGTTCATGCGGGCAAACTTCATCCCAAGATATCAATTTTAGATCTATAAAGGGAGGATGCGGGATTTGCCCTGTTTGCAAAATGATTAAAAACGGTTCATATCCGAATATGCTGACTATAAACGGTGCGGATGCAATCGGTATTGATGCAATTAGAACCATTAGAAATTTTACCGCTTTAAAACCATGCTATGATAAGAAAAATTATATAATCATAGATTGTAAAAACGGTATAACAATAGTGGCTCAAAATGCTTTACTCAAAATGCTTGAAGAGCCGCCTGATAGATCTTATTTTTTTATGATTGGAACTCGTAAATCTTATCTGATACCGACAGTTTTATCTAGATTAATAGTAATTAACGAGTATTTTGGTAATGGGCATAATATTGATGAAGAGTTAAAAAGTTGTATTCTTAAGAAAGATTATAATGAGTTATTGCGATATACAAGCAAATGGAATCGAAATCGACTTGGCGATGAACTTATCACAATAGCGAAAGAGTCATCGCTTATGACTTCAGAAAAACTTATTAATGCTGTAATATTGATTACAACCGGTAACAGCAATATCAAACTGACCTTATTTGAATTGATAAAACAGTAAATTTATGGATGAAATAATATAAATGGATAATAAAAAAAAGAAATTTGGAAAAATAGAATTCGGTGAATTAAGAAAATCAAGAAATATTAATGTGAAAGATTTTAAGGTTGGAGACATGGTGGTTTGCAAAATTGATAACTATGTAGATTTAGGTACTATAATGTCAATGCTGCCTGATACTGAATCTACCGATTCCGATATGATTATTCGAACAGCGGATAAAGAAGACATGAAAAGATTAAAAGAGAACAAAATACTAAAAGCTGATTATATAAAAATTGCAGTAGAAGAAGCTAAAAAATTGAATTTAAATATGAAAATCGCAAATGTTGCCATAAGCCTCGACGGTCGCCATAGCACTCTTTTTTTTACAGCAAAAAATAGAGTTGATTTTAGAATTCTTATACAAACATTAGCCCATAAACTTCACTGTAGAATAGAAATGCGCCAAGTAAGTGAGCGAGAAGAAGCCCAGATTATGGGCGGAGTGGGTATGTGCGGAATGGAAGTATGCTGCAGCAGATTTTTATGTGATTTCAAGCATATTGCACTAAGTATGGCAAAAAAACAAAATCTGAATGTGAGTTCTCGATCAATAAAAGGTATATGCGGCAAATTGCTTTGCTGCCTAAAATACGAAGAAAGAACATACGATGAATTTATAAAAACAGTACCGCGTGTTGGAACTATACTTAAGGTAGATGGAAAAGAGGGAAAGATAGTATTTGAATCTCCTCTTAAAAAGCGTGTTACACTTAGACTGAAAGATGGCGGTTATATGGAACTTGATGCTGAAACGATGAAACCTGTAAAAACTAACAAGAGCATTACATAATAGACGCACTTATAATTGTAAATGAAAGATAAATTTATACTTGAAAATTCTGTTGCAACACTTTTTTGAAAAATAGCGGGAAAAAGATAAAATAAAGTAAAAGAGGTAAAAAAATGGAGAAAAGTTTCTATGTTACAACCCCTATATATTATGTGAATGATATTCCGCATATAGGGCATGCATATACTACCATTGCAGCCGATACAATGGCAAGATACAAGCGTATGGCAGGTGTTAAAACATTCTTTTTAACCGGCACAGATGAGCATGGCCAAAAGATTGAAAGAGCGGCAGAAAAAAGGAAGATTTCACCCACAGAATTAGCCGATCTGGTAGTTACTCGTTTTCAGAATTTATGGAGCAAGCTTGATGTCACCAACAATGACTTTATCAGAACAACGCAGCCGAGGCATCTTAAATTTGTTCAGCTCTTATTTGACAAACTTTACAAGCAAGGCGATATTTATCTTGGCAACTACGAAGGCTGGTACTGCACGCCTTGCGAATCGTTTTTTACCGAAACTGAAGCTCATGATAAGAAATGTCCCCAATGCGGCAGAGATCTTGAACGACTAAAAGAGGAGAGCTATTTTTTCAAGTTGTCTAAATATCAAAACTTACTGCTTGAGTTTTATAATGCACACCCTGATTTTGTTATTCCGAAAACTAAATATAACGAGGTTAAAAGCTTCGTCAAAAAAGGACTAACCGATTTATCTATTAGCAGAACATCATTTTCATGGGGCATTCCGGTTCCATTTAACGACAAGCATGTAGTATATGTCTGGTTTGATGCACTTATCAATTATATAAGTGCAATAAATTATGGATGTATAAACAGCAGCAGCGGGGAATTTTGGCCTGCAACTCATATAATAGGAAAAGATATTCTCCAATTTCATTCGGTCTATTGGCCTGCTATGCTTATGGCTGCAGGAATAGAACTGCCAAAACAAGTTGTGGTTCATGGTTGGTGGACATCCGAAGGTAGAAAAATGAGCAAATCTATCGGCAATGTTGTTGATCCTTACGAAATGATTGATAAATTCGGAAGAGATCCGTTTAGATATTTTTTGTTGCGAGAGGTTCCTTTTGGACAAGATGGCGATTTTTCGATTCAGGCTATGGAAAGAAGGATAAATAGTGATCTTGCGAATGATTTGGGCAACTTATTTAGCCGCGTTGCCGCACTATTGAAGAAAGAATCCGATGGAATAGTTCCAAAATCAGTTGGATATACGGAAGTTGAAGCTGAATTTAAAAACATGCATAATGCAGTTTCGCACTCTATGAACACATTCGATTTTTATAACGCTTTGAAAGCTATATGGAAATATATAAACCGGATAAATAAATTTATTGCGGATGCTAAACCGTGGGCAATAAAAGACAAAGATGAGCTTTACAAAGTTCTTTTCTCCTGCTCAGCAGCTACGCATGCAATAGCCTATGAGATTGCTCCGTTTTTACCTGATACCGCAAAACAAATATTGGAACGATGTTCGGATAACGCAGATATAACTTGGAAAAATTTCAAGTGGGACATAAGCGGCAACCGTGTGATTAAAGGCGACCCGTTATTTAAGAAATATAATATAAAAAAGGTTAAGTCTGATAGCAAGGTTGAAATAGACAAAGAATCTATCTCAATAGACGATGTTATGCTGCTTAAGTTGAAAACTGCAAATGTAATAGCGGCAAAACGTGTGGAAAAATCGAACAAACTCATCAAACTTGATATTGATGTTGGCGGGCAAAAGCGAATAATTGTTGCCGGCATAGGATTAGCATATAGCCCCGAGGATCTTATAGGAAAAACAATCGTTATAGTTTCTAATCTTGCACCAAGAAAGTTGTTCGGTATAGAATCTAACGGAATGCTGCTTGCTGCATCTAATGATGAGATGCTCAGCCTTTTGACAGTTGATAAAGCGATTGAATCGGGAAGTTCAATACACTGACAGATGACTTAAATAAGCTAATTGAAAATGGAAACCGATTTAATTACTGAAGTTGCTGAATATTTTTCCGATCATGGAAAACTGCAGGATATGTTGGAAGGATATGAGTATAGAGAATCGCAATTCAAAATGGCAAAAGCAGTATCCGATTTTCTTATAAACAAAAAAAATTATATTATTGAAGCACCTACCGGCATTGGAAAAACGGCTGCATACTTAATTCCTTCAATTCTTTTTGTTGAAAACAGTCAAAGGGTAATCATAAGTACAAATACAATAAATCTTCAGGAACAGTTGTTTAATGCCGATCTTCCTATGCTGAAACGCTTTATTAGCCCGCATCTTAAATTTGCAGTTTTAATGGGGCGAAACAATTATATATGCATGAATAAATTTGAAAGATTATTAAACTTAAATCCTCTTCTTCTAAAGACAATACGAAAATGGCTTGATAACACTACCACAGGTACAAGATCGGATATGCCGATTGCTATGAGTAGATGGAACGAGATAGCATCAGAATCAAGCACATGTTTTGGAAAGAAATGCAGATTTTTTAAGTCGGAATGTTTTTACTATAAAGCCAAAAAAAAAGCAATGTCAGCCAATATAATTATCACAAATCACCATCTGACAATATTAGATATTATGCAGCCTGAAGGCAGAAAAGTTCTTCCTGTACATAAATTTACAATATGGGATGAAGCTCACCATATTGCTGAGGTTGCAACAAGTCATATTGGCGAAAGTTTGTCAACTTCAAAAATCGGTTTTTTAATATCATCTCTCAACAGAAAATCAGGTGGTATTCTCAATTTAATTAAACTAAAGATTGATAAAGAAAATAACAAAATATTCGATCTAATTGCAGAGCTGAATAACGATCTTATAATCTTCTCGGATGAATTAAAAAATGTCTTAAAAGAATATGATGAATATGATATTGTAAATAATAGTTCTGCCATATATAATGATTTTAAGATTCTTGATAGCATGGGCATAGCTATGAAAAAAACAGCAGAATTGCTGAAACTGCTTATCAAATCAATTAGTGTTATGGCAGATAATGATGAATCTATTCTCTTTGAATCAATGAGACTAAATTTTGTATTAGAAAAATTAGCCGCAACTGATGAAGCCATAAAAAAATTCAAGTTGCAGGACAAACAATTTGTCTATTATACAGAACGAACGGTAAAATCGGTTACATTCACTATGAGTCCAATTGATGTTTCTTCATTTATGGCGCCTGCTTTCAATGAAAATAACCACCTTTTAACATCGGCTACACTTAGTGTAGCAGGAGACTTTTCTTTTGTTGAACAGCTTATAGGACTTGAAAATTTCTCAGATATGAAACTTGTTACCGAATTTGATTTGGAAAAGCAAATGACAGCGTTTGTTGTAAAAGAGATTAATCCGCTTAACTATCGTTACTCCGATCTGCTTTCGGAAGCAATAAAAGAGCTCGTTGTAAAAGTTAAAGGAGGAGTTCTAATTCTCTTTACATCTCATAGTCAAATGAAAGATTCATACAACAAAAGTTATCGGTTTCTTACCGAGCATGGCAAAAATGCCATTATTCAAGGTGAAATGCCAAGATATAAATTGTTTAAAATCATGCATGAGACCGAATCTGTTTTATTTGGAACAAATTCGTTTTGGGAAGGTATAGATATTCCGGGAAAAAGTCTGACCGCCGTAATCATTACTCATCTGCCGTTTCAATCGCATGAGGATCCAATTGTCAAAGCGAGAATGAAATGTTATCAGTCAAACGGATTAAACGGGTTTACCCAGTTTATGCTTCCGGATATGATACTAAAATTGAGACAAGGTATAGGCAGACTAATACGCAAAAGAACCGACATCGGCGTAATAATCTTTACCGATAGCAGGCTCATAAACAAGAGTTATGGCAAAACCGTAAGATCCAGCCTGCCTTTTGATGTGGATATCCTTAGTCTTGGTGATGGAGTAAAGGAATTGGAGCTGTTTTATGCGTAAAATAATTGTGCTATTTTGCTTTGCAATTTTTTTCCAAGGATGCGCCAAACAGGTAAATTATATTAATGTTAATCGTTCCGGTTTTAATAAAATTAAGCGGCAGATAGAGAAGCTGAAGCAGGCATCAATATCAGGAAATATTATATACAGCAATAAACCCTCCCCTTTTAATGCTATTTACAAAAAAACCAAGTCAGGATATGTTATAATATTTTTTAATCCGTATATGGATGAGATTGGAGAAGCGATATACGACGGCAAAATGAAATATAAATTTGTTAATGGGTTTAATAATTCGTTTAAAAAAGTTTTAGACAAGCTATCGAAAGTCCTGCCGAATCTGATTTTTGGTAAAATAGAATTAAGTGATAAAATTTACAAGGTAACAGACAGCGATATCTATTTTAAAGTTGGCAAAATGTCCATAAAAATGAATTTGAAAAAATTAGTAATAAAAAAAGCCGAATTACAGGGAATTAGCGTTGATTACAAAGCTTTTCAGAAACTTTCAAGCGGCTTTTGGATAGCAAAAGAGGAAGAAATATTCTATAATGGTTTTATGATTGCAAAATTAATAATAAATGACAATGGAAAATAACAAACCTAAAGCTATTTTATTTGATTTAGACGGCACATTGATTGATTCCAAAGAAGATCTTATGATAGCAGTTAACAATACTATGAAACAGTTTGGATATGCACCATTAGATCGAAAACTTATTTTAAGATATGTAGGCAATGGCATTAAACAGCTTCTTTCCGACTGCAGCGAACAGAGCGGAAATTTAAAAGATATGGTTGAGTGGTTTCTCTCTTTTTATAGAAAACATCTTTTAGACAATACCAAGCCATATCCCGGTATCATTGAGATTCTTGCTATTTTGAAGGAAAAGGATGTTAAAATGGCTGTTGTAACAAATAAGATGACCGAGTTATCCAACACAATATTAGATAATCTGAACATGTCAAAGTTTTTTGATGCTATCAGCGGAGGTGATCTATTTTTAAAGAAGCCGAATCCTGAATTAATTGTTAAAACTGCAGATAAATTGGATGCTGAAACTTATGTTATGATTGGCGATAGCGAAAACGATATTATTGCTGGAAAGATAGCTGAGTTTGAGACCGCTGCGGCATTGTGGGGACTTAGACCCCCTGCCCTTTTAAGGAGTCTTCGTCCGGATTATGTTCTGTCTGAAGCGGAAGATATTTTAAAAGTTATATGAAATCAATAATTAAAGAGCACAATGCTGTTATCAATAAATTTTTTAGCGAAAACGAAAAGATTATCATTGGGGTTTCGAAGCTGATTTCGAATGCGGTTAAAAATCACCATATTATATTTTTTTTTGGAAACGGAGGCAGTGCCGCAGATAGTCAGCATCTTGCAGCGGAGTTTGTAAATAGATTTGAAGAGGAAAGAATTGAACTGCCGGCTTTAGCATTAACAACCGATAGCTCAGTTATAACAAGCATTGCAAATGATTATGATTATAATGATATCTTTTTGAAACAGATTAAGGCTCTTGGCAGACAGAATGACATAGCGATCGGTATCTCCACAAGCGGTAATAGCGAAAACGTTTATAGAGGCATTGTTGCCGCCAAAGAGAAAGGGATAAAGACCATTGCATTTTTGGGTAACGATGGCGGTAAAATTAGCAAAGTTGTAGATTATCCGCTTATCGTTGAAGCTAAAACAACAGCAAGAATTCAAGAAGCGCACATTCTTTTAGGACATATAATATGCTCCATGATAGATAGAAATATATGAAAGCTGCTATCATTGATATGAAAGATGCTTCGCAGGCAGCTAATTTGATTTGCAAGAAAGGCAAAATTGTGTTTACAAACGGATGTTTTGATCTGATTCATGCCGGACACATAAGTTATCTAAGGCGGGCAAAAGCGCTTGGGGATTTTCTGTGGATTGGTGTTAACAGCGATGCTTCCGTCAATCTAATTAAGGGCGACAAGAGACCTGTTATTGCCGAACTTGATAGAATTGAAATTCTGTCAAGTTTTAGATTTGTAGATTTTATAACATTGTTTAACGATAGCACTCCTCTTAAATTGATTAAAGCGATAAAGCCCGATATTCTGGTAAAAGGCGGCGATTATTCGGAAGAAACTGTTGTAGGATCTAATTTCGTAAAAAAAAATGCTGGAAAGACCGTTATTCTGCCGTTTATCAACGGTAAGTCATCAACGCTTATAATAGAAAGAATAAGAAAATTATATGAAAATTGCTAGATATGCAGCAGTTATTACCATTATGCTTTTTGCCGGATTTGGATTTATGTACTATAAATTTTCGCCAACTTATAGATATTCCAATAAAGCAGATGAAGCTTTAAAGAACGGAAATTATCAAAAAGCTCTAAAACTTTACAAACAATCTCTGAAAGCATATAGATATAATCGTCATGCTATTGTTGGAAAAAATAGGGTTGATCAGCTTTTAGAATCAAAAAGATTGTTTAACATTGCTGAGGCTCGCTTCGATATTCTCAAGAGGGAAATTAATAATCCTTTTCAAAAATCTGATAAAGGAAACATAAATTTAGAAATAGAAGCGCTTTACTGGAATTATTACAATAAAATTGTACCATTCTCAAAATTTTATGCGGTATCAAAAAAGCGGCTAATACAACTGAACAACTATTACAAAAAAATAAATGCCAAAAATTAGCGATATTTTACCTCAATATAAAAAAGATATGACAATCAACGGATTATCTGCGCAAAGTATAAAAAGCTATATTTCCGATATTAAACCTATGATTAAATTTATGCAGGAAAAGAATTTCAATAATTCAGCCAATAGTTTTCTTCATCAACTCTATGTGAATAAATATAAATCTTCAACTATAGCACGAAAAATAGTGTCACTAAAACGGTTTGCGAAATTTCTCAATGAAACTGTTTCGGCAAAAGCTCCACGGTTTGAGAACCCGCTTCCGAGATTTTTGGAGAAAAGAGATGTCATGGCAATTCTCGATAATGAAAAGCTTAAGGAAAATTTTAGAGATAAAGCGATAATGGAACTCTTCTATTGCGGACTTAGAATTGGTGAGATGGCTAAAATAAAGATTTCCGATACTTCATCTAATTTACAAATTATACGAATTTACGGTAAGGGGTCCATTGAAAGGATAGTGCCGATTACAACCGATGCATCAAATGCATTAAGAATTTATATCAATAAGAATAATATTAAGCGATATATTTTTACAAATCGATCGGGAAATCCAATATCTGTCAGGGGCATAAGGAATATTGTTTATAAATGGAGCCAAGCGGCATTGGGATATAGAATAAATCCTCATTCATTGCGTCATTCTTTTGCAACTCATCTGCTTGAAAACGGAATGGGAATCAGAACAATACAAACACTTTTAGGCCATAGTTCAATTAATACAACCGAACGATACGCCCATGTTAATATCTCACTGTTAATAGACCAATATAAAAAGTCGTTTCCATTAAAATAATGCATTTATTATTTGTGAATTGAAAGGATTAATTCCTATCGCAAGTCTGTTTAATAAAATTAAATAAGGAGATATAACAAATTACTATGAAACTTTCTGACTTTGACTACGATTTGAACCCTGAATTGATAGCAAAATATCCGTTGAGGGATAGAGATAACGCAAAGCTTCTTATTTATGACAGGCATTGCGGCAAAATATATCATCGTCGGTTTAAAAATATAGTGGATTATCTTAAGCCCAATGATCTGTTGATTATAAACAACACAAAAGTTATGCCTGCAAGAATATACGCAAAAAAATTAACCGGTGGAACCATTGAGCTTTTAATGGTCAAAAAATTAGATGATAATAACTGGAGCTGTATGGTAAAAGGAAAATTGAGGTTAGGCTCAAAAATCATCTTTGAGGACGGTACGATAGGCGTGGTAATACAGTCCGACGAAAAAATAAAAACTATATCTTTCGATAAAGATATTATGCCTACTATTGGAAAATTAGGCCATATGCCGATACCTCCATATCTGAAAAGATCGGATGAACCAAGTGACAAAATAGATTATCAGACGGTTTATGCAAAAAATGTAGGAGCTGTTGCAGCCCCAACTGCCGGACTTCATTTTACAGATAATTTGATTGACGAAATTAAAAATAGAGGTATCAATGTTGGAGAGTTAACGCTTCATGTTGGAATTGGGACATTTATGCCTGTTGCTGAGGAAAATATTGAAGATCATAAGATGCATGAAGAACTCTTTGTGATTGATAAAGAGCTTGCTTCACTTTATAATGATACAAAAGGTTTGGGAAAAATAATTGCGGTAGGAACAACCGTGGTAAGAGCGCTTGAATCATCTCTTGATAAAAAAGGCAGGCTTCAGGCAGGCAGATCAGCTACCAAAATATTTATATATCCTGGCAAGAAAGTTAGTTCAATCGATGCTCTGATTACTAATTTTCATCTGCCTAAATCAACCCTAATGATGTTAGTTCAAGCATTTACAGGCAAAGATATAAAGCCAATATATAATATCGCAATTAGTGAACAATATAGGTTTTACAGCTACGGCGATGCTATGATGATTTTATAGGAGCTCTAATGATAACACAAGAAAAAGCGATTGTTTTGTTAAGAGGTGATTTGATCTCTATCGGCAAAGAGGCTGACAAAATAAGACAGGCAAAACATGGTAAGAAAAGCTATTACATTTTAAACAGACAGATAAACTATTCAAACATTTGCATCACAAGGTGTAAATTTTGTGCATTTGCAAAATCGCTAAATCAAAAAGGCGGCTATGTTCTTGATAATGACAAAATATTGGAAATAATTGGAGAAAGAAAGGCAGACGAAGTTCATATTGTCGGCGGCATTCACCCTGATCTTCCTTTTTCTTATTATATAGAAATGATAGAAATGATAAGATCTAAATATAAAAATATTTGGATTAAGGCATTTACTGCCGCAGAGATTGATTATTTTTCACATATCAGCGGACTTTCGGTTGAAACGGTTTTAAAAAAACTTAAAAGTGCGGGTATCAACTCTCTGCCTGGCGGTGGAGCAGAGATTTTTTCAGAAAGGGTAAGACAGATCCTTTACCCAAACAAGATAAGCGCTGACAGGTGGCTGCTTATTCACAAAACAGCTCATTTATTAGGCTTAAAGACAAATGCTACCATTTTATTCGGCCATATTGAAACGGATGTTGAGATAGTTGAGCACTTGTTCCGATTAAGAAAACTGCAGGAGGAAACCAACGGGTTTGACGCTTTTATAGCCCTTCCATTTCATCCGGGAAACAGCATGCTTGATCTTCAGCCCGTTTCTGCCATAAAAATACTTAAAGTCATTGCGTTATCAAGAATAATTCTTTCAAATTTCGACCATATAAAAGCATATTGGGTTATGCTTACACCGAAGTTGGCTGAAATAGCCCAATTTTTTGGAGCGGATGATCTTGATGGAACAATAGGCAAAGAGCGCGTAACACATTCTGCAAACACTATTTCACCTGCTGCTATGAGCGAACTTGATTTAAGAACCTTGATGATTAATGCAGGATTTCTGCCCGTAAGGCGCATGGGTAATTATAGGATTGCATCCTGATGAAAAGATACAACTATTCAGATGCGCTTAAACTTTTTGATAAAGATTTTCTAAGTCTAGCAGAAGTTGCCAATTCAATTAGATATGAAAAAAATCCAAAAAAATATGTTACTTATATCGTTGATACAAATATAAACTATACAAATATATGCTCTACAAAGTGTAGCTTCTGCGCTTTTTATAAGAACGAAAATGACAAAGAAAGCTATACGTTAGACATCGATCAAATCGAAGAGATTGCAGAAAGCTCTGCTAAAAAAGGTGTTAGCACTCTTTTGATACAAGGTGGTTTAAATTCAAGCATTCCGTACAACTATTATCTCAATATGATTCATCGGCTTACAACTGATTTTCCAAGACTTTTTATACATGCATTCAGTCCTCCTGAAATTGACCTAATGAGTAAAATAGGCGGTAAATCCGTTAAAAATGTTTTAATTGATCTTAAAAACAATGGACTTAGGACGATTCCGGGAGGTGGAGCTGAGATCTTAACCGAGAATATAAGAAAAAAAATAGCTCCTTTGAAAATAAACTCCGATGCGTGGCTTGAAATAATGAAAATAGCTCATCAGTTAGGCTATAGAACAACCGCTACAATGATGTTCGGTCATATAGAAAGAAAAGAAGATATAATTAATCACCTAATGAAACTTAGAGAGATTCAAGATGAAACGAGGGGATTTACAGCTTTTATTTGCTGGGATTTTAAGCCGCTCAATACCGCTCTTCAATCAAGAAAAAAATATATAGGCTCAACCGACTACCTTAAAATTATAGCTATATCAAGAATTGTCCTGGATAATTTTGATCATATTCAAGCATCCTGGTCATCTCAAGGAAAAAAGACTGCCCAGGTTGCTTTATATTGCGGCGCTGATGATTTTGGAAGCATACTAATAGAAGAGAATGTCATGAGATTGGCAGGGCATAGAAATAGAGCAACTGCAGATGAAATAAGACGCATAATTTCAGATGCAGGGTTTGTCCCCTTTGAAAGAGATCCGTTGTATAACATCCTTATATGATCAAAATGTAAAATGAATGATATCTTCATTGGCAGACAACCATATATGATCAATCCCTCAATGTGATTGCTTACAAATTATTGTACCGAGGCAACTTTGATTCTAATGCCAATTACAAATGCTTTATTATAATTGTTAATTATAATACCCCAAGAAATTCATACAATAAAGAATGGAATTCTTATTCCCCCAAGCCTACAATGAAAATGAATAAATTAGGAGTGTAATGAGTAGAAAAAAGAAAGATTTTATACTACAGAGTTCAAAACCGGATTAGTATTGGAAGTTTTAAAAAATGATAGAACATTTGTATAAAGTCAAGATGTTTTTGATCCACCTCCGTTGATTTATTGTATTGCGTTTTTCCTTCTTATGTAATTTTTACCATTCATGTTCAATATGATAGCATTGTGTGTGATTCTGTCCAGTAGAGCCATTGTTAGCGCTTTGTCGTGGAATATCTTTATCCATTCTGAAAAGATGGAGATTCGTCGTTATTATCGTGCTCTTCGTTTCGTATCTCAGGGCTACGTATTGAAATAGCAGTTCTTGCTTCTTCAACGTCAAAAGAAATGTAGCCCACGTCATCTAATATGACTGCGAGACCACTGCATAATAAACCGGCTCTCATTTTGTCTCATTCATCAGCTTGAGAAAATAGCTGTTTCCTATAGCATAGCTGTCTTCTTAAGTTTAACCTCTGATTTTAGATGAATTCAG
>CAZAPZ010000007.1:27741-29337 GCA_964487285.1 uncultured Campylobacterales bacterium | reverse complement strand
CGGCGGAGACAGCGGATATGCAGCTACAGCTGAGCTGAGAATAGCTCCTCTCGCAAATAAAAAGCTGCTCCAGCTTGCCTTTTTTATAGATGACGGAAGCATCCATGTAAACAATGCAGTTGTAGGACAGAAAAGCAATCGCAGCTTAACCGGCATCGGAACAGGTGTCAGATTAAACCTTCCTTATAAATTTAACATAAGAGCAGATGTCGGATTTCCTATTAAGCTCTTCAAAGAATGCAGACGGTCATAGCAGTGCATTTTATCTGCAGATAACAAAAACATTTTAATAAATAAGGATGGAGAAAGATAATGGTTAAGGAAAAGAAAGCGGAAAAAGAGGTTGCAGTGACTCAAGAAAAAAAGGTAAAAAAAGAGAAAACGGCGGAAGCGATTTATTCCAAGCCCGTAGCTCTTAATTCCGAACTGCAAAGGCATGTAAAGATAGCGAAGGTAACAGATTACGGGTTTGCAAAGCAGCTGAATTCCTCAGTCCTGACAGGTTATGAATTCTTTGAGGCCGCAAAATATTATCCCATAGCGTTTTCCAAAACACCCAATGAAGAGATAATGCTGGTTGCAATCCTCGGAGTGGCCGACAATGCCTTCACCGATGAGCAGGGGAAATGGAAAGAAGGGTTCTATATACCTGCATTCATAAGAAGATATCCTTATATTCCGGCAAAGACCGATGATAAAGGCGACGGCAATCTGCTTGTTGCCGTAGTAGATTCGGCCTATAAAGGATTTGATGCAGAAGAGGGCGACAGACTGTTTGACGATGAGGGGAAGAATACTCCCGCATTGGACAGAGCCGTTGAATTCCTAAAGGCTTATAACGCGCAGTTTGAAGTCACAAAACAGTTTGTAAACAGATTGAAAGAGCTGGAGCTTTTTGCCGCAGTCGATGCCAATATAAAATTGGCCGACGGCACAAGTTATGTAATGAGAAATCTTCTTGTGGTCGATGAAGCAAAGATGCTGAAGCTTGATGACAAGCAATTGCTGAGCTTAACAAAGATGAATAACAATCAGAGGGGATATATAGCCTGGATTTACGCTCACATATTTTCCTTAAACAATTTTGTCAAAGTGATAAATAAATGATCTTACCTGCCGAGAATCTCTTTCCCTCTTTGCATGCAGCAAACAGTTTCAAATGCGAGGCTGCCGGGAAGCATACTTTCTATAGCAGGATGCCGATAAATAGATAAAAAATTGAATGGGGTTTTTAAGAAAAACAAAATAACAGATGAAGAGTGGGAGAAGATGAATAGTTATGTGCTTAGTATCGTAAAAGATAAAGATTTGAACACGGCTCTTACTTATGCACACAATCTATATAATATTACAAAAAAGGCATACGGTTCGAATCATGCGAACTCCGTAACTGCCATCAACAATCTCGGCTTTATCTATCTTATGAGAAAAGAGTTTTTAAAAGCCGAGTCTTATCTTCTTCTTGCGCTTGAGACAGCGGAAAAGGTGCACGGAAAATACAGTAAAGAAACGGCGTTGATAAACGCCAATCTTTCGCAGCTGTATATTTCAAAGACAAAGGAGGCGTATGAAATCGATGCCAAAGCCAATGACAAA
>CAZAPZ010000007.1:0-27641 GCA_964487285.1 uncultured Campylobacterales bacterium | reverse complement strand
GTATATTTCAAAGACAAAGGAGGCGTATGAAATCGATGCCAAAGCCAATGACAAAGAACTTTCATAAACTGCCGTATGCAGGCAAATGTAAGGAGGCCATATCATGAGTGGACCTAATACACAAAGAGAAACTGTAATCGCTCAGAGACAGTATAAGAAAAGAATAAAAAAGAATGAAAAAGGTAAAAGAAAGAAAGAATAATCTGCTCTTCTTTTCAAAAGAACTCAAGAAATACAGAAACAGACGTATCAGAAAAAGCGTAGGAACCAACTTCAGCGATGCTGTGATATGCAGACTTTCCGATGTTAAGAATATTGCCGCATCCGTACTTATCATATCCGCTCTGTCTGCTGTTTCCGCTTATGCTCTGCCGCAGGGCGGCAATGTAGTTGCCGGAAGCGCCTCCATCTCAACTTCGGGTTCAACAACAATGCTCATAAATCAGGCTACAAACAGGGCAATAGTTGACTGGAACAAGTTCAACATCAATGCCAATGAGCTTGTCAAGTTCATGCAGCCGGGAAAGGCCTCCGTTATATTGAACAAGGTTATAGGAACAGATCCCTCAAGCATACTCGGAGCTCTGCAGGCAAACGGCAGAGTATTCCTGGTCAATCCCAACGGTATAGTCTTCGGTCAGAATGTTGCAGTTGATGTTGCCGGTCTTGCTGCTATAACATTCGATATTAAAAATAGCGACTTTATGAACGGCAATTACACATTCAATCAGGATACAAACAAGAATCTCTCCTACATAATCAACAAAGGAACAATAAAGATATCGGACAACGGCTTTGTATTCCTTGTTGCCCCTTCGGTATCAAACGAAGGACTGATAGTAGCCAATCTCGGCAAAGCGGTTCTCGGTTCCGGAAAAGGCTTAACGGTTGATTTCTTCGGAGACGGCACAATAACCTACTCCGTTACCGGCAAGGTACTGGAAAGGTCGAAGGACCTAACGGTCAGCCGATGGCAACTGCAGTAAGCAACTCAGGCAAGATCAAAGCGGACGGGGGACAAATTATCCTTACTGCAAATGCAGCCAACGCAATACTCTCATCGGTTGTCAACAACTCCGGCATCATAGAGGCAAAGTCGCTTGTCGATAAAGACGGCAAGGTTATCCTGGAGGGGAATAACTCGGGAGCTGTCATCAACACAGGTACGATAGATGCCTCATCTGCTCAGGCAGGAGCTTCAGGCGGAAGCGTTGATCTGCATAGAGAGTATGTAATCAATCCGGGAATAATCAAAGCGGACGGCAGTGCAAATGCAGACGGCGGAACTATACTTTTGAAGTCTGAAAAAGGGACACTCGTTGGTACCGACAGTGTTATTTCTGCAAACGGAGTCGGAGAGAACTCAAACGGCGGTAATATAAGAATACTGTCCGATATGACCAATGGAGTTTCCATAATTAATTCAGGAGCGGCACTTTCGGCAAAAGGCGGAATAACAGGCGACGGCGGATTTATAGAGGTAAGCGGACACAGCTTTCAAATGGCTGGTGATGTTGCTCTTTCTGCTGCAGGCGGGACTGGAGGAACATTTTACTGGATCCAACGGATATCACAATAGTGGATGCTGCACATGGTACATCTGATTATAATGGAACAGCCTCTCTTCCTGCTGGCGGACTTCTTTTTACTACTGCCGATGTAAATGGTAATAATAATACCATAGCTTCAGGTTATCTTACTTCATTAACCGGTAATATTATTTTGCAGGCACAAGATAACATTACTGTAAATTCAATCACAACAAATTCTCTTACTTGGTTGATTTTTGCATCTGCTAATTTAATTTTCTAGGCCGGCAATAATATTACATTTTAGGGCACGGCATTTACAATAGATACCGGTGGGGGCATTGTTCACTTAGAGGCAAGTTCAATTGATGCTACAAACGGTACAATCTCTACAACTACCACAACAGGAGTCATAGATCTTGGTGCTGTTAAATTGAATACCTACAATGGAAACGTTACCTTGATGGCTACAGATTTTTCTATGGGTAGTGCCGTAATAAACGCAGGCACTGGAACTGTAACAATCGCTCCGGCAAGCATCCGGAACAACTATGACTCTTGGCGGAGCTACGGGTTCTTCAATGATCGATAACACAGAGCTTACTAAAATAACCGCAGTTTCTCTTGCATCTACAAGTGTACCTACACTCCATCTAATTACAGCCGGCGACATAACGCAAACTACAGCAGGAAATGTAACCGTCCCCAACCTTGCCTTAGAGGCAAACAGCGTAACATTGACCAACACATCAAATGATGTGCTACAATAGCTGGTATAACAACAGGAGCATTAAGTTATACCGATTTAGGCAACCTCACAGTCGGAACTGTTGACGGTATAACCGGTATAACAACATCCGGCGGCGATGTTAATGTTGCAACAACCGGTACGGGAACCCTTACTCTTAACAGAGCAGTTGCAACATCAGGCGGTAATATAACCCTTGCTCCTTCCGGCAGTTTTACTCAAAATTCCGGAGCGACGATAAACTCCGGAGCAGGTAAGATTTCAATCACAACAGACAGTATTGCCCTTGGGGCGGCGATTACCGGAAGCGGCAGTATTACTCTGCAGCCGAAGGCAGTATATATAACAATAGACATCAACGATAGTACACCAAGTACTTTTGACCTTACTTCAGCAGAAATTGCAGATTTGACGAATGATTTCAACTCTATCACTATCGGCCGTTCCGGCGCAATTAATATAGGTGCAATTACCTTTTATGACCCGGTAACGATTCAATCTCCTGCACCAGGCGGTACCATTGCGGTCAACGGTCAGATTACAGGTGCAAGCAATGCTTCAATTACTCTTAGAGGCGGCACACCACAAAATAATGATGTGATGGGAACCACCACGCTGAATGCTGATATTGTAACAGTCGGAAATGCAATTACGATTGATGATGATGTTCTTCTCAGATCTCCTTCAACCGTTACACTTAATACTACTAGTGGGGCTTCTACAGACGCTGGTGTTTTAACCCAATGGAACCACTACCATGAAGGGTGCCATAAATACAGGCGGCAACATAAGCATTACGACAGGTGCGATAACCTTCAGTGGTAGTGGAAGTGTAAATGCCAACTCCGGCTTAAACGCTGTTGACTTAACGGCTCAGACGGAGCTATCACCAGCGGGACTGCGACAGCTGATGTTACCGGTATCTCATTGGCAGCAACTGCAGCAACAGGCATAGGCGGAGCATCTCCTAAAGAAATAGATATGAGCGTCAACAAGGTTGATGCAGCTACTGGCACAGGCGGAATATATCTCGGCAATGATAAAGCCCTGACTATTGATAATATTAAAGCCGGTTCGGGCAATATTGTTGTTAAGCTTATCAAGGGAAATATACTGTTGATACTGTAAGAGCGGACAATGGCGGCGTTGACCTTGAGACCGGTTATGGTTCCATAATAGATAACAACGGTTATGCACCCAATATCCTGGCAACAGCCGATTCCACACTTGCTGCACATGGCGGAATTATAGGAAGTATGAATGATCCTCTTGATGTCCATATTATCGGAGGAAAACTTTCCGTATCGGCAACAGAAAATCATCGTTTAATATCGATGAATATCAACGGAGTTGTGAAACCGTCCAATACACTCGATGCCCTCAATACACCTCAGGGACTAATTATATTCAACGGCAAAATGCTTGGAGGCGGAATTATGGAAAAGATTTACCATAAAACGTCAACAGACAGTCAAATTTCCAATGATCCGTACGAGTTCGGCATATTCGAAGAGTGGCTGCTGAAAACCATTACTGATATGACATTTGAAGATAATTTGAGCGAAGATAAGATTGAGAACAGGATAAGCGAGCTTGTTTCTAAGGAATGGTTGTAATATCTTGTATCTTGGGAATGTATCGTTACATTTGGTATAACTCCTTCATAAAATACTTATGCCCTTTCTTTTATAAGGATAGGGCGTAGGCAATGAAATTGTTGATAATATTATTACTGGGAGGCTGGCCGACCTGCCTGTGTATCCGCACGCAGACAGGCGAAAAATATGCAGGCAGAACGAAGCAATCTCTCTATCCTGCGGCACAATCACAGGCAGGATGCCTGTGATACTGAGATTGCCGCGGCTTCGCTCGCAATGGCCTCCCTTCTGTCACTGCGAAGCCGTAGGCCGCGACAGTCTTATTTAGATTAATTCGCTGATCTTGCAACAATAAAATATGATAATAAAATAACATTTTTAGGTAAGATAAAATATTTTGTAAAAGGAGCGATTGTTTTAATGAAAAGATTTCAAAAAGTAATGTTGGTTTTGTTGTTTAATATGTCAATCATCGGTTTAGCTGGAAATTCTTATGCAGGAAGCATTCGGCAGCACAGAGTAAAGACTATCTTTGATTACAAACAAGAACTGAAGTTGACAAATAAGCAGACTTCTAAGATAAAAGAGACACTAATTAAATTAAATAAAAGAGTAACTCTTTTGAAAGCCGAACTTATTGTTGCCGGTTCTAATTTACAGGCACTATTGAAGAAGAATGGTGATATTGGACTGATAGACAAGAAACTCAGAGACATCTCTGATTACAGAAGAGGAATTATTATTACCGATTTGATATCATCAAGAAATATCAAAGGTGTACTTACTGAAAAACAGTTAAAAGAGTGGAAGGGGATTCAAGCCGAAAATAGCAAGAAAAGAATGACCGCAAAGGCACAGTAAAAAAGTGTGCAAATATTTATAGCTACTCTATTTCTGCTCTTCCGTTTTTGTCGTAAATATATGTTTTGTCTTCTTCCTCATCTCTTGCCCTCTCGTGTGAACCATTATAAAACGGCATATTTTTAGACAATCCGCATTGACAAATGTAGTACTTTTTTGCTCCGGCATGCATTTTATGCTATCATTAGACAATGGTAAATTCTAATATAGCATTTCTTAAATATATTTAAAACATACCTTCATATAATTACTTAGTTGGGAGAGCAGCATGGTCTTAAATTTAAGTTTTGGTACTAATAAAGTGCAGGAGTTTTTTCAAAAAAGTGGGTTTTCTTTTAAAATCAAAGAATTGCCCACTTCGGCAAGAACTGCTCAAGAAGCAGCTGACTCAATCGGGTGCGATATTGCCCAGATTGCCAAATCATTAATATTCGAAGATATAGACAGCAGTGAACCTATTTTAATAATTGCCTCAGGAACAAACAGAGTAAGCATAAAAAAGGTTGAAGCCATTGCAGGATTAAAAATTAAAAAGGCAAATGCAGAATTTGTAAAGGAAAATACCGGATTTACTATAGGCGGCGTACCGCCGGCAGGGCATATCAAACGTTTAAAAACCTATATTGATCGCGATCTTCAAAAATATGATGTTATTTGGGCCGCTGCAGGCACACCATTTGCAGTATTTCAGCTTAAACCACAAGATTTGCAAAAACTAACGGATGGAAAACAGGTGGATCTCGCTGAGGAAAAATAAGGATAATCGAATACTGCAATAAAAAACAGATTTAAGCTTTTAGCTTTTCTTTTAATTTAAAATAGATTCTCCACATAATGAGACCACTGCACAATAAGCACCTTCATTACTTTAACTATATCACCCGATTTCTCAATACAAAATTCGGACAAATCAACATTCATTTTCTTATAAGCTTGTCATTTAGATTGAATAGGCGGTATAACTATTGGAGGAACGCTCATCCTAATGGTTATAGACTGAACAAGTTCCCTAAGATATGGCCATGCAGTTATTAGTACAGTGGTTTCGGCAAGCATCTTGAAAATGTCATCATCAATGGGAAGTTCCGATGAAAAATCGATTGTAAAAGTTGATTTTATCGTAATAAATTTATTTTCCTTATTTTCTTTATCACCTACAGAGAGATCGAAGTCTTGAAACACTCTGAAATTTGAATTGTCAAGCAGCTGATAAGCGGCCTTTTTATCAATATAAACCTGTTTTTCGTTTTGCTTCTGCTCCGCTTCATCATTAAACTTCGCCTCGATTTTATTTAACGATATTCTCAGAAGTTTGAGTCCCTCGCTAAATTTGTTAAACGCCTCAATAGATTGTTCCGTTTGTTCTTCCTCTTCTACTTCCATTTATGATCTCCTAAAAAATATTTGTTTTCCTTAAATTGTTTTGCCACAAATCTTGATACCTTGTAACCATGCATCATTCCAGCCATCATTCTTATCTCACTTGATAAGATATAAAGTCTCTTCTCTGCCCTTGTTATACCTACATAAAATAGCCTTCTCTCCTCCTGCATCTGATCCTGGTCTATTAGTGCATTACTATGCGGAATAATTCCGTCGTCCGCACCAACAATTATTACAATGGGAAATTCCAACCCTTTTGAAGCATGCAGTGTCATTAGATTTACATTATCATCTGTTGCATCATCGCTGTCATCTGTTAAAGCCGCTCCGTCAAGAAACACCTCAAGCGAACTATCCTCTTTTTTTGAATGCTCAATGACGGCATTTCTAAGCTCTTCGATATTTGCAAGTCTATTTTCAGATACGGTATCACCCTTATTTTTTAGCATATCGACATAGCCCGACTTAGTTATGATAAAATTAAACAGGTTGACAACATTATCTATACCTTTTGCCTCTTTTATTAGTTTGTAAAAGGATAAGAGTCCCGATACTTTTTTCTGCTGCATCAACACTCCAATCGCATCGAATAAAGATAATCCGTTTTTATCAGCGGCAATTTTCAGCAATTCTATAGTTTTTTTGCCTATTTTTCGTGATGGAACATTTACAATTCGTTCAAAGCACACATTGCTTTCACCATTCTGCACAAGCTGCATATACGATACAATATCTTTGATCTCTTTTCTGTCATAAAATCTGTGCCCTTTAACTATCATATACGGAACTTCACCCGCAAGCTGCATCTCTATAATCCGAGATTGTGAATTTGTTCTATAAAAAACAGCTATATCGGAAAACTTAACACCGTTATTATGTTCTTTTTTTATGATGGATAAGACTTTATAGGCTTCATCTCTGTCGGTCGCTGTTCTTAAAAATTTTACAGGGTCGCCTTTAACATTATCAGTCCAAAGCTGTTTCTTGGTTTTGTGAAAATTCTTTTTTATCACATCCGATGCAAGCATTAAAATAGATTTTGTGGATCTATAATTCTGATCCAACTTAAAAACCGTTGCATCTTTAAAATCAATTAAGAACCGATCTATGTTTCTAATATCGGCACCCCTGAAACGATATATGGACTGGTCATCATCGCCAACAACACATATTGAGCGGTATTTTTTTGAAAGAAGTGACAAAAGCTTATATTGTATAGCATTTGTATCCTGGAATTCATCAACAAACAGATGTCTATAACGCTCCTGATATTTCTGAAGTATGTCAGGATTATTCGTAAAAAGAAGAACAACATTTGAAATAAGATCATCAAAATCCATTCCGTCCGACTGCAATTTGTCAGCTTTGTACTTTCTGAAAATTTTTATCATATTTCTTTGGCGAAGTGTAAATTGGTCTATATCATCTATGTTTATCATCTCTCTAACATATTTGGAAAAAGTTGAAATTAATTTTGACGGATTATACATAGAGGTAGAAATGTCCATCTCTTTAATTATACGCTTTATCATAACTTTTTGGTCGCCGCTGTCAAATATTACAAAGTGACTGCTGTATCCAATGATATCGGCATTTTCTCTCAATATTCTGGCACACAAAGCGTGGAATGTTCCAACTACAGGACTTTCATTCTGCGCAAATTCCGACACTCTTCTTTTCATCTCTTTTGCCGATTTGTTTGTAAATGTTATTGCCAGAATAGACCGAGGTTCTACACCAAGCTCGATAAGATGTTTCATTCTATATGCAAGAACCCTTGTTTTACCGCTTCCGGCTCCGGCAAAAATAATCATCGGTTTATCATCATTTAGAACGGCCTTTAGCTGATTATCATTTAATGAATGAGTTTGTAAAATATCAGTCATTATATTGTCGTATCATCATTCTACCGTAACCGATTTTGCCAGATTCCTCGGTTGGTCAACATCGTTACCCAATAGGTTGGCTATGTAGTATGATAAAAGCTGAAGCGGAAGTATATAGACAAACGGAGACAGCCAGCTGTCGATTTCAGGCATTATCAGAATATCACACCCTTCTAATTTTTTATCCGAAATTAGAAGGATTTGTCCCATTCTGCTTTTTATTTCCTCAATATTTGAAAATAAAACAGCTCTCTGCTTATTATCAGGAGCTATTGCAATAGTTGGAAAATCGTTATCTATAAGTGATATAGGTCCATGTTTCATCTCTCCTGCGGCATAACTTTCCGCATGAATATATGAAAGCTCTTTGAGTTTGAGAGCACCTTCAACGGCAACAGGATAGCCAATACCTCGTCCTATAAAGAAAAAATTTTTATTTTTATAATATTTTCTAGCAATAGACTCTATATTGGTAATATTAGATAAATAATGAGTACAAATTTCAGGTACCAAGCTCAGTTTATCTCTCCATATTTGAAGTTTTTCCTTTGAAACTCCCATTTCTCCGGCAATTCGAAGTGCCAAAAGATATAAAAGCATGACCTCGGCATTATACGCTTTCGTTGAAGCAACGCTTATCTCAGGTCCTATATTCATATAAATCCTGTTATCCGCCATTCTCGCAATACTACTTTCCCAGCTATTTACAATCGCCAGCGTATTTGTACCTGCCGTTTTTGCAATTAACAACGCCTCTTTTGTATCGGATGTTTCGCCGGATTGGCTCAGCACTATCACAAGGCTGTCGCTGTCAAGGTCAAAAGGCTGATACCGGAATTCCGATGCATTTTCTACTGTTACCGATCTGCCTGTAAGCATATTAAAGAAATATTTAAAACATAATGCAGCGTTGTATGATGTTCCGCATGCAGTGCATATTATTCTCCCCTTGGGTGCAATAGTTTCTCGCAGCTCGTCGTCAAAAAGATTCAAGCGTCCAGCCATCACCCTATTTAAACTATCCGGCTGCTCCATTATCTCTTTTAACAGATAATGTTTGTAGCCGCCTCTTTCCGCTTCTTTAACATCCCATTTTATCTCTTCGGGGCTCTTTTCTATCTTTTTTCCGGCGAAATCATAAAACTTTAAGCTGCTGCCTTTTGCAACAAAAAACTGACCGTCTTCCATAAAATATGCTTTTTTTGTGAAAGATAAAAGAGCTGTTATATCAGATGCCGCAAAAACCGCATCGCTGTTCTGCCCTATAACAAGAGGATTTCCGGATTTTATGCCTATTATTTCGTTCGGTTTATTTTCATCAATAAAAAGAAATGTATATCTGCCTTTCAGCTTTTCGGTCAGTTTAGTTATGGCAGCATTAATTCCAAGTTTTTTATATAGATCATAAAAGCAGATTAAGGCAACTTCGGTATCGGTATCACTTGTAAACTTATAACCCAAACTTATTAGTTCATCTTTTGCAGATTTCCAATTTTCTATAATTCCATTATGGACTATTGAAAAATTTTTATATCTAAACGGGTGAGCATTTTTAGCCGACGGCTTGCCATGAGTTGCCCATCTTGTATGGGCAATACCACAATGCCCTATCAGCGGATAGCTTAAAAGCTTGTCCTCTAACTTTCTGACTTTGCCTTTAAGTTTAACTATTTCTATCCCTTTTTCAGTACTTACAGCAATACCCGCTGAATCATATCCTCTATATTCAAGCTTTCTTAAACCGCTAAGCAGTATTGGTACGGCATTCTTTTTACCTGTATATCCAACTATGCCGCACATCAGCTTTGTCTTTTGTTCCGAAAACGCTTTGCAGCGTCCTTTATGTTCTTTTGCGTTGTTCTTGATATGGCCATAGCATTCTCAGGCACATCCTCTACAATCGTGCTGCCGGCAGCCACCAATGCACCGTTTCCTATCTTAACAGGCGCCACAAGCTGACTATCCGAACCTATAAAAACGTCTTTTCCTATAATTGTTTTAAATTTATTAAATCCATCGTAGTTACAGGTAATTGTACCACATCCTATATTTGTCCCTTTGCCTACATCGCAATCGCCAATATAAGATAAGTGCGACGCTTTAACATTAGGTTCAAAAGTTACCTTTTTTGTCTCAACAAAGTTTCCAATCTTACATTCTCTTTTAATAACCGAACCGGGGCGTAGATGAGCCATAGGGCCTATTAACGATTTTTCACCGACAGAGGAATCTTCAATATAACTACCTGATTTAATAACTGCATTATCTCCTATAACCGAGTTTTTTATTGTCGAAAATGATTCAACCGTGCATCCTGATCCTATTTTAGTTTTTCCCTTCAATACAACATGCGGATATATAACGGTGGAAGCTTCGATCTTGACGTCCTCTTCAATATAGCTATCGCCATGTATTATAACACCTTTTTCCATCAAAGCATTAATTTTTCTTTTTTTAAAAATCTCTGCTGCAAACTCCAGCTCGTTAATATTGTTTACACCTGACAAATCTTTCCAATTTTTGTAAAACAGAGCATTTTTTGCAGCTTTTCTATTAAAGAGATCGGTTATATACAACTCATGTTTGTTATTATCGAATGTTAGTTCGCCCAAGTTCTCATCAAGGAACGATCTTTTAAAAATATATATGCCTGAATTAACATATTTGCTAAACCTGCCATTAAGATCGGCTGCTTCTACAATCTCAAAATCGTCTTTTGTGAAAATAACCCTTCCGAGAGATCCTGCATCATAGGATTTAGTATATACAACTGTTTCGTCGGTAGGCAGATGATCAAAAAGTTTTTTTATGGCATCAGAGGTAATTAGCGGCATATCACCGTTTATGACCACAACATACTCTGATTTGGAAAGCGTAAGCCCCCTAATAACAGCATCTGCGGTTCCAAGCAATTGTTTCTGTTTAACAAATTTTATAGAATTTCCAAAATTGCCGAGTGCATTCTCAACATCGTTGTTATCGGCATTTGTAACGGCAATAATAGTTGACGGCTCTGCTTTTAATGCTTCTCTTACCGTATAATAAATTAATGGTCTGCCGTTTATATCTGCGATAAGTTTACTATACGGGAGGTTCATTCTAACTCCCTTGCCTGCAGCGAGTACAATAAGGTCAAATTTCATAATAGTTCCATTGTCTTTAATTCCTCTGTAAATCGGACAAGCAGATTTTCCTCTTTCACATTATCAATAATTTTCCCGTCTCTTATTATGAGAGCATAACCAACGCCTCCGGCGATAGCAATGTCAGCACCTTTTGCCTCACCAAGTGCATTTACAGCGCACCCCATAATACTTACAGTAATAGGTTTTTTTATCTTTTTAATAATTGATTGAATAGAACCTGCAAGTTTTACCAGATTAACCTGTATTCTTCCGCATGTGGGGCAGCTTACAAGTTTAACTCCAAAATTACGAACGCCAACCGACCTCAAAATTTCATAGCAGACTGCCACCTCATCGGTTCTATCATTGCCTGTCAGTGAGACTCGAATAGTATCGCCAATTCCTTCGCCAAGCAATGTCCCAAGCGCAATTGCCGAACGGGCAGATCCTGTTGCAGCGGTCCCTGCCTCAGTTACGCCAAGATGAAGAGGATAGCTGCAGCGTTCGGAAAGCAGCCTATAGGTTTCTATCGTCATCCTTGCATCAGATGATTTTGCTGAAATTTTTATGTTGCCAAACTTAAGATCTTCAAGCTGCTTTGCCCATCTTAATGCACTTTCGACCAGTGCCAAAGGTGATAACGGTGCCCCTTTTTCAAGAGAACCGCTATTTACGCCAATTCTTATGGGAATATTTTTTTTCTTTGCCAATTTAACAATTCTGTAAAGCTTATCGGCTGGAAAGTTACCAGGATTAATTCTTATTTCATCTGCTCCGTTGTCAAGAGCGGCAATAGCAATTCTCCAGTCAAAATGAATATCTGCAACAATGGGAAGGCTAACACGTTTTTTCAGCATACTCAAATAAGATGCATCTTTTATGGTAGGAACTGCAACCCTTATAAGTTCGCAGCCTGACGATTCAATGTCGTTAATTTCACTTACCACCTGCTCTAATTTAGACGGAGGATTTACAGTCATTGATTGAACCACTACAGGATTATCGCCTCCAACGGCAATATTACCTATATGAACTGTTTTTGTTTTCTTTCTCATTTCCTATCTTTAATCATTGTCTTAAATATTTATAACTTTACGATATAGCATATCTATCTCAGTGTGTAACAAGATTCAAAATTCAGCGGGATTAAAAAAGTTTGCAAGAATCCATCTTATTCACTTAATATTCAGCACTCTTTTTTGTATAGGTTAAAATATCGAACTCACCAAAATTCCAAGTTTCGGAAAAAAACGATTCAAATCATTGAAAGTAGCAAAAAGCATGAGCATCAAAAGCAGCGATAGGCCAACATACTGTGAGATAGACATGGTCTTTTCAGACAATCTTTTGCCCCTTACCGCTTCTACTGCAAAAAAGAACAGATGCCCTCCGTCTAAAATAGGTACAGGAAGAAGGTTAAGAATACCAAGATTTATGCTTATCACAGCAAGAAAAAAAAGAAATACGCCTATTCCTGCGCTAGCTTCCCTGCCTGCAATTTTAACAATCATAATAGGACCGCCAAGCTGCTTTGCCGATACTTGACCTGTTACGAGTTTAACGAGAGACTCAATAGTGAGATATGTCATTCTATAAGATTGATAAGCTCCGTCAGCTATTCCTGAAAAAAATGTATGCCTCACCAAAATTCTTTTTCCAGACGGCATAACTCCAACAAATCCTGCCATAATGCTCTCACCGAAAATATCTTTAGATTTTCTCAGCTCCGGAGTAACATTCAAATTTATCTTTCGGCCATCCCTTATAATTGTAAATTTCACCGTCTTACCCGGATTTTTTCTTGATACGGCAGCCAGCTCTTTGAACGTTTTTATCGGCTTTCCATTTGCATCAACAATCTTGTCTAATTTTCTAATTCCTGCATTATATGCCGGTGAATTTTTTATCACATTGCCTATCTGCGACGATAGTGCGGCAATACCTATCCATGAGCTTACTATAAAAAATAGTACCGCCGTCACAATATTGGTAACAGGTCCAGCCAAAACTATTAAAAAACGCTTCCATATAGGTTTTTTGTCAAATGACAAATGTTCTTTATCTTTATCAATATCACTGTCGGGTGATTCGCCGATAAGTTTAACATAACCTCCAAGCGGTATTAGTGATATCCTATATTCTGTTTCGCCCATCTGTTTGCGAAGCAGCACCGGACCGAATCCAATAGAAAATGCTTCTACTCCAACACCAAGACTTTTAGCTACTACAAAATGACCGGCTTCATGAATTATAACTAAGATTGCAAGTGCAATTATACCCCAAATTATCATAATTTCCTTTTCCTTATTATATTATAAATTTGCCTTACGCATATCAATTATTGTACTGAATTTTCTCTGCAGAGTTTCAGTTAGCTCTATAACATCATCAATATTTTTCACGCTGTCAGGCTGCTCGTTGTTTAATCTATTTTCCACAAAATCAACAATCTCTACAAATCTTATTTTGCCCTCCAAGAATAGATTAACGGCAACCTCATCTGCTATATTAAGGACTATTCTTGATTCCACACCGGCTTCCCATGCTCTCTTAACTAATTTGATAACCCTTTTTTCTATATTAGTAGGAAGCTCAAATCTAATCTCTTTTATCTGTTCAAAAGTGAGCCCATCTCCTTCATATGGCTGCCCCGGAAGCCTGTTAGGATAGTTCATAGCATAGCTTATGGGTATTCTCATATCGGGTCTACCCATCTGAGCAATAATCGTGCCATCTGTAAAACTAACCAAAGAATGCACTATTCCCTGCCTATGAATAAATACATCAATATCATCGAATTGCAAATCAAAAAGTTCACATGCTTCTATAATTTCAAATCCTTTATTCAAAAGTGTTGCAGAATCAACTGTTATTTTTTCTCCCATGTTCCATACCGGATGATTAAGAACATCTCCTACCGTTACATCGGAGAGATCGATTAAAGAACTATGAAAAGGTCCTCCCGAAGCTGTTAAGATAACTTTTTTGATCGTTTTTCTATCTTTACCAATTGCCTGAAATGCCGCACTGTGTTCCGAATCCACAGGAATAATCAGTGCACCACTCTTTTTAGCTGCTTGTTTTAGAAATTTTCCGGCAGACACCCAGCTCTCCTTATTTGCAATAGCAACTTCTTTGCCGGTCAATATCGCTTCATAAGTAGGCTTTATTCCGCTGGTTCCCGATATTGCCGAAAGAATTAAGTCTATCTTAGGCGAGTTTAAAAACTCATAAAGATCTGTCTCACTATTTGTGCAGATACTATCTTTGCAGCCATCATATTTCCCAACACATGTATAAACAAACGACGGGCTATATTGATTGATCTGACTAATTATGGCACTGGACATATGGGCTGCAGCAATTAATTCAACTTTGAAAAGATTAGGAAACTTTTCAATAACATCCATTGCCTGCCTACCTACGGAACCGGTTGATCCGAGAATAGCAATATGTTTCATAGTAAGTTTGCTTTCATTTTTTTAAATACCTGCAATCAGTGCAAGATAAAGATAACTAAGCGATACAGAAATTACCAAACTGTCAAGTCTATCCAGAATGCCGCCATGTCCCGGTAGAATTTTACCTGAATCTTTTTTATCTGCATATCGTTTGAATGTAGATTCCATGAGATCGCCAATCTGTCCTCCAATACCGATAATTACTCCTATGACTATTGAATCTATCCTGCTAAACGAATTAAAAATAACACCTGCAGCAATTGCAGTTATAATGGCTGCGACAACACCTGCAATAAAACCTTCTACGGTTTTATTGGGACTGATAATGGGTGCAAGTTTTTTTTTGCCTATCCACTTTCCAAAAAACATTGCCGCACTGTCTGTAATCCAAGTAATAAATAGTATAGATATAAGAATTGATCTGCCTCTCGGTAATCTCACCATAATATAAAAAAAACTGTATAAACTCACATAAGAAATAGCAAGCCAACTTCCTGCAACATGTGTAAAATCATAATTTATATCATTTTTTGTAAACAGCGGAATAGAAAGCAGCATTATAAAAGTTATGAGAATGGCGGGTCCAAAAAGATTGAATCGTTCTGCAGCAAGCCAAAATACGAGAGAAAAAGCACTAAGAGAGTAAATCCAGTAAACTTTGTCAGTTTTTTTTAGTAAACCATGAAATTCATCAATGGCAATTAATCCTGCAATAAATGATACTATTTTCAGTATTAATATAGGTGCATACCCTATAATCACAACCACTATAGGAATGAGAAGTCCTGCGGTTATTAAACGTTTTTTCAATTCAGCGCCCCAAATCTCCGTCTTCTCAGTTCAAACTCATCTATTGCATTTTTAAAATCCGAACAGGTAAAATCCGGCCAATATTTATCTATAAAATAAAGTTCGGTATAAGCAAGGCTGTAAAGCATGAAATTGCTTATCCGTCTTTCCCCGCCCGTTCTTATTAAAAGATCCGGATCAGGTAGAAATGATGTCATAAGATAATCTTTAAATTGTGTTTTTTCATTTGACAGCTTAAACTCAACTGCCGCCTTCTCAATCTCCTGACGTCCTCCGTAAGACAAAGCTATGGTGCAAACGGCATTACGGCAATCAAAAGTCGTTTTTTTAACTTTCTCAATCAGTTTCAGAACCGAAGCGGGTATATGTGACATATCCCCAATTACTTCGAGGCGAATACCGTTATCTTTAAGAATCATTGCTTTATTGTTTAATGTAATAGCGAGAAGTTTTAGTAAAAAACTTACTTCATACTTAGGTCTGTTCCAGTTCTCCGTGCTGAATACAAAAAGTGTAATATATTTTATACCGAGTTTTTCGGCATATAATACGGTATTGATAGCTACATCAGCTCCGGTTTTATGCCCTTCTGTTCGTAGTTTTTTTCTTTCTTTTGCCCATCTGCCATTTCCGTCCATAATTATAGCAACGTGTTGAGGTAATTGGTTAATGCAGCGCATTTATACCGTTTTTATCTCCTGCTCCTTTTTATCAAGGATAGAATCTATCTTCTTTATCTGTTTATCGGTCATCTTTTGTATATTATCTATAGTCTTTCTAACCTCATCCTCAGACATTCCGCTGCCTTCTTCTTTTCTAATATTAGAATTAGCCTCTCGTCTAATCTGTCTAATTCTTACTTTCGCAGATTCCGCTATCTCCATTGCTATCTTTTTAAGATCCGATCTCCGCTCTTTGGTTAGTTTAGGCAGTCTAATTGTTAAAATACCACCGCTGACAATTGGAGCTATTCGAAGATTTGAATCGCTGATAGCTTTTTCAATTTCTCTAACCAGCGATTTGTCCCAAGGCTGTATAACTATAGTAGAAAAATCGGGAATTGAAATGCCTGACAGAGTTTTAAGAGGCCTTTTGCTGCCATATGATGAAATCTTTATATTCTCAACCATAATGCTGCTTGCTCTGCCTGTTCTTAAACTGCCGAGCTGCACGTTAAACCAATCCATAACGCCATCCATCTTATCTGAAATCTTTTTTATCATAACAAGTTCACCTCACTGAACAAGTGTTCCTTCAGATTTACCGGATATAACATCATAAAGGCTGCCGTCCTTTGTGATATCAAGAACAACCATAGGCATTTTTCTTTCCATGCAAAGAGAAACAGCCGTATAATCCATAACATGCAGCTGCTT
Organism: uncultured Campylobacterales bacterium; assembly: GCA_964487285.1. Lineage (GTDB taxonomy): Bacteria > Campylobacterota_A > Desulfurellia > JAADFJ01 > JAADFJ01 > CAZAPZ01. The sequence goes on along the minus strand of CAZAPZ010000007.1, from coordinate 10,864 downwards.
CTTTATGAGCTCTATGTAGCTTATGGTGGAGTATTTCTTTGCACCACTATTTGTAGCCGGATCTTTATCATATATGCCGCCAACCTTCGTAGCTTTAAGAACCGCATCGGCTTCAATTTCTGCCGCTCTCAAGCTTGCAGCGGTATCGGTTGTGAAATACGGGCTTCCCGTACCGGCAACAAAAATAACAATACGCCCTTTCTCAAGATGTCTTATCGCACGTCTTCTTATATAAGGCTCCGCAATTTGCCGCATTTCTATAGCACTCATAACACGCGTATCAATGCCTTCTTTTTCTATTGCATCTGCAAGAGCCAATCCATTTATAACAGTGGCAAGCATACCCATATAGTCTGATGTTGCTCGGTTCATTCCGATTGATACGCCTTTTACTCCTCGGAAAATATTCCCTCCGCCTATAACTATTGCTACAGAAACACCTAATTTAAAGATTCTTGATATCTCTCCGGCAAGCTTTGACAGCAGACTTGGATCTATACCATAACCTAATTTACCTTTAAGAGCTTCACCGCTCAGTTTAAGCAGAATACGTTTATATTTAATAGTTTTATCCATTTATGGCAAATCGTGAAAATCCAATAATTTTTATGTTCTCTCCAAGTTTAGTTATAACAGAGTTTGTTAAATCTGAAATCGTTTCTTCGCCGTTTTTTATGAACGGCTGTTCCATTAGGCAATTTTGTTTGTAAAATTTTTCCAATTTACCTTTGATAATTTTATTCGCAATTGATTCCGGTTTTCCAGCTGCAATCAGCATATCTCTCTGTATCGCCGACTCTTTTTCTATAACTTCTGCAGGAACGCTATCTCTGTCAAGATACGATGGATTTGCGGCAGCTATATGCATAGCCACATCTTTTACAAGTTGATTAAAATCATTCGTATCAGCTACAAAATCGGTTTCACAGGCCACCTCTACCAAACTGCCTATCTTACCTCCGGTATGTATGTAAGATCCGATTTTACCATTAGCTGTCTCTCGTCCCATCTTTTTTGCAGCATCCGCTATTCCTCTCTTTCTAAGCAGGATAACGGCCTCCTTAAAATCACCTTTTGCCTCTTGCAATGCTTTTTTACAAGCCATCATGCCTGCACCTGTTGATTTTCTCAAGCTCATTACATCTTTGGCACTGATAGCTTCCATTATTTATTCACCTCACTCATTTCACTTTCAGCAGCATCATTCGTCTCGTCGCTCTCATCGATCTGATCTTTCTGAAACTTGCCTTTTCCGGCTAAGATAATATCCGCAATTTTCCCGGAAAACAGTTTAATCGCCTTTATTGCATCATCGTTACCCGGAATTACATAGTCAATAGGATCAGGATTACAATTTGTATCAACAAGTGCAATAATAGGTATGGAAAGCAATTTAGCCTCTTTTATTGATAGATATTCGCGCCCTACATCAACAACAAATATAGCATCGGGCAATCCGTGAAAATCTTTAACACCGCCAAGATATCTTTCAAGTCTTGCTCTTCGCTTTCGTATTTTTTTGGCTTCTTTTTTAGGAAGTTCATCAAACTTACCGGCTTCCTCATCGGCATCAAGCTGTTTTAAAGTCGCAATACTTTTTTTAAATGTTTCTCTATTGGTAAAAAGTCCCGGAGGCCATTTTTCCGTTATGTAAGGCATTCCTGATCTTATAGCATCTGCCTTAACCGATTCCTGCCCCTGTTTCTTTGTGCAAATCATGAGAATACTTTTATTTTCCGATGATAAATTATAAACAAATTCTGCAGCTTTCTTGAACTGCTTAACCGTTTTCTGAAGGTCAATAATGTGTATTTTTTTTCTGCTGCCAAATATATATGGCTCCATTTTAGGATTCCACCGTCTTGTTTGATGTCCAAAATGAACACCCGATTCCAATAGTTCATTCATTTTAATCGTTGTCTCTTGCCCCATTTTACCTCCTGTGGGTTTTGCCCTCCATAAAGCTTTAAACCACTCACATTGCTTTATGTGTGAATTATGTTCTTGCGTTATACCATATAAATCTTTTTTTACAAGTAGTATTGCCTTTATAATTTCGACAGTTATACTAACTCGCAAATTTAAAAATAATATTGGATTTGGAACCTCAATTAATGCTCAGAGCAAATCAAAGCAAATTAGAGATACCATTCAAGGAGATTAATATGGAAGCAGGTTGGCATAAACTATCAACTGCTAAAGCCCAGTTCAGAGCTCAAGCATTGTATAGTAATATGAAAGTTAACATACTGGCAATGCTTGTCGGCATTGTCGGAGGATTCGGTGCAATACTATTCAGATGGCTATATTACAGTATCAATGATATATCATTCTGGCATAAATTTTCAATCAGCTTTATCTCACCGGTAAGCAATGGATTGGGTTATTGGGTAATTATACCGCCTGCCGTAGGTGGTCTTATTATTGGACTTATTACTTATTACTATGCCCCCGAAACAAAAGGACATGGCGTACCTGAAGTAATGGAGGCCATGTATAAAAAACAAGGCATAATTCGTCCGCGAGTTGTACTTGCCAAAATAGTAGCTTCCGGAGTCTGCCTCGGAACGGGCGGATCTGCCGGAAGAGAAGGACCTATCGTTCAGATAGGAAGTGCGTTCGGATCGGCGGTAAGTCAATTTTTGAAACTTTCTGTCACTGACCGCAAGATATTGGTAGGATGTGGAGCAACCGCAGGAATAGCCGCAACATTCAATGCTCCTCTGGCAGGTATAATTTTCTCTATCGAACTTATTTTACTCGAATTTAAGACAGAATCGTTTGTTCCTTTAGTTATATCATCTGTTTTTGCAACTATTATATCAAGATTATTTTTAGGAAGCGAACCTATATTTATAATTCCCGCATATCATTTCCAATCGTTATACGAACTCCTATTTTACCTTGCAATGGGTATTCTTGCAGGTTTTGCCGGAATTATGGAATTTAAACTGCTTTACGGCATTGAAGATATATTCGATAAGATAAAAGTCCATCCTGCTCTTAAACCTGCTATCGGAGGCGTATTACTTGGAATTATAGGGCTTGAGTTCCCTCAAATATTTGGCGTAGGATATGAAAGCATGGGCAAAATACTCAGCCCTAATTATGGAAACCCGACCGTTTACCTTGCAATTGCACTATTTGCGCTTGCAATAGCTAAAATGTTTGCTTTATCAATTACTCTCGGTTCGGGAGGATCGGGCGGAGTTTTTGCACCCTCGTTGTTTATAGGGGCGGTGTTCGGTTCATTTTTTGGAATTATCATAAATCTACTATTTCCTAGCATAAGTGCGCCTTACGCTGCGTATGGATTAGTCGGTATGGCTGCTATGTTCTCAGCAACAAGCCGCGCAACATTAACATCTATAATAATGGTCTTTGAAATGACCCGTGACTATGAGATAATCATTCCGTTGATATTCGCATGCGTTTTAGCCGATATAACAAGCAGCATTTTTTCCAAAAATACCATTTATACTGAAAAACTTGCGAGACGCGGAATCAAGATACCGCACGGACTTGAAATTAATATTATGAAAAATCGATATGTTCAAGAAATTATGGTCAAAAATATTACAACGGTAATGAATGACGCATCAATAGAATTGGTTAGAGACAAAATTCTTGAAACCGGCCATCATGGATTTCCTGTTTTGGATAATAATGATAATCTCATCGGGTTGATAACAGCTGAAGATATTACAAATTACAAGAATGGCAATACGGATGTCTGTAATATAGATAAAATATGCAAAAGACAGCTTATTTTAACGTACTCCGATGAAACGCTTGATGAAGCATGGAAAAAGATGAGTGAATATGACATTTCACATCTTCCGGTTGTGGAAAGAAATAATCACAGCAAATTATTGGGCATGATTACAAAAACCGATATGATATTTCATAAACTGGCTTAAGATAAGGCTATGTTACTCTTAAAGATTCTTGACAATATAAAAAACAGTGTTAGAATCTCGTTTTGTTGATTGATATGCCGAGATAGCTCAGTTGGTAGAGCAAGGGACTGAAAATCCCTGTGTCCGTGGTTCAATTCCACGTCTCGGCACCAAATCAAGGTAGACTTGACTTTATAGATAACGATATAAATTTAAAAATTGATTGATAATATGCATCAGTCAAAAATGAAACAAAAAAATTAGGAGGCTGGTATGGCAAAACCGAGCAAAGTCGCGGTTGATGAGGAGACATGCATAGGATGCGGGGTATGCTCAGATATGGTACCTGATGTATTTGATATGGAAGATGGCAAAGCTATTGTTATAAATCCGCAAGGTGCAGAATACGATGAGGTGCAAGAAGCGGTTGAATCTTGTCCTGTAGAAGCAATTACTGCTGAAGAATAGAAAAAGTATAGCTCGCTGCATATATCTGCAGCGAGCTATTTTTGTAAAGTTAGATCAATATAAATTTCCGTCAAACAGATCAAAAATCATATCAGTCTATAATATAAATGAATGTGGCAAATAAAAAAATATAACAATAGCATAGTTAGAAATCTTCGGATGAATGGAATTTCCGAGCTTTTGTCTAAGCTCCTTGTAGAAAGAGGAATAGAGAATAGTGAAGATGCTAAGCGCTTTATACATCCGTTATTAAAAAATATGGACTCTCCTTTTAGATTCAGTGATATGAAAAAATCGGTGAATCGTATTTTGGAAGCAATCAATAAAAAAGAGAATATAGCCATATATGGTGATTATGATGCCGACGGTATTACTGCAACAACATTACTTGTGAGATTTTTTAGAACAATTAATGTGAATGTTAAATGGTATATTCCAAATAGACTAACCGAAGGCTACGGATTGCATTGCAGCACGATAGAACGCATAGCTTCTGATAATATAAAACTTATCATTACCGTTGACAATGGGATCAGCAGCATTGAACCGGTAAAATTAGCAAATAAATTAGATATTGATGTAATAATAACCGATCATCATACCATTCCGGATGTTAGTCCGCCTGCTTATTCGATAGTACACCCTTATTATGCAAAGATAAAAGATAAATTTCCCCCTTCTGGAGCAGGCGTTGCATTTAATCTTATTATTGCGCTGCGCTCATGCCTTCGCAAAGAAGGATTTAAAAACTTGCCCAACCTCAAACAATTTATGGACATAGCTGCAGTCGGAACAATTGCCGATGTAGTACCTTTGATTGATACCAATCGAATTATTGTAGATTACGGACTCAAACATATTAGCAAAAAAAATTCATCTTTAGCGATAAATCAGCTTTTGAAGAATAAAGATAAACAATCGCTTGACAGCAGCGATATAAGTTTTGGTGTTGCCCCATGCATAAATGCTGCAGGCAGAATGGGCGATGCAAAAATTGCTATGCAATTATTTCTAACGGATGATGCTGAAAAGGTAAGCAGATACGCAGGCGAGTTATCCGTTTTAAATAATAGAAGACGTAAGCTGCAAACAGATATTCTATTAGAAGCTAAGGAAAAAGTATCCTCCGAGTCAGACAAAAAGATAATAGTTGTAAGCGGCAAATGGCATATCGGTATTATAGGGATTATTGCAGGCAGACTCACCGAAATTTACGACAGGCCCGCAATCGTCATATCTACCGATTCATCAGACGATATAGCTTCAGCTTCAGGAAGAAGCAGAGACGGCATAAATCTATTTGCAATAGTCAAAAATCTAAAATCTATGCTCGTGCATTTTGGAGGCCATCCTCAAGCCATAGGCTTTTCAATCGGCATAAGCAAGATTGATTTATTCAAAACGGAAATAAACAAAACTACCGAAGCTGTTAATGGAAAAGATAATAATGAAATAACTTATGACGACAAGATTAATTTTAGTCACATTAATAAAGAACTCTACTTTGAAATTGAAAAAATGAAACCGTTCGGTGAAGCAAATCCGGAGCCTCTTTTTTGCTCTGAAAATGTAATAATTGAGGAAAAAAGAGTTGTAGGAAGAGGACATTGGAAAATGAATATATCTCAAAATGGAAAGATTATTCCGGCTATCTTTTTTAACGCTGAGCGAATGGTAAAAGATATAAAAAAGTCTGTGGATCTCCTATGGAATATAAAAATGAATAGATGGGCAGGCAAAGAAAATATCGAGTTAAATATTAGGGGGATTAAGAATGTCAAAGCTGAAAGTTAAGATTCAAAATATAACCGTAGGGGAAAAACCTTTGATTATTGCAGGCCCGTGTGTAATAGAAGATGAAACCATTACTCTAAAAATAGCCGAGAGGTTGGTAAAGATAAAGGAAAAATATTCTATAAACTTTATTTTTAAGGCATCGTTTGATAAAGCAAACAGAAGCTCCATTGAATCATTTAGAGGTCCAGGTATGAAGTTGGGGCTAAAAATCTTATCAAAAGTTAGGCAAGAAACAGCTTTGCCCATTACAACCGACATACATCTGCCTATCCAGGCAGCTCCGGCAGCAGAAATCGTCGATCTAATCCAAATACCCGCATTTCTTTCAAGGCAAACAGACCTCTTACTTGCGGCGGCAAAAACAGGAAAACCGGTAAATATTAAAAAGGCTCAATTTATGTCCCCTGAAAATATGAATTCCGTAATAGCAAAAATTGAATCTACAGGAAACAGAAACATAATCTTAACAGAAAGAGGAAGCTGCTTCGGATATAATGATCTTGTTGTTGATCCGAGATCTATACCCATAATGAAAAAAACAGGTTATCCCATCATACTAGATGTAACTCACAGCCTCCAGCATCCATCGCAATATGGGAATTGCTCGGGGGGAGCTCCTGAGTTTATACCCGATCTTGCAAATATGGGTGCAGCACTCAATTGCGACGGTTTGTTTTTTGAAGTACATCCAAGCCCCGAAAATGCGCTTTCGGATGCCCACTCAATGCTTAAGCTCGACAAATTGCCAAAAATAGTGCAATCTATAATAAAAATATGGCAAGCCGTTGGTCGTGAAGTTAGTTGACAGATTTATAATACAAAATTTTCTAAAAACTTTTATATTCATAACGATCGGCTTCTTATCGATTCTCTATATTGTAGATTTTTTTAATCATATTTCCCTTCTCAATAAATCAATAGGTTATATAGATATTATCAGATATTATCTTTTTAAACTGCCTTTTTTCCTACACTTAATAATTCCATTCTCTGTGCTAATTACAACAATAGCGGTTTATGGAAACTTAAACAGTACCAATCAGCTAACAGCACTTTTTAATGCAAGGTTGTCATTATATAGGATTATAGCTCCGGCTATGCTAATAGTTATCGCCATATCTTGCATTTATTTTCTTATGAATAACAAACTTGTATCGGAAGGAACTGCGGCAAGCAGGTATATAAAAAATAAAGTCTTAAAAAGTAGGGGAAACCTTAAAAATGCAACATTCGCAGCAAGCGGCGACTATATCTTAAAAACTTCTCAGCTTGATATAGGTAGGGCCATTGCCTACAATCCTACGATATATAAGTATAAGAATGGTGATTTCAGCGAAATTAAAGCTAAAATTGCATATCTTGATAACAAAACAATACTCACGCATGCTAATATCAAAATTTATTTAAAAAATAAGATCAAAACTATTAAGAAGCAAACTGTCTCAATAAACGAAAATTTCAAAGTCTCCAATATTCTTCTACACTCACCGAGTAGTATATCTTTTACTACAGAAGAGCTGTTAGGATTGGAAAAAACCAACAATCCAAAATACAAGTTCCTTCTTTATAATAAGTTACTCTCATTGCTAATACCGATAATTATGTTTATCTTGGCATTATCTACAGTTTCCAAGCCGTTTAAAAGAGAAGAAAGCAGCATAAAGGCAATTGGAATCGGAATGGTTTACGGCGGTTCCTACTTTTTGCTTTATTCTATAATGACAGCTCTTGGTAAATCATCACTCATATCTCCAATGATAGGAGCTGCAGCGCCCCATTTGATCTTTCTGTTATTTGCACTCACTAAAATTGAGAAAGAATAAATAGTGAGGCCGCTTTATACCGTAAGGTTGGTTATTTGAACAAAATCGGCGTAACCCTTTAGCTTATTATACTCTCACATTCCTCTTTCAGTTCAGCCCTTTCAATCTCGAAATTTCAGATACAATTGATATAATTTTTATACCAAAAAATCCGTCTACGGAAACAGCCTCGCCTCTTGCCACCACCTTTCCGTTAACAAGTATATCTAACGGATCTTCTATATTCTGGGAAAAAAGAACATTGCTTCCCGGAACAAGCTTCAGTATATCTTTCAAAAGCATCTCTTTCGTGCCAATTCTTACAACAACCTGTAGGTTAATATCCATCAGAACATCGAGATTTCGTATTTCATCTTGACCGATAGTTGGCATCTGATCAATGATGTGCGATGAATCTTTTTTAACGGAAGAAATAATCTTGGTTATTTCCGAATTATCAAGTTGAGCCGGTTTATCATCTTTTATCTCTTTTTCGGGAAGTTTATCTGATAGATCCTGTACAAACTGCTTTTTTATAATCCAAAGCCATTTTCCATTCTTACCGCCAATATCTATATCATATATCATTAGCAGATAATCACTTCCGTAAGTCTCATCAAATTTAGCATCTATTGATGAAGAGCTAATTTGCCATCCCATTTCAGCATTGGTGATTTCATCATATCTTGCCACAAAATCAAAAGAAAATTGAAACATCAGATCTTCAAGGGATTCATCTGCTAAATCATCATCTACCAGTAGTGCGGCAATTTCTTTTGTTAGAAATATAAAGAAATTTTCTGCAGGTTTTACAGATTCTATACCAACCTGAACAAATTCACTTTCATTAAAATCCGACTCGGCAATCTCTTTTGTGCCGACAAATTTACATTTAACCTTTTTATCTACAGATTCTTTTAAAGATTCAACAACCGTTTTTGCTGTAAAATCGGTAAATTTCTTCAAGCCGTTTCTTCCCCGATGAACTTGCTAATTTTCACACCTTTCTTTGTATCCTCACTCATTATTCTACCTGTCATCTTGTAAGTTCCATTGAAACTAATATTGGCAAGATCATCTGTCTTAAATGATGTTTTGAGAAAATTCCCCGCTCTCAAAGATAGAATGGTTTTAGCACTAATAAACTCCTGCGGCAAATCACAATTTATGTCAACTTTAACATCATGCATTATCTTTATAAGTTTCGTCCTAAATTCATCATACTGCTTTCGTATATTCATTTTTGAAATAGCCATAGCATTCAGTATCAGCTTTAAAAATACCATAGGATAGCAGATTGAAAACGTCCCTTTTGATTTTCCTATAGCAATATCAAATATAATTACAATAACCATCTCATTTGAATCGGTAACAGTAACAATGTTAGTTGAAAATCCTTTTTGTTCTGCAAGAGCAGAAAATTTTAATATCCTACTCCAGCTTGAGGAGATATCAGCACACATCAGATTAGTTATATTATTCATAATACTTGCCTCTATTTCGGTGAGCTCCCTTTCCTCTTCTATCGCTTCCCCAATGCCTCCGAGCATTTTATCTATCATAGGAAACACGGCATCCATTGTTATATTCATTGCAGCAAATCCTTCAAGCGGTTTACCGGAAAAAGATAAGAAGTAAGTTGGTGAAAAAATGCCTGATGTATATTCTCCATAAGTTTGATTAACAATATTATCAACCGAAACAGCCACCGTTGTATGAAGAATACCCATAAGATGAATTGATAGATCTCTCGAAAGATTTTGATGAATTATCTCAAACTCCTTCATTTGACCAGACGATATACGCCTGGGATGACGAAAGTCATAGCTTTTGCTTACTTCACCTGTCTCACTACGCTTAGGCTCTTTTACTTTAACTGTTTGTAAAAGCGAATCAATCTCTTCCTGGGAAAGAATTTCTGCCATTCTACCTCCAACTTCAGTCTATTGACCCATACTAAACCCGATCAATGAACCTATAATAAATTTTGCTTACTCTATGACAATTCTATTAATTATGAGTGTTCAAATTGAGATGCTATGATACAATTAAAGCGAATTTGCGGTTCAAAAATATCAGAAACTAATAGTTTTGTTTAGGACAACTCATCTAAATCTTTGTCCTCAAAAATAAGTTTATCCATGGCTACACCCTTTAACTGATTTCTAAAATTCAGTTCAATATTCCACAAAATCGGCGATATTTTACATATTCGATTCATAGAACAGCTATTAGGACTATCGGAACATATATTCATATGTTTGTATCCGTCAACTGCTATCAGAACATCATATAAACTGATATCGGATGCCGATCGTTTGAGCTTAATTCCGCCTCTTCGTCCTTTCTTCGAAATAATTAGGCCGTTAAGCGCAAGTTTATTTATAATTCTCACAAGAAATGGCTTGCCTATCTTTAACTTTTCTGCAATATCAGATGTATGTGATAACTCTGATTTTGACCCAAGATATGCCACCAAACGTATAGCATAATCCGATTCTCGTGTTATATACGGCTTTTTGGCACTTTTCATAATAGATTAATTATATTATAAATTTAATATTGTCAAGATGATATAAATATAATCCTGACAATATGATCACTTAAATGAAATTTGCTACAGTAATATTCATACAAAGAGATAATGAGACCACTGCATAATTATTAAGATAAATTCTTGACAAGAGCATATTATTCCATTATGTTTAGTTATATTAAACATAATGGAGGTGATTTATGAAAAATAGTATTGCAGTGGGAGAAAGAGTCAAATCTTATAGAAAAAAACGATCGATGACTATTCGCGAGCTTGCAGAAGGTGCAGGATTATCAAAAGGACTAATCAGCCAAATTGAAAATAAACTTGTTTCTCCGCCTATTTCCACATTGTTTAAAATA
>CAZAPZ010000006.1:24898-31034 GCA_964487285.1 uncultured Campylobacterales bacterium | reverse complement strand
ATGTTGGAGCTTTTGCCGCTTATGCGTCTGCTTAAGGCTATGCCTTATTGGATAACTTCCGATTATTGGTCAATATTCCTTATGAGGCCATCCCAAAGGGCGTCCTCTTTTATCTTATCCTCATTGATAATCAATTTTAGATTACAATCTGATTGTTTTCTCTTATTGTTTTTATCCATATTATTATCATCTGTTTCTAACTGCAGATACTTCCTGTATCCGTTATTGCTGAGAAACTGTTTCGGAGAGCTGCTTCTCTTAAATCTATCTCTTAATTTCTCTATGTTTTTCTCTCTTTCATATCTATCTTTCAAAGCTCCTTTCTCTGAATATGATACGAGAAGCTTCTTGCCTTCATAGTCAAACACTGCAATCTTCAGATTATCATTTAGTGTCCTGTAGTTATCCGTATCGGTGATTCTGCTCTTGAGCTCTCTATACCATATTCTTCATTCCTGCACCGACAATATAGGTGATACCGTTTCCTATCAGTTCAAGCTCTTTGAGATTATCCCTGCCGCTGTCAGCTGCATAGACTATATTATCCGGGGTCATACTGCTTCCTGAGTTTCCTTTAATGTCGGCATAAGTGTATGTCCACCGCAGAATGCCTTATATCCTATAGGCAGTCCTGCCTACGTGAGCATCAATGCTAATACAACCTGAGGCTGATTTCCTCGAACTTCTCGGTGTGATTTTTACTCTTACAAACATATAAACATTATACGGCTTTTAAAGAGAATATAAAGAGGAAATATCTAAGCAGGCACTACAGATTTGACTTAAATGAGCCGTCCTTTATCTACGGCACTTTTATCTGAATTGCTGTAGTGTTTGGGCGAAGTCGGAGGCCGAATCAATAAAATACCTATGCGACAACTTTTCCTATAAAATCATCATTAAGCATTCCGGCCACAAAAGATATTCAACTCCTTACGTAAAAAAAGGATAACTTAAGTTTTATTTTTCAATTTCAAAAAATAAAAAGGTGCCGCAGCACCTTTCACTTATAGAAAAATTTGTTGTACCTCAATAGCTCCTTTGATAGATTTAAGATCGTTTAGTGTATTTTGCGTTAATTTGGTATCGACACTTATTAAAGATATTGCTTCATCTCCTTTCTTCTGTCTGCCAAGCCTAAAATCTGCAATATTTGTTGAGGCTTTTCCGATAATAGTTCCAACTTCACCTATGAAACCGGGTATATCATGATTTCTCATAAAGATAATAATAGGCCTAAGAGCTACTTCAATGGCAAAGTCATCTAAGCCTACAATTCTTGATTGACCTGACTCAAAAACAGTTCCCGAAACAGATCTGGAGCTATTTTGTGTTGTTAATTTTATAGTCAGCAAATTTGTAAAATTTTTGCCTGCCTTTCTTGAGGATTCAATAGTTTCAACACCTCTTTCTTCCGCAACTATGCTGGAATTGACATAGTTCAAACTTTCTTCGAGATTTCTTTTTAATATACCGACATATATGAACGGTTTAAGAATCGGCAAAAAATCGGATATTGGTCCTGATGCTGAAATCTCAATCTTTTTAGCACTTCCATCCATAATAGTACGTAAAATTTTTGCCATTTTCTCAGAAAGTTTCATAAACGGAGAAAGATTGGCGGGCAGCTGAATATCCGGCATTGGAAGATTAAGAGCACTGGTATATCCTTCACCTTTAAGGGCTTTTATAACCTCATCTGCAGCTTCTGTAGAAATCCGTAGTTGAGCTTCCTGCGTATTTGCTCCGATATGAGGCGTTACGATTATATTGTCAAGCGATAATAACGGCGAATCTTTAGGCGGCTCATGTTCGAACACATCAATGCCTGCTGATCTTATTTTGCCTGATTTCAGTCCATCATAAAGATCTTTTTCATTGTAGAGTCCTCCGCGGGCACAGTTTATTAAAATTACACCGTCTTTTGCAATATCCAGCTCTTCTTTTGTGATTATATTTATAGTTTCTTCTGTTTTAGGAGTATGAATAGTGATAATATCGCTTCTTTTAATAAGCTCTTTAATATCTGATAAATAGTCGCAATTCATGTTTGTAGCTTTTTCAGGTTTTATATACGGATCATATACTAGAACCTTAGCGTTAAATGCTATGCATCGCTTGGCCACTTCCGGTCCTATATGGCCAAAGCCTATTATACCCACAACTTTGCCGTACAACTCTTTTCCCATCCATCTTTTTCTATTCCAAATATTTTTATTTTTAAGTTCATCATGGGCATACGGAAGCATTCTAAGGCAGCATAAAATATGATTTATCGTATGCTCTACTGCTGAAATTGTATTAGCGGCAGGCACATTCATAACAAGCACTCCAAGTTTTGAAGCGTACTCTATATCTACATTATCAACACCCACTCCGGCTCTGACAATAACTTTAAGCTTTGAAGCCGCATCCAAAATCGTTTTGTCAACGGTTGTGGCACTTCTCGTTATCATTGCGTCCGCATCATGTAAATGCTCTTTAAGTTTATTTTTAGGAATATCGGCTAAAATCTCAACCTCTATACCAGACTGTTTTAATATGTCAATACCGATTTCCGTAATATTATCCGTTATTGCGACTTTCATCTATTCTCCTTTATCAACTTTTGTATCGTACTTTCCCATACTATTTTAGGCATCATACCTGAGAATCGTTTATATACCTTGCCCTTTCTATTAATAAATATGCTTGTCGGAATATAATTCATGACCCCGAAAACTGTCTGACTCTGCTGATTCTGCATCACAACTTTGTATGGAATATTATATTTTTTAATAAACGGAGGCACATTATTAATATTTTGATCGGTGCTTATGCCTATTATGTCAAGTCCCTGTTTATGATATTTTTTGTATAAATTAACTAAATCAGGCGTTTCGGCATTACAGGGCGGACACCATGTAGCAAAATAGTTCAGCACTAAAACTTTACCATTTTCATTAGATAAATTTACCCTCTTGCCGTATGGAGTTTCATAGCTTAATGCGCTGATTATAGACGTACCGCTGATCTTCTTCTTTCCGCAGGCTGAAACTGACATTGCAATGATAATAATAAAAGCAACTGTCGCAAATTTCAGAGTAATCCGTCTTTTGATCATCTATCTGCCTCCTTTTGTATCTACGATACTAAAATGCCGTCTTTATTCGGATATGAAGAATGTGCAATATTAGCCATAGAGTTATGACAAAATGCTACTGCCAATGCATCCGATACATCAAACGGCATACTTTCCATGTTTATGTTTAACATTTTTTCAAGTATTGTTCTAACCTGTTCCTTAGTTGCCATACCGTATCCCGTTATCCCTTTTTTAACCTCAGTAGGAGTATATTCATAAATTTTTATGTTCAAGTTCAACGCCGCAATTATAGCCGATGATCTCACCTGCCCCAACACAAACGCAACATGGGGGTTTTTAGCAAAAAATGCATTTTCTATTGCCATCGCGTCAGGTGATTTCTCTTTGATAATATCGCTTATGGTATCATAAATCTTCTTCAATTTCTCAAGCATACTCATAGAGCTGCCAAAAGTGAGCGAATCGAGTTCTATTCGACTGCCGTCTATTAATGCTATACCCATTATTCTGCTGCCGGGATCTATTCCTAATATTCTCATTCCTGCCGATTTTAATAGTTTTTTTTAAATTTGCAATATTAGACCTTTAAAAAATATTTGAAAAGAACATTCCTGCCAAAACCCTTCGATTTTAAGAGTTTTGGCAGGAATGCTATTGACAAGAGCCGAATATTGTTTTAGATTAACAAATAAATATAGTAAAAGTTGCGGCACTTTAGAGCAGGGAGAACAAGTTTATGATAGATTTTCACACACATACATTTGCCAGTGACGGAGAGCTTTTGATTTCCGAGCTTGTAAGACGGGCATCTATAAACGGATATCGAGCAATTGCCATAACAGATCACTGTGATTTCTCAAATGTTGAAACACTTATCAAATCGGTTCTCAGAGTAAAACCGCATTTGGAAAAACAGTATGGCATAGCTGTCCTTGCAGGTATTGAAATCACACATGTTCCTCCTGTTGTTATAGCGGATTTGGTTAATAAAGCGCGTTCGCTTGGAGCTCAAATAGTTGTAGTTCATGGTGAAACAATCGTTGAACCTGTAAAAGAGGGCACAAATAGAGCAGCCATAAAAGCCGGAGTTGATATTTTGGCTCATCCCGGATTAATCAGCGACGAAGATGTAAGACTTGCAGCTGCCGGTGGTGTTGCTCTGGAAATAACATCTCGGCACGGCCACTGTTTAACAAATGGACATGTCGCACGACTATCGCTAAAATATAAAGCTAAAATGGTGATTGATTCAGATACGCATTCCATCAATGACCTTCTAACGCGGGATAAGGCTATATCAATCTTAAGAGGAGCGGGGCTTTCGGATATTCAAACCCGTAATGTATTAAACAACAATGAAAATCTATTGGGGAAAATAAAATGAATCGAAAAGTCATTATCTTAATAGCTTTAATATTTATATCAGGCTGTGCCAAGAATTCGGTTAATACAAAAATAATTACGTCAAAAAATAATATAATTTACAAAAATAGTTTAATAGAAAAAGGTACATTCAACTGGCATAAGGATAAGTTGCAGCCGCCTCTTAAAGTGGTCGGAAGATTCAACGTAGGCGAACTGGCAAGGCAAAATATTGTTATTTATAAAAATGACCTATTTATCGGTGATAAGCTTGGGTGGCTTTACGAAATTAATAGTAATGGCGTTAGGAAGTTAAAAAAAGTGCATTCAGCCATAGTGGAAACAGGATGCGTAACAAAAAATTGGCTCTATTTTTCCGATGTAAACGGTAATATTTATTCATACGATATAGTTCATAACAGCTTACATAAACATAAAGCAAACGCTCCGATATACTCAGCCGCCGTATGCAAAAACGGTATAGCATACTTTTTTGATGACAACTCAACGCTATACGCAGTAAAAAACGGCAATATGCTATGGAATACCCATTTTTTAAATTCGTTTATAAGTATGAAAGGCAGTGCAGCTCCATATATCGGTAACAGCATAATTGCAGCTACATCTAACGGGTATATATATAAAGTTAAAAACGGTTCGATTATTAACTCTGCAATGATAAATCCCAACATAGGAAATCCTAACACGCTTAATGATATTGATTCAACTCCTGTAGTTGATCTTATAGGAAATATCTATGCAGCATCTGTAAACGGCATCATAGCCGCATACGATAAAAATTTTAATATGCTTTGGAGAACCAGAGGCAGTCCAACCGTCACCGATCTTGTATTGAGCCCGACCGAACTTATTGTCTCGGGAACCGACGGAACACTTTCGGCTTACGATACGGCTGAAGGCAGCCTGCTATGGAAAATTAAGCTCAGCAAAAAACCTTTAATAGCAAGTGCAATAATGCTTGACAGAATAGTGTATCAGCCTACGATTAAAGGGTATGTTTATGCAATATCATACGATGGAAAGATTTTATGGAAAGAAAAACTAAATTCTTCTGGATTTATTGCAAGGCCGGTTTTTCATAATGGAAAGCTCTATCTTTCGGCGCGAAATGGTATAATATACGAATTAAAATAACTTAGGAGAGAGAAAAATGAAAAAGGTTTTAGTTACACTATTTGCAGCTATATTTCTAACAAATATAGGTGTTGCATCTGCATCCATATTCAGCCGGCCGAAAAAACCGCTCAGCTTTAGCGCAATAAGCGCAAAAGACCTGAAGGCTGTTGTGAATATCAGCACATCTCATACTGTTATAAATAAATCGCTCGGAAATTTCCACTATTTTTTTAAAGGTAACAACAATGATCCGTTTAACCGCTTTTTCAGCCAGTTTTTCAGAGGTTTGCCCAATACACCGAGAAAATATATTGAACGTTCGCTGGGATCGGGATTTATAATATCACCTAATGGATTTATACTTACAAACGACCATGTTATAGATAAAGCGGATGAGATAAAGGTAAGGCTGCCCAATGGAAAGGTATATAAAGGTAAAGTAATAGGCGCCGATAAAAAAACAGATATTGCACTTGTAAAAATAGATGCAAAAAATCTGCCTACTATAAAACTGGGCAATTCGACTAAAATACAGGTTGGCGATTCCGTTCT
>CAZAPZ010000006.1:0-24888 GCA_964487285.1 uncultured Campylobacterales bacterium | reverse complement strand
CCATTGGTAATCCGTTCGGATTAAACGGAACGGTTACAGCTGGAATTATAAGCGCAAAAGGAAGAGTTATCGGAGAAGGACCTTACGATCATTTTTTACAAACCGATGCAGCTATAAACCCTGGAAATTCAGGTGGACCGCTTGTCAATATTTATGGCGAAGCAATTGGCATAAACACGGCAATTATAGCATCGGGGCAGGGTATAGGATTTGCAATACCTATAAATATGGTCAAAGCTCTTCTTCCTCAACTAAAAAAAGGACATGTGGTAAGAGGTTATCTTGGCGTATATATGCAACCGATAACAGTTGATATTCAAAAATCTTTTAATTTAAAAAATAGAGACGGGGCACTTGTTTCGGAAGTCGTTAAAGGCGAGCCGGCAGCAGCTGCGGGAATAAAACGCGGAGATGTCATAACGCAAGTAAATGGCAAAAATATAAAAGGTCCTACTGGTCTTGCCATAGCGATAGGATCATATCCTCCCGGATCACAAGTAACCATTGGTCTTATAAGAAACGGAGAAACTATCTATAAAAGTGCTACACTTGCCAAACTCAGCATTAAGAGTACGGTTAAAAATAGTACATCATCAAATAAAAAATTGGGTATAGCCGTTTCGCCTCTGACACCTAATATAAAATCAGAATTTAGAATTGATGCCTCAAGCGGGGTTGTCATCACAAGTATAACGCCCGGTTCAATAGCAAATCAATCGGGGCTTATGCCAGGTGATGTAATTTT
This sequence comes from uncultured Campylobacterales bacterium, assembly GCA_964487285.1. Taxonomy (GTDB): domain Bacteria; phylum Campylobacterota_A; class Desulfurellia; order JAADFJ01; family JAADFJ01; genus CAZAPZ01. The sequence goes on along the minus strand of CAZAPZ010000006.1, from coordinate 24,143 downwards.
AGAAATTAATAGAAAACAGGTAAAAAATATTGCAGATTTCAATAAACTTTCTAAAGATGCTTTGAAAAAAAGTCCTATACTTCTCCTCATTCACCGTGGTAAATCTACAATTTATATTACTATTGATATCGGATAAATAATATTGATTATTAGCATATTATTATATCAATTCAACATCACATATATAGGTAGGAATTAGAAAAATGGATAAAAAGGTACCTAAGTTTAACCTTCCTAAAGGACCGCAGATCCTAATTTGGTATATCGTGGCTGCTATTGCAATGATATATATGTATCAATCATTTGTTAAATTTCCCAATACGGTAATAAGCTATAGCGAATTTATTAGACTCGTAAATGCAAATGCCGTAAAAAAAGTATCCATCGAAAAAGATATTATAAAAGGCGCATATTCATCAGGTAACATATCTACGCGATTTTCAACTGTCAGAGTAAATGACAAGCAGCTTATTCCTCTTTTATTGAAACATGGCGTTGAGGTGAACGGAACAATATCGTCCGACTTGCTCAAAAACCTTATCTTTGGATGGATATTGCCATTCGGTGTGCTGTTTTTTATCTGGTATCTTTTCAGTAAAAAAATGAAAGGTTCCAGCTCAAGTATATTCGGTTTTGGCAAAGGCAAATATCGTGTTTACACAAACAAAAGACCCGATACAACATTTGATGATGTTGCAGGCGAACAGGAAGCAAAAGAGGAAACCGAAGAGATTATTGAGTTTCTCAGACAGCCTGAACGATTTAAAAGGCTTGGAGGGAGAATGCCCAAGGGTGTTCTCCTTGTGGGCACTCCGGGAACAGGCAAAACGTTGCTTGCAAAGGCGGTGGCAGGAGAAGCAGGCGTACCTTTTATCAGTATATCGGGATCTGAATTTGTAGAAATGTTTGTAGGAGTGGGTGCATCAAGGGTGAGGGACCTTTTTGAAACTGCCAAAAAGATGTCGCCATGCATAATTTTTATTGACGAAATAGATACAATTGGTAAGAGCAGGGGTATAAGCTCTATAACAGGCGGAAATGACGAAAGAGAACAAACGTTAAATCAGCTCTTAGCGGAGATGGACGGATTTGACTCCGGTAAAGGTGTAATAATTCTCGCTGCAACTAATAGACCTGAAGTTTTAGATCCTGCGCTTTTAAGGCCGGGTCGTTTTGACCGTCAGATTCTGGTAGATAAACCCGACCTTCAGGGTAGAGAGGAAATATTCAGACTTCACTTAAAAAAGATAAAAGTTGATGATGATGTTGATCCGAAAAGATTAGGTCAGCAAACCATTGGATTGGTTGGAGCTGATATAGAAAATATTGTAAATGAAGGAGCGCTTTTAGCGGGCAGAAAAGATTCTGAAACGGTTTCTATGAAATATCTTGAAGAAGCTATAGAACGTCAGCAGGTTGGGCTGGAAAAGAAAAGCAGGCGGATTAATCCGAATGAAAAAAAGATTATAGCCTATCATGAAACAGGCCATGCCATAGTTGCGGAAACAGTAAAACATTCCGAACCTGTACAAAAAATATCTATTATTCCAAGAGGAATTGCTGCATTAGGCTACACATCCCAACGCCTTCTTGAGGATAAATACTTATGGAGCAAGGGCGAGCTCATAGATAAAATAGCAATGCTTTTTGGCGGCAGAACTGCCGAAGAAATAATTTTTGGCGATCCGTCAACCGGAGCTCAAAATGACCTTGCAAGAGCTACTGATATGGCTCGTTCTCTTGTGGCTCGATTTGGAATGGATGACACTATAGGTCCGGTTATATTAGAAGAACAGCAAAACCCAATGTTGAATAATCCTTACGGCTATAGAGCGGATATAAGCGATAAAACAAAATATGCTATGGATGTAAGTATAAAAAAGATATTGGAAAACGCTCATAATTCTGCCAAATCAATTTTAGAGGCTAACCGCAGCAAATTAGAAAAGGTAGCTAATATATTAATAAAGCAAGAAACGATCAGTGGAGACAAATTGAGAGAGCTGATTGGAAAAAAAGATGATGCCCATGATTTGTAAATAATTGACAGTAAAGACAAAAAAAGATTGCGCCGCATATTCAGCGATTTAATAACCGTAACTCTATGGGCCTAATAAAAACCACAGTCCGCCACAGTCCGATAGTAATGTTTATCTATGCCTTTTTGGCGCAGGCAACAGTAGTTGTGCGCGTGTAAGGTCAAGTTAATAAAGAGTAAAACGCTCTGCTAACAGAATAAAAAGAAAGCTATAGTGTGGAAAAATGTTAGGCGAAAATCATACTACTTAATAACATTTCCAAGCTCAAAGATAGGAAGATACATAGAGACAACAATAAACCCTATTATGGTACCGAGAAATACTATTACAATCGGTTCAATCAATGTTGATAAATTTGCTACGGTATCATCCACTTCCGCTTCATAATAATCAGCCGTTTTATCTAACATCTCATCTAACTTACCGGTTTTTTCACCTACCGCTATCATATGACCAACCATGGGAGGAAAAATGTTTGATTGTTTCATTGGTTCAGCTATTGAAGATCCTCCTGCGATCATCTGCTTCGCATTATTCAATTCCTCTTCAATTATTACATTTCCGGCTGTTCTCGCTATAAGATCAAACCCATCAAGCACTGCAACTCCGCTTTTCATTAACGACCCGAGAGTTCTTGTAAATCTTGCTATTGAAGATTTCTTAATTAGAAGACCAAAAACAGGTATTTTAAGTATCATACCATCAACTAATTTTCTAAATCTGTAACTTTTCCTATAAGAATATCGTAAAAAATACACAACAGCCATTATTGCTAAAACAAGATATATAAAATATGATCTCAACAATTCGCTTAAAGATATAACAATACGCGTTGGAAGCGGAAGCAGCATACCCGCACTTCCGTAGAGAGATTCGAAAGTTGGTATAACGACAATAAGTATCAACGCAACAACAGCTGCGGCCACTGATGAAACAATGGCAGGATATATCATCGCCCCTTTGACCTTTTTTTTAAGAGCGATCGTCTTTTCCAAATATGTGGAAAGTCGTTTTGTTACATCTTCCAATGTACCGCTCTTTTCACCTGAATCTATGAGATTCACATACAATGAGGAGAATATCTTCTCATGTTCAGACATTGCATGTGCTAAGGTAGAACCACTCTCAACTTTTGAACGTATTTTGTTTATAATTTTCTTAAACTCAGGGTTTGTTTCTTGGTCTTCAAGTATTTCCAATGAATCCAAGAGTGTGAGTCCTGAACTTATCATAACTGAAAATCCTTTTGTAAATAGCGAAATATTCTTATCTTTTATTCTTTGCTTGAACAGTTTTAGATTTATTTCTATGCTTTTTGTTCTAATATTATTTACAAACAATCCTTCATTTGCGAGTTTTTCCATAGCCTCGTTTTTATTAGCAGCTGATATTTCGCCGTTCTTTTTTTGACCGCTCTTTGTCTTCCCTTCCCACACATAAGAGGCCATGTCAGATTCTCCTTTTGACCATTTTTTCTAATTCCTCTTTTTTTCCGGACACCGCAACAATTTGCTCTGCACCAACCTTCCTTTTTTTATATAGCTCATATAAAGACTGATTCATGGTTTTCATATCATACTTTGCTTGGCCCATCTGCATGGTTGCATATATTTGATGTATTTTATCTTCGCGTATCAGATTTCTGATGGCATCATTCATAACAAGGATTTCCATTGCCATAACTCTACCGGAGTTATCAATCTTTTTTAGTAATGTTTGGCTTACAATTCCTTCAAGAACCAGTGACAGCTCTGTTCTCACCTGAGACTGTTCATCAGCAGGAAATACATTTATAATTCGATTGATTGTTTGAGCTGCAGAATTTGTATGAAGTGTTGCAAAAACAAGATGACCGGTTTCCGCAGCCCGCAGCGCCATTCTTATCGTTTCAAGATCTCTCATTTCTCCAATGAGTATAATATCCGGATCCTGCCTCAGTGATCTTTTCAACGCTTCAGAAAAAGATAAAGTATCGGTTCCAACCTCTCTTTGATTGATAACGCATTTATCATGTGTATATATAAACTCAATGGGATCTTCTATGGTTATAACGTGGGCATTTTTAGTATGATTAATCTTATTTATCATTGAAGCAAGTGTAGTACTTTTACCAGATCCCGTAGGACCTGTAACGAGTATCATTCCTTTCGGAAGATCGGTAAAATTCTGCACAATATTAGGAATACCGAGTTCTTCAAACGGAGGTATAAAAGTCGGTATAGTCCTGAATGCTCCTGCAATTGAGCCTCTCTGAAAAGAGATATTGCCTCTAAATCGTGCAACTTTTGCTATTCCGAATGAAAAATCAAGTTCAAGATCGGTTTCAAACCTATGACGCTGGTTGTCAGTCATAACCGAATAGCACAGATGCATAGTATCATTCGGCATCAATTTTTTATAACCTTTAATAGCAACAAGCTCGCCCATTTTTCGAATCATCGGAGGAAGTCCTGCAACTATATGAAGATCTGACGCATCTTCGGCAACGCCAACACGCAAAATATTCTGCAGTGACATGGTGTTCATATCTTTCTTATGCAAGGCATCTGTGTTCATATCACCTCCTCCGTTTATTTTTAAGATAGGATAAACATACTAAAAACAGTTTTATATTTATTAAATTCTATATTCTCTTCTTATATAACAGTTGTAGTTCTTAAAACTTCTTCAATCGTAGTCATGCCTTCCTGCACTTTTTTTAGCCCATTTTCTCTTAGAGTAATCATAGATTCTCCTTTTGCAAGTTCCCTCAATTGACTGGCAGAATCTCTTTTCAGAATAGCTGTTTTCATCGGTTCGGTTATTTCAAGTAGTTCATAAATTGCCATTCGCCCTTTATATCCTGTATTTCTGCACTGCTTGCAGCCTGCTCCTTCATATGCGTGAATATTGTCAATATCTTTCTTGTCAAATCCTATTTCAATTAGATAAGATGCGGGGATATCAACTTCTCGCTTACATGCAGAACATATTTTTTTAACCAGTCTCTGAGCAACAATACAATTTAGCGAGCTGGTAATCAAATACGGTTCTATACCCATATCAACTAACCTGGATATTGTAGAAGCTGCATCATTCGTGTGAATTGTTGAGAGAACAAGGTGTCCTGTCAATGCCGCCCTTACTGCAATATCGGCTGTTTCTTCGTCCCTTACTTCACCAACCATAATAATATCAGGATCTTGTCTGAGAAAACTCCTCAGAGCAGTGGCAAATGTCAATCCGATAGATTCTTTAACATTAATCTGGTTCATACCTGGAATGCTATACTCAACAGGATCTTCAGCTGTCATAATATTAACATCGTTTTTATTCAAACTGCTCAAAGCTGCGTAAAGCGTTGTCGATTTGCCGGAACCGGTAGGACCGGTCGCTAGAATAATACCGTATGGTGAACTAAGCGCCTTTTTAAATTTATCAAGATCGTTGCTTTCAAGGCCAAGATCTCTAAGATCGGTTTTGAGATTTTTTTTGTCCAATAGTCGCATAACAGCTTTCTCGCCATACGAAGTTGGTGTTACAGAAGTTCGTATATCTATGGATCTTTTTTCACCGTCTATGTTTAAGCGGACTTTTATTCTGCCATCTTGAGGTAATCTGCGTTCAGCTATATCAAGTTTTGACATAATCTTAATACGGCTAATTATAGCAGGTGATAACTTCTTTGGAGGATTACTCACAGTTTCAAGCATCCCGTCTATTCGCTGCCTAATTCTGAAACTGTTTTCATACGGCTCAAAATGTATATCCGAACACCCGTTAGCTGCAGCATGATATATGGTTTTGTTTACAAATTGGATGATGGGTTTCTCTTTTGAGCTCTTTTCAACTTCATCAATATCAAAACCGGTTTCAACAATTTCCTGCAAATCAAATTCAGCGTCATCATTCAGCACAAGTTCGCCCGTATCTTCAGAGTCAGCTTGTTCGATTTGTGTACCCGTTTTGCCGTAAAAAACATCAATAAGACGCAATATATCAGACTGCTTTGAAAGAATTGGAACTGTATTCATCCCTGTAGCAAAACTTATATCATCAATAGCTAAAAGGTTGGTAGGATCAGACATGGCTATTCCTATCTTGTTGACATGAGTACTTACAGGCATGATCTGGTATTTTTTCGCCATACTCTTGGGAACCAATGCCACAGCCTTTTTATCTATATCGGATTCTGTCAATTTTTTATATGCAATACCCATTTTTTGAGATAGATAACGCATAAGCTCATCTTCGGTAATATATCCCCGTTCCACAATAATTTGACCAAGCAGCTGTTTCGTCTTTTTTTGAATCTCAAGAGCTTTATTCAACTGTTCGTCTGTTATTTTACTAGACCATACAAGCAGTTCTCCCAAATACATCTATTTTACACCTTTTTCCAAATAGCAAAACTGGCTTTTGCTTGTCTATACAGCATTTGCTTTCCATCTATGGCAGGTTTATTATGACTCCTATATAAAGCAACTATCGGCGTATCAATTTCGGAATATACAAGGTCAAATAACGAGGCATCTTTTAAACCGATCGGAAGCATATCTCCCTGAAGCCCAATTGATGTTGCGTTTACGATTAGATCAGCTTTAAAATCCTCGCCCCATTCTTTTATTTTAAATCTGCATTTCAGTTTACCGGAAAATAGTTTCGCCAGTTTTTCTGCATTTTTCAATGATCTGTTTATAATAGTTATAGAAGCAGCGCTATCTCCTATTGCAGTGACAACAGCCCTCGCAGCTCCGCCGGCACCAAGTAAAGCTATACTTTTCCCTTCGGAATCGAATTTTAGATCATATTTAAGTGCATCGGAAAAGCCCGAAATATCACTATTTGCACCAAACCATTTGCCCCCGACTTTATATATGGTATTAACTGCCCCGCAAAATGCAGCATCGTTAGAAATTTCGTCAAGATACGGTATTATTGATTCTTTATATGGTATGGTAACATTTGCTCCCATAAAATTTTTTATAGATTTAAGTGCAACTATCACATTGTGAAAATTATCGGGTTCAATAGGAATATAAACCGCATTAGTATTGCCTATAAGCTCATTTTGTATTTTAGGACTCATCGAATGTCCAATAGGGCTGCCTATAACGGCATATATTTTTGTTTTTCCATCTATCTTGCAGTCATTTCTATAGTACGTTTCTCACCTCCCGATATTTGCAGCTCATAATAATTGTCCACTGCTTTACGAAGCGAATTTCCCCATTCTACAATAGCAATCTCTGCATTAAGATAGTCGAAAAATTCTTCAATCAAGATTTCATCAATGCCGCTTTTGTATCTCCAAAGATCAATATGATTAATAACAAAATCACTTTTATATTGATTGACAATCGTATATGACGGGCTGCCTGCAAACTCATCTGTTCTAATACCTGCTCCATTTAAAATCCCCCGCGCTATTGTAGTTTTTCCAGCACCCATATTTCCCTCTAAAAATATGACCGCAGGTCTTACTTTTGATATAATCTTTGCCCATCTTCCAATAACCGTTCCTATGGCGATCGTTTCGGAAGGACTTTCGCTCTTCCACTTGTGTTGTTTCATAATTTTTTACTATATACTCTTGCCGCTTGACACTCTCACCACTGTTTTTAAATTTCCTCTTGGGGCAAAATCACCTGTAACTTCTATAAATTTAGGATTTAATAGTTCATTTAAAGCGCTATAAATCTCGTTTGTTGAATCTTCATGCGATATATATCTATTTCTAAAGCCGTTTAGATATAACTTTAAAGATTTTAATTCAACAACATACTTATCAGGAATATATTCAACTTTAATAACAGCAAAATCCGGATATCCCGAATGCGGGCAAAGACAGGTAAACTCTGGAAATTGCATGTTAACCGTATAACTATGACCGGTTACACGGTTCTCCCATCTCTCAAGCGATGATTGTTCTATAGCCTCCTGACCGTATTTCATAAAAAACCCTGACTTAAGTTTGTTTGTTCATTGCGTTAACGCGGAGCGGAAGTCCCCATAAATAGCAGAACGCTTCTCCGTAAATATGTTTAAAATCATCGCCTCTTCCATAAGTAGCAAGCTTTTCATTATAAAGCGAATTAGGCGATTGCTTACCTGTAACAGTTAAACTTCCTTTATATAGTTTTAATCTTACATCTCCGGTCACATTCTTCTGCAATGAGTCGAAATATTGATCAAGAGCTTTTTTTAGATCGGAAAACCACCATCCGTAATATACAAGTTCAGAATATTTATTGCTCATGATAGAATTAAAATGAGCTGCTTCTCTATCAAAAACCAATTCTTCCAATGCTTTATGCGCTGTTATTATAGTTATTGCCGCAGGAGCTTCATAAACCTCTCGAGATTTTATTCCGATAAGACGATTTTCCACCATATCTATTCTTCCAATCCCATATGATCCGCAGAGTTTGTTCAGATAAACTATAATGTCAATAAGTCTCATCTGCTTGCCATCTATAGCAACAGGTTTTCCCTCTTTGAAGCTTAAAGTAATCTCCCTTGCATCATCAGGCGTTTTCTCGGGATTAACGGTTATACTCCATACATCATCAGGTGCTCTATTCATCGGATTTTCCAAAACCCCGCACTCAATTGCAATTCCCCATATATTTTTATCTATACTATATGGAGAACTTAATGTAATAGGAACATCAATTCCGTATCTTTTCGCATAATCAATTTCATCGTCTCTGCTTTTCATCTCCCAGTTTCTTAACGGTGCAATTACCTTAATAGCAGGATCAAGAGCAGCTGCCGACACCTCAAATCTCACTTGATCATTGCCCTTTCCAGTAGAACCATGACATATCGCATCCGCATTTTCCTTATGGGCAATATCTATGAGCCGTTTCGTTATAAGCGGTCTGCCAAAAGCTGTAGCCATTGGATATTTATCCTCATAAAGAGCATCCGCTTTTATTGCGCCTGTGATATAGTTCTCTACAAACTCTTCTTTGAGATCCTCTATATATGCTGCCGATGCTCCGGTTCTCAAAGCTTTTTCTTTGATCGGCTGCAGAGGTTCGTTTTGACCGAGATCTGCCGTGTAGCATACAACTTCACATTCGTACTTATCCTTAAGCCATTTTACTATAATTGATGTGTCAAGTCCGCCTGAATAGGCAAGTATGACCTTTTTAATTTTTTCCATCATATCTCCTCTAAATTTAGTTTATTTAACATTACCATCAATGCTTTTTGCGCATGAAGCCTATTTTCGGCCTCATCATATACAACCGAATGAGCTCCTTTATATACCGATTCGGATACTTCCTTTCCAATATGTGCCGGAAGACAGTGCATAAATAAAAAATCCGGTTGAGCTAATCTTGATAGATTGTCGTTTATCTGATAGTCGCCAAGAGCGTTCATTTTAGCATCATTATCCTTTTCTCCCATACTTTGCCATACATCGGTATAAAGAACATCGGCATCCGAAGCTGCTTTTAATGGATTATCGGTAATTTCAATATTATCTTTATCGCTATGTCGAATTGCATCGTAAAATAGAGATGCCGACGGAGAAAAATCAATGGGCGTTGCAATCGAAAGGTGAAATCCAAACATAGCTGCGGCTTCTATCCAGGAATTAGCCATATTGTTACCGTCTCCAAAATACGCAACCTTAATATTTTTAAAATTTTTGTCAATTTTTTCCTGTATAGTTAAAAGATCCGCTAAAACCTGACAAGGATGCGTCATATCCGTAAGTCCGTTGATAACGGGAATAGATGAATTTAGCGCGAAATCTTCTATTCTTTTATGCCCAAATGTCCTAATCACAATCATATCAAGATATCGCGACAATACACGTGCAGTATCGGATAGAGTTTCACCTCGTGATATCTGGCTTGTCTGCGGCGTAATAACAACGCAGTTTCCACCTAGTTGATAAAATCCGCTTTCAAAAGACACTCGCGTTCTTGTGGAAGGTTTTTCAAATAGTAAGCCGAGTGTTCGGCCTTTCATATCATCAGATATTGGATTTTTCTTGAGTAGTTTTGCCATATTCAAAACCTCATATAGCTGATCAATGCTAAGATCTGATAATTTTAAAAAATGCTTCATTTTATTTTACCTCTCTTTTCCGATCTCATAACCACTATCTCAATGGGCGCCCCTAAAAAATCAAAATTCTTATATAATTGATTCCGCACATATCTCGTGGTATGGTTATTATACTCTTTTTTAACCTTTATTACGAATAGCGGATATATCTCAACTTTCTGATATATATACGAAATATCTTTATTCGCAAGAAATTCGTTAAAAAACCGGTCAAGCTCTTTCTTTGATAAACGATGTCTTAAGGCATCTGACGCTCTTTTAATAAAAGCCGGTATTGACCCTACTTTATAGCCTGTCACTGCACTTGTAAATATTAGCGGATAGTTAGAGAGAAACTTGTATTGCCGTTTAAACCATTTTCTATAATATACTTTGTCAATATCTGTTTTGTCAACTTTATTTGCAATGATCAACAGCCCTTTTTTATTGTGAACTGCACTTTGCATAATTGTTATATCTTCTTTTGTAATCGATTCGCCAATGTCAAAAATCAACACTACTATAGATGCGGCTGCTATCATAGACAATGCTTTTGCCTTTGCAACTTCCCAATCTTCGTCCTTTTTCTTTCGAGTTAAGCCTGCAGTATCTATAAAGATAAAATTTCCATAATTAGTCTTAACAAGACTATCTATAGTATCAATGGTTGTTCCTGCGATCTCAGAAACAATATTTTGTTCTTTCCCTAAAATTCGATTGATAATTGACGATTTTCCTGCATTAGGCCTTCCCACTATGGCCACTCTCATGGCATAGTCTGCCTTAGTTTCTTCTATTTGCCGATAAGTTATATTGTCAAAGATAAAATGTATAATATCATCAATTTTCTTTTGGGCAGCCGATATTTTAGAAAACTTGTTCAATCGATAAAAACTTTGGTCAATAATAATGTCAATGTTATCGACTTTATTAATAGCAACGATAAACGGTTTACCTAAATTAAGCAGCTTACGGTATAATTTCTCATCTTTATCATCATACCTGCTGTGAACGGAAAGAAGAAAAATAATGCTGTCGGCTTCTTGCATTGCAGCATCCCTTTTTTCAGAAACAGCGGCAGTGAAACGTTCTCCCAGACCGCCTGAATCTATGAGTAACACTGCTTTTCCATCTCTGTGTATCACCTGTCTTATCACATCGCGTGTTAATCCTACAGTATCTCCTACCATTGAAATATTTCTTCCTGTAAGACAGTTAAAAAGTGTGGACTTGCCTGAATTGGCTTTTCCTACGAGAAGAACCTTTTTCATAATGTGATAGATGAAATTGCATCCATATCAAAGGATTCCGATTCACCTTTCAGAAATGCGGTATAACCTATCATTGCAGCGTTATCCGTTGTAAATTCTATGTCTGGAAAAATTAGTTCAATTCGTTCCCCGACACATGTCTTTTTCAGTTTTTCCCTTAATCTTTTATTGGCTGATACACCGCCTGAAACGGCCAATCGATCTATATTCTCTTTCCTGCAGGCTTTTATACAATGGAGTATCAAAGTATCGACAACGGCTTCAAGAAAAGACGAAGCTACATCGGCAATATCGTTTTTTACAGCATCCGTATTCTCTGCGCTGAATCGTATTGCAGCGGTTTTAAGTCCGCTAAAGCTGAAGTTCCCATGTAAAAATGCTATTCTTGGAAATTTAAATCGTTTCGGATTGCCCGCCCTACTTATTATATCAACGGCTTTGCCGCCGGGATATCCAAGACCCCATAGTCTCGCAGTTTTGTCAAGGCATTCGCCGGCTGCATCATCAAGCGTTTTACCTATAATTCGGATATCATTGCTATTTAAAACTTTGTATAATGCAGTATGCCCGCCTGAAACTACAAGGGCTATAAAGGGATATTCTACAACTTTTCCAATAAACGGCGCATAGAGATGTCCTTCAAGGTGATTTACGCCTACAAGCCTTTTATTAAAGCGGTATGCAATACCTTTTGCGTACGAAACCCCAACAAGAAGCGAACCGATAAGTCCAGGCCCTTTTGTTACTGCAATTTTATCTATGTCTTCAAGTGTATTGCCTGAGACAAATAACGCTCGCTTCACAGCCTCTGCAATATGAAGAAAATGTGTTCTTGCAGCTACCTCAGGTACGATCCCACCGTAATCTTTATGAATTTCGTCTTGAGACATAATAATGTTTGAAGCGACTCTGCCATCTACGACAACTGCACTGGAAGTATCATCACAAGATGTATCTATAGCAAGAATCTTCATTTTACAAGCGTTTTGACTAATACCAGTCTTACTCCGTTAATTTTATTTTTTGTTTCTGCGATGGCTTTTACCGTAGCAGGCTTATCATGACCTATGGCAATAGCCTGCCCATGCCGCTTGGCAAATTCTACGGCTTTAAAAATCTGCCGTTTTATATAATTGACATTATCCATATCATCGAGAAATATGTTTCTCCTTGCATATTTCATACCGTCATATTTTGCAATTTTCCACCCGACTGTTTTATTGGTTGTTTCGCTATCCACAAAAAACAGATTGTGTTTCTCCAACACCGAGAGAAATGCCATCATCTTCGGTTTGTTCTGCACAAAAGCCGAACCCATATGATTATTTACTCCAATAGCTCCGGCTACTTTTTTAATAGCAGCTTCAGTAAGGTATTTAATTTCACTATTTCCCATACTAAGCAGCAAAGCATTCTTTCCAGGATTAATTTTAGGATAATCATGCGGCTGCATAGGCATGTGAAGCATATAACCTATGTGCCTCTTTTTTAATATAGCAATACTATCTTTATAATATGTTGCGTTTGGAAGTATTGCGTATGTAAGAGGAAGATTAAGTTTAATAAAAGACTTCAATGTTTTATTATCGTAGCCTACATCATCTATAATTATAGCAAGTTTCGGCAAATTAGCTTTTATCACAGGCTTAACCGTTAAGGGAGGAACAACTTTAATAACCGGCCGTTTAGCTTTTACAATTGATTGTTTTGTACTAACGGTCCGGTGTATTAATATTGTAAAAACAGCTATTAATAGTATTGCTGCAACGGTAATCAAAAGAGGTTTAAACTTGATTTTATGCCCCTTTTTATTTTTTCTCTGCTTCAATACCTTTGGCAATCCTTAAACCTATTAGCAGGTCAACAGCTCTTTCAAGTTCATAATCTTTTATATTCGGAAGCGGCTTGCTAACCTTTTTTTTGCCGACTGTCGGTACAGCCTTAAAATGATGGGGCAGATCGGACTCTTTTATGCCTCCCAACGGACTCTTTTCTTTCCCGAGGATTATCTTTTCGGGTACTACTATGTCAGGTGTAATACCCACCGCTTGAATCGATCTTCCACTCGGCGTGTAATATTTAGCCGTTGTGAGCTTTAAAGCCCCACCGTTTGAAAGTGGAAAAAGCGTCTGAACCGAACCTTTGCCAAAGCTTCTCTCTCCCATTATAATTGCTCTTTTGTCATCCTGTAAAGCCCCTGTAACAATCTCCGATGCACTTGCCGAACCGCCGTTTATAAGCACTATCATATTGCCTCTGGGCTCATTACCATCATTATGTGCTCTAAATATTGTGACATCTTTGGGATTTCTTCCTTTCATACTGACAATTATGCCATGCTTTAAAAACAGATCCGATACCTTTACAGCTTCGCTAAGAAGTCCGCCGGGATTATTTCTTAAATCTAAAATGAGATCTTTTGCACCCTTGCTTTCCAATTTTTTTAAGGCTCGCTTCGTATCTCTTCCTGTATTTTCCTGAAATTGTAAAATTTTGATATAGCCGATCTTATCTTCCAGCATTTTAGATTTAACACTCTGGATATGTATTATCTGTCTTGTTATCTTTATTGCGATCGGTTTATGAATACCTTTTCTCAAAATGGTCAGCTCCACCGAGGTGTCAGGCTTGCCTCTCAATAGCCGCACGGCTTTATTAAGCGTCATTCCGGGCGTATTCTTACCGTTTATTTTTATTATTCTATCTTTCGGTTTTATGCCGGCACGCATGGCGGGAGTGCCTTCAATAGGTGATACAACCGTCAGAATATTATTTTTTAGCGTAACAATCATACCGAGTCCGCCAAACTCTCCCGTTGCTATCGTTTGAAATGCTTTATACTCCTTCGGCGTGAAATAAGTACTGTGAGGATCAAGCGTTCTTACCATACCTCTTATAGCTCCGGTTACCAGCTTACCGGGAGCAACCGATTTATCAACGTAATGACTTTTTATTATAGAAAGTACATCTGTAAATGTTTTTAATTTGCCGTAGTACGGATCTGAATTTCCGGCTCTTAACCAGCCTACACCAACTATTGTTAACAACAATAACGCTATAAATAGCAGCCCAAATTTTCTCTTCACTATTATCTCCTTAACCATTTTTCAGGATTCACCGCTTTGTCTTTGTATCTTATACCAAAATAGATAGGTTTAATACCTGCTGTTCCTATAATATCCTTTGTTTTCACAATTTCACCCTTTTTTGTTTTTAATCTCTTAAGTCTGCCGTATATGGTAAAAAAATTACCCGTATGTCTTATAATAACAGTTTTTCCATACCCTTCAAGTTCACCGGCATAAACAACTTTACCTCGCATAGAAGCAGATACATCCGCACCGTATTTTGCTTTTATATCTATTCCCGTCTGCCTGGTATAAATGTTATACTTTCTATCTTTATAAAGTCCGAAATCTTTTACAATTCTCCCTGAAACCGGTAAGATAAGTCGCTTTTTGTATCGCAAAAACGGATTACCTCTGTTTATTTTAACAGTTCTCCTTCGCTCCATTTTTATCTTACTCGGATTGATTCTTCTTTTTCTCTTAGATAACTGCTTAATTATCCTCTCTAAATAACTTTTTTTCTTAATGAAAGCCATTCTTTTTTTTCTTAGTCTTTTTATATCTTGAAGATTACGTGCTACAGCTTTTTTATATATTGTATTTGAAATGCGCTCGGCGTTTACCTTTTTTAAAATTTTATACTTAATTAATTCCACTTTTCTTTTACGGGTTGACAATCTATTCGAATAAACTTTTTTAGCCTTCTCTAATCTCCCCAATTTTTTGACTATACTATTTTTATAAAGAAAATATAAAGTTGTAATCTTGTCTATAATAGGTCCATTTGCCGATTTTTTATTAAACAAACGCTTATAAAGCTCTTTTAAGCTTGCTCTTGTCTCATTGGAAGCTTTCTGTTTTAACCTACTTAAAATTTTTTCATCTGTTTTTGCGATTTTTATTTTTCCATTTAGTTTTTTGGTGGAATGGTTTTTTTCTATTATCAATCTTCTATGCTTTTTTATCTTCTTATTTAACAGATATATAATATATTTATGATTTGCAATTTTTTTATTTCTATATTCGATCTTTTTTTCTGTTACCGCAATACTTCTTTTTATGGATTTCAGCTCCTGAACATTTGCCGGCATTCCTACCGCAAAAAACAGTAGCGTAAGAATCATTTTACCTTCCAGCATCCGGTAGCCATTACTACCGATAGCATCATATTTACCGTCAATATAACTATAAACGAGAGAATAGCTGCAGTAATATCAACCGCTCCCAACAATTTTAGGAAAAAACTTAGCATAAGTGCTGTTGCCGATAAAAAAGTCGCTATTAAAGTAATCAAGAGAAAAAACAGGCTCCCCATGCCATTCAAGAATTTCCTCTCGACGCCAATATGCCATATAAAAGCAGCAAGTGCTTGAGATTCATTTCTGAAAATCAACCTCACAATATAATATAACAAAATAACTATAACTATAACTATAAAAACTGTTATTATAAAATGCATGTGGAATATACTATAATTATGAAAGAGCGTATTCATCTTATCCTCATTAAAGCTCATGCTTATTCCGCTATGACGCAGCCTTTTGAGCTTGTCAATAGTTTTAATGCTAAACAGTTTACTGCTATTTGTTATGATAATAACAGTGGGCAATTTTTGGATATAACTCTTATCTATGCCATTTTTTAAAATATTAGGTAGCAATTTTGCCGCATCTTGAGGCTTGATAATTTTTGTGTCCCCGAATTGTCCTTGTATGGTATTTAAGATACCGTCTTTGCTTATATTTGAGGGAACAAAAAGAACGATTCTCATATTCTTGATCAAATCCTGATATTTGCTTTCTTTATCAAAAGAAGTTATGGCGAAAATTGTCTCTGAAATAGTAAGTATTCCAATAAGCAGGATTCCAACTTTCCAAGTAATCGGGCTTACTTTTTTTATCACGGAAATAAAATTGTTCATTTTCGTTTAATTTGTGTCAAAAGGTTTATCATTCTTACAATAATAGTATAAATGGTCTTTTTTACAATAAACATATAACAAAGCTGCTTGCCCAGCAATTCATGCGTTTTTATTGTAGCATTTGCTCAAAAGAAAATACGGACAAAGCGTTAAAACTATTTTGGCTGATGTTTTGCAACTTTGCCTTCGACGATAAATATAACATCTTCGGCTATGTTTGTTGCAAGATCGGCACTTCTTTCCAAACTATTGGATATGCTCAGAAGTCTGAGCGAACGTTCAATAGTTTTTGGATCACCCCCCATAAATGTTATTAATTCACGCAAAATCTGATCCCTCAAGGCGTCAACGATATCATCTCGGTCTAAAACATCTTTGGCAACACCGGAATTTTCTTCTATAAAAGAATTGATGCTGTCATTTAGCATGGAAACCGTGATTTCACCCATTCTCGGTATGTCGATCAGAGGTTTTACCTGAGGGCGTTCTATCAAAAAAAGAGCATTTTTGCATATTTTAGTTGATAAATCTCCTATACGCTCCAAGTCATTATTTATTTTCATTATCATCAATATTGTTCTTAAATCCTTTGCCATCGGTGAATATTTTACTATTAAAGTTAAACAAAGTTTGTCTAAGATGAGCTCTCTTCTATCGGCCTCAGGTTCGTGCTCTATAAGAATTTTTTCCAATATGTTTTTGTCTTTGTTTATCAATCCCCTTATGGAATCTTTAATCATATTTTCAATCAGCCATGCATATTTTACCAGTTCTTTTTTTGCCCCTATTATCTTTTTTTCAAGCATATTTTCTCCTAATTTATCCGAATTTTCCGGTTAAGTACTCTTCGGTTCTTTTATCTTTCGGTGTTGTAAACAGATCACTGGTTTTTCCGAATTCGATCAATTCACCCGAGTACAAAAACGCCGTATAATCTGATACTCTTGCTGCTTGGGCAATGTTATGCGTTACAACTATTATTGTAATAGAATGCTTGAGCTGATGGATTAATTTTTCAATATTTGAAGTTGCCTTAGGATCAAGCGAAGCGGTTGCTTCATCAAGCAGAAGGATATCCGGCTCCATTGCCAGTGCTCTTGCTATGCATAGTCTCTGCTGTTGACCTCCGGATAAAAATGTTCCTCTTCTATAAAGATTGTCTCTTACTTGTTCCCAAAGATCGGCCTTGATAAGCGATTCCTCGACAATTTTATCCGATTCCGATCTTTTAAGCTTTATGCTGTTGAGTTTGTAGCCTGCTATTACATTGTCGTAAATGTTCATTGTAGGAAACGGATTGGGTTTTTGAAATACCATCCCGATTCTCCTTCGTATAAGCATAGGTTCGGTAGCATAGATATCTTTGTCGGATAATAAGATTTTACCTTTTGTGGACGCATCATCTGCCAACTCGTGCATTCGGTTTATGCACCTCAACAATGTTGTTTTGCCGCAGCCGGATGGACCTAAGATAGAAATAGCATGGTTTTTTGTAAATTTCAGGTTTATATTTTGCAGAATGCAAAGTGTGCCATAATAAGCATATAAATTTTCTATTTTCAATATGTCGTTTTCCATTTATGCTCCATAATTTTAGATATTAAGTTCAAAACAGAGATCATGATGATTAAAATAAGTGATGCCCCCCATGCCTGCTTTTGCCAACCTGAAAACGGACTGGTAGCGTAGTTGAAAATTAAAAGTGGTAAAGAATTGACAGGCTTGGTAATATTAAGGTTCATAAACGGATTGCCGAATGAGGTAAAAAGTAATGGAGCTGTTTCACCTGCGACTCTTGAAATACTCAATATTATACCTGTTATTATGCCCGAGGACGCAGCCGGTACAATTACCTTCATAACGGTTCTATAATACGGGGTTCCAAGCGCAAGAGATGCCTCTTTTAGCGAATCGGGAACAAGTTTCAACGAATGATATGTTGATTTTATAATCATCGGAAGCATCATAATGGCCAAAGCCACACTTCCTGATAGTGCAGAAAAACTTCTCAGCGGCAGCACAATCCATAGATAACATACTATACCTATAACAATTGACGGCACCCCTTGAAGCAAGTCTGTCAATGAACTAACGGCAGCGGCAAGTTTACTCTTTTCAAACTCTTTCATGTAAATTCCAGCAAACAGTGCAATCGGAATGGCTATTAGTGCTGCGATGCCAATTAGCTCAATTGTTCCGATGATGGCATTTAATATTCCGCCTGCTTCTCCAACCGGTTTGGGCAGGGATGTGATAAAATGCCAATTGATTTCCGCAGCTCCATTTTTAACTATATAAAATATTATGAAAAATAGCGGCAAGATTATTGCGGCTGAAAAAAGTGTTATTATTACCGTAAATAATTTATCCTGAATCTGTCTAACTTTTAGTTTCTTTTCCATATAACTCACTTTTTCACAGTCATTTTTTTCATTATTCTATTTCCAATTGCATTAATAATGAATGATATTATAAATAACAGCAAGCCGATTTCAATCAATGAGGATAGATAAAGATCGCCTCTTGCCTCGGTAAATTCATTTGCTATCACACTTGCCATACTGTTTGCAGGACTAAAGATATTTTTTGGAATTATGTTAGAATTTCCTATAACCATTGTAACAGCCATTGTTTCACCGAACGCTCTTCCGAAAGCCAGCAGAATACCCGAGAATATTCCGTTTGCTGCATATGGAAGAATAATATTTTTTATAACCTCGAATTTGGTTGCACCCATAGCAAAACCAGCCTCTTTTAAATCTTGCGGTACAAGTTTTATCACCTCGCTTGCCATGCTTGATGCATAAGGAATTATCATAATTGCAAGAATGATCGATGCAGCGGCAATGCCGACTCCATAAGGAAGAAATCCTAACTTTATTTCGATTGAGCGAACAATGGGAACCAGTACAAATAATCCCCAAAATCCGTATATAATTGAGGGAATTCCTGCGAGTAATTCTACTGAGAATTTAAGCAGACCCGAGAGCCATCCATTTTTCAAATAAAGTGAAAGAAATATTGAACTGGCAAATGAAAATGGGAGGCTGATTAAAAGCGCAAGAAAAGATGTCGAAAGTGTCCCTATAATAAAAGGCAGCGCGCCGAACATATTTGTCGCAGGATTCCAGGCGCTGCTCCATATAAACGTTAAACCGAATTCATTGATAGACTTCCATGAACCAAACAGAAGACTTATAAAAATACCCATCACAATAGATACAGAAACTGCAGCAGCAGCAGCAAGAAAGAATCTAAATAGTATTTCCTTTCTGGCTGTTGAGGAACCTCGTTTGTCAAGGTTCCTCAATCTGTAATCTTTGTAAGATATTTCTGTTTGTATCATCTTATAATAGATCTACCATTATATGTCATTGATTGGAGTATATTATCTACCAGTTTTACAACACTTTTTGGGAGAGGAGAATATTCTAACGGTTTGGTATATTTTTGACCGGTATGAGTCATCCACCAAATCAGTTTTACAAAGGCTTTGGCCTTAGCTCTTGATCTTCCCAGATAATGCTGTTCTTGATAAACCAGCAACCAGGTCATGCCTGCTATCGGATAGCCGATCGGAGAAGCCGTATTGGTCAGAGAGACTCTGGTATCGGCAGGAATTTTTATATTTGCAGCAACCGTTACGGAAGCTAACGAGGGATATACAAACTTTCCGTAGCTATTTCTCAGATAGCCCATAGGCATATTATTTGAAGACGCATAAATTAATTCGACGTATCCAAAGGCACCCGGTATCTGTTTTATCAAACCGGCAACACCTGCGTTGCCTTTGCCTCCAATGCCTACCGGCCATGCAACCGATGTATTACGTCCAACCCTTCTCTTCCACTCTTTGCTAATTTTCGAAAGATAATCTGTAAATATAAAGGTAGTTCCACTGCCGTCTGATCTGTGAACAACAACGATATTCATTGAAGGAAGATTCAAATGGGGATTGATAGATTTTATTTGAATATTATTCCATTTTTTTATCTTTCCCAGATATATCCCGGCAATGATTGCAGGGGTTAATCGTAGTTTTCCCTTGATATTGAGATTGTATGTCATAACCACAGCGCCTAAGGCAACAGGAATATGCAGCAGATGGGCAGGAGCTTTTGACATTTGAGCATTGCTCATAAATGCATCAGATGCACCGAAATCGACTGTCCTTGCAATAATCTGACGCTGACCTGCTCCCGAGCCGATAGCCTGATAATTCACCTTTATCCCTGTTTTATTGTGATATACATTAAACATTTTTGAATAAAGCGGATAGGCAAAGGTGGACCCAGCTCCAAGGAAATTAATATTTCCTGCATAACTGTTTATACCCATTAACATTAAAGTCAATACAAAAATTCCTTTTAACACTCTGTTCATAAACCCCTCCATTCTTTTTTTAAATGCGGCCGCATTTAAAAAGAACGATATACTATGATTATTAGTTTTTGATAAAGAAATTGTTAAGATTGTGTTAAAAATTGATTTTATGCATTAAGTGATTTCAGCCGATTGCAGGCAATGTAACTATAAATTTTGTACCTTTGCCCAATTTGCTTTTTAATTCTATCCGTCCTCCGAATAAAACTATAATATGTTTGACTATTGATAATCCGAGTCCCGTTCCTTCTGCGGCCTTTGAGCGGGATTTATCAACTCTGTAAAATCTTTCGAAAACCCTTTCCAATTCATTTTCGGGGATTCCGATGCCGGTATCTTCAACAACAATTTTTATTTCATCTATGTTTTTGTTTATATTTATTGCAACCCTGCCTTTATCTGTATATTTTACTGCATTATCAATTAAGTTTATCATCAGCTGATCAAATTTATATGAATCAAGATTTACAATGTTCATATTATTATCAATTTTCGTTTCAATAAAGATACTCTTTCTTGATGCTTTTTCATTGAAAAGTCTTACTATATTTTCGAGCTCCTTTCTTATGTCAACAGGTTCTATTGATAAAGATGCGGTTTTATCTTCAACTCGCGAAAGAGTAAGTAGATCAGCCACAATGCTGGTTAACCTGTCACTATTTTTTTCTATAATTTCTAAATAATGAAGCTTGGCCATGTTTTTTTCTTCATCTTTAAGCGTTTCGGTAAATCCTTTAATTGCCGCAAGCGGAGTTCTTAACTCGTGGGAAACGTTGGCAACAAAATCATTTTTTATTTGCTCTAAATTTTTTACTGATGTTATATCATGAAATACAATCATTATTTTTTTACCGAGCAATACCGACGCAATATAATTATAGATTTTTCCACCTATCCTCAGTTCGGTGTCGTTTCTCTCTTTATCGGATAATATTTTTTCGATTGCTTCATTAATGTTTCTGTCACCGGTAAGTGTCCAATAACTTTTGCCAATAATCTTATCGTATCCGGTAAGTTTAAGAAAACTTGAATTTACAATTTCGATTTTATCATCTTTTAATACGACAATGGCATCGGGTATGGTTTCAATAATGGTTGAAAGCTCATCATTCGCCTTAGAAATCTCTCCAAATAACCGTTTTATTTGATCTGCCATATGATTAAAACTATCGGCTAAAATCTTTATTTCACCGCAATTTTTAGTCTTGACCTGTATATCAAATCTTCCCGAAGCAACTTTTTTAGCACCTGCAGCCAGTTTTTTCAAATCAGATGCAATATTTTTTGAAAAAATAAAAGAGAGCAAGAGTGCAAGAGAGAGAGCTACCAGAGTAATCTGTGTAATTTTTGCTACAAAATCATCAATTAGAAGGTTTATCGGTTCAAACGAATTACTTATATTAATTACTCCTACAATCTTATTCCCTTTTTGTATTGGAATAGCAACATAGAGCAGTTTCTTTTTCAAAGCCGCACTAAATCTAACTTTTCTGCCCATCTTTCCTTCTAATGCGGATCTAACTTCCGGTCTTTTCTGATAATTTGTTATCAAACCTTTATCTTTTTCGGAGTCTGCAACCACAGTTCCACCGGCATTTAAAACGGTTATTCTCGCTCCAATTTTTTTGGCTATTTTTTTAATAATCGATTCGGTAGTTTGAAAATTCTTGTTTGAAAATGATGCCTTAACATCTACAATTGTAATAAGAGCGCTATTTTTAAGTTGAACAGCTTCCTGATTGAGAAAATAAGTTCTTATTACGCCAAGAGAAAGAACAAGCAGCAAAGTTGCAAAAAATAGAATTGCCACGATATGGCTAAAAAATATCTTAGAAAAAAGAGACTTACCGGTGGGCAAACTTATACCCTATGCCTCTAACATTTTTAATCAGATTTCCGGCTTCACCAAGCTTTTCCCTCAAATGTCGTATATGAACATCAATTGTCCTATCTACAACGATTTTCTCATTGCCCCATAACTCATCCAAAATCATTTCTCTTGAAAAAACCACTCCCCCGCGTTTGGTTAAGATGCTTAATATCTTAAATTCTGTGGCTGTCAGTTCTATTAATTTTCCTTCTATATGAACTTCGCACGCATCTTCATCAATACTGATAAGTTTGTTATGTTCATCATGTTCGGGTTTAACTCTTCTTAAAACCGATTTTACTCTTGCGGATAACTCTCTTGGCGAAAACGGTTTTGTGATATAATCATCCGCACCAAGTTCAAGACCAAGCACTTTATCAATTTCCTCGCCTCTTGCGCTAAGCATAATAATAGGAATAGTCCTGTAAATATCATCTTTTTTCAAGAATTTGCAGATCTCATATCCATCCATATCGGGAAGATTAATGTCCAAGACAATGAGATCGCAATGCTTTTTTGCGAGAAATTCAAACAAATTATTTGCATTTGAAAATAGCTCCGGCAAAAAGTTTGCTTTTGTGAGTGCAATTGAAACTATTTCCAAAATATCAGGTTCATCATCAACGACTGCTACGACAGGTTTCATACTACTCCAATTTTTTTTTCAAAATGTACCATGATTATGCTCATATTCATTATTATTTCAAGAAAAAGCTTGTGATAAAAAATTTTTAAGAAAGCTGCACATTGAGACTTGACTAAACATAGTTTATGGGTATTTTTATGTAAAATATTAGTAAATAATGATGCTATTTGATGCTTTATTTTGACTTTTATTTTATAAGAATAACAAAACTAAATTTTAAGGAGGCCTAATATGGCTAGCAAAACATCGCTAAGAAAAAAGTTTACAGTGGTATTGTTGGTTTTTTTAGCTATTTCACTGATTTCCACAGTCATGATTTATATTAGCGTGAGGAATATTAAGTATACTGCCCATGTGATTAACATCTCAGGCGGTCAACGAATGCTTACTCAAAAAATGAGCAAAGACGCGGCAGATATGATGGTTTTTAAGAATAGTAACCAAACGACTTATATAAGAACAAATTTAACATCAGATGAGAAACTTTTTGACAAGATTTTAAACGGCTTACTTAACGGTGATAAGACCATTGACCTTAAAGCTGCCACTGATACGGATATTCGCATAAAACTATTGCAGGTAGGCGGTTTATGGAAATCGTTCCGGAAAAACATAAGGATCATTGAAAATAACCCCGATTCTCCACAAGCGGCTAATGCTATAAAAGTAATTCGTAATACAAACATGACCTTGCTTAAAACTATGAATCAGGCTGTCATGCTTTTTGAGAAGAAGAGTGATGCAAGCATGGTTTTGATAATTCAGCTATTTCTTTTTGCCGTTACCGTATTAATGGCTTTGGCAATCTGGTACTATCAAGGTAAATATGTAGTCTATCCGCTTGAGAACGCTGCAAAAAATACAAACAACGCCGCCTCAACCATAGACAGCTCATCATC
>CAZAPZ010000005.1:0-32529 GCA_964487285.1 uncultured Campylobacterales bacterium | reverse complement strand
TTAATATTTGACAGATATACGAATTCGAAGCAGAATTATATAATAAACAATGAAACCAAGCTATACAATCATCGTTTATATCGCATTGCCCAATCACCCAATGGTAGAAAGAAAATCATAGAAATAAGAAAATTGTCCAATTTGTTGAGAAAAGGATATCTCGTTATTTTAGAAATAATTCCAGGCAGTAATATTGTCAAAAGCATTGAAATAGTAAAGAGACCACAATGAGAAAGATATTATTTTTTATCGGTATCGTATTTTCTATCTCTTTTATATCCGGGTCATCTTCGTTTGCAGCAATGTCGAGCTATTGCGCTGCTCCTCCGTTTGTAACGCAATCTGTTATACCTAATGTTCTGATCATTCTGGATAATTCAGGAAGTATGTATGATTTTGCATATAAAACGACAGGTACGGGCAACGATCCTAAAAATCCAGATCAAAGTTTCAGCCCTTCTACTGTATATTACGGTTACTTTAATTCTCAAAAAAAATATTCCTATTCTACCAATAGTGGAGGATATTTTTATGAGAACTCTAATGGATCATGGGATGGAAACTTTTTAAACTGGCTTACGATGAGAAGAGTTGATGTGGTAAGAAAGGTACTGGTTGGAGGCAAAGAGATTAATAGGGCAAATCCAACTTCAGCCCAATATCTTATAGGAGCAGAAACTCCGGATAGAGATTACGCCAAGAGATATTCTAACATTACTCCATATACTCTATATACCGGTCAACAAGACTTTTTTGTTTATAATGGTAACTTTTATGTGGGATATTGGCAAGGTAACAAATTTTGGTATTATGATCGCCCTTACCATATAAAAGTTAAAGTATCAGAAGAACAAACCGGAGTTGTGCAACAAACATGGGATAAGGTGAGATTTGGACTGATGTTTTTTAATTATGGAGATAAATTCGAAGGTGGAGGAAGAAATGATAAAGACGGCGGATATGTTTCAGATTGGATTACTGGTCCCGGATCAAATATAAGCCTTGTTACGAAAATTGAAAATACGAATCCATCTACATGGACTCCGTTAGCCGAGTCTCTGTATGAAGCGACACGCTATTTTGGTATTAAAGCCAGTGCATATCAAAAAAGCAACTATTCGGCACATGACCCAATACAATATAGATGTCAAAAAAACTTTGATATTATCTTAACAGATGGTGAATCGACAAAGGATGAAAACCTGCCTGGTGGATATTGGGGAAGTAGCCTAACTAATGTAAGTGATGGTTTTAATGTAAAAACATGGATGGATAAGATTGCTGCAAATGAGGGTTATTCGAGTCAATGGAAAAAACATGCAAATGATATGCAAGGAACATATTATCTTGAAGGTGTAGCTTACTGGGCGCACATGAGTGATTTGAGAAGTGATTTCACTGGCAAACAAAATTTGACGACATACACTGTTTTAGCATTTAATAATTCGCCCATAGCGCAGGATATACTTAAGAAAACGGCAAAGTATGGTGGATTTATCGATCAAAATGGTAATGGCATACCGGATCTCGAGTCAGAATGGGATCAAAATGGTAATGGCATACCGGATAATTATTTTAAGGCAAGTGATGGATATCAGTTAAAAATTTCTCTCGAATCGGCAATCAGTAACATCCTCAAACGTGCTTCTTCCGGTTCTGCCGCGTCGGTTGTTTCAACAAGCGGAAAGGCGGGCGCGAATATTGTTCAGGCGCTCTTTTTTCCAAAAAAAGTATTCAGCAGCGGAACTGAAATCAGCTGGGCGGGAGATCTTAAGAATTTCTGGTATTATCTCGGGCCGTTTGCTCAGAATATCAGAGAGGACAACTACACATCAACGGCTGACACTTCGGGGCCGACGCTTGATCTTGCAAAAGATTATATTATGGAGTTTAATTCCTCCGATCCATCGAAAGTCAATCTTTTCGCCGATGCTGATGGAAACGGAGCAAAAGACAGCTCAACGCCAATTGCAACGATATCTATTAATGATACAATACCTGTTTGGGATGCCGGAAACCAACTGTTCAAGCAGTCTGCTGCATCAAGAGATATCTTTACCGCTACAGGCGGCGGAAGTACATCTGCCCCGTTTACATCAACGCCTTTTACCTCTAATTTTGCCTTGAAGCTTGAGCCTTATCTCGACACATCATCGTCAACTTCAGCTGCAGATTTGATAAATTATATAAGAGGCGACGACAGCTCTGGATTTCGCTCGCGAACCGTGACAATGGATGGACAAACCGGCGTTTATAAACTTGGCGATATCATCTATTCAACACCAAAGATTGTGAGCTCAATTCCCGTTGGAAGCTATTACAAAGATTACGGCGATCAGACATATAAAGATTTCATAGACAGTGCTGCGTATAAAGATCGAATGGGAATTGTGGTTGTGGGGGCAAACGACGGAATGCTGCATGCATTCAAGCTTGGCAGGCCAACCGTTTTGTATGGGCAGGGCTCGAAAATCTTTACGCTTAATAGATATGAATCGGGTGGGACATCGGGTAAGCCAACGTTAGGCAAACCGCTTGGAAGTGAGCTTTGGGCGTATATTCCTGAGAATATTCTGCCGTATCTAAAATATTATGCCGATCCAAACTATTGCCATCTTTATTATGTGGATTTGACCCCTACGATCGTGGATGCTTCGGTTTACAACAGCTCAAACACCTCGTACAACAATGTTGCCGATGATATCAAAACAAAAGATAGCTGGCGGACTATTCTTATCGGAGGCCTGCGTTTGGGCGGAGCATGCGGTGCAAGTAATAGCAGTTCTCCTGCTATACACCCGCCGGCTCTTAGCAGCCCGGCTGCAGGAGTTGGAAGATCGTCCTATTTTGCACTTGACATAACAAACACCGAACATCCAAAGCTGCTATGGGAATTTACCGACAACAATCTGGCATTCTCTACTACCGGTCCGGCAATAATTCATATTCCGGCCAAGAAAACCGTAGATGGAAATCCAGTTGATGATAATACCAAAAACGGCAATTGGTATGTCGTTTTTGCATCAGGGCCGGATAAATATAACGGCACAATTCATCAGCCGCTGTTTTTGTATGCGCTTGATCTCGGCACAGGAAAGCTTGAGCGTAAATGGCAGCTGAGCGGATCAAACTGTACCGGATCTTCAAGTTTGACATGCGATACTACCGTAACAGGCAACTATGATGCCTTTGCCGGGCGGCTTACTAACGGTGTGATAGACTTGGGCGTAAATTATTCCGATGATGCACTTTATTTTGGCTATAACTATAAGCAAGGTTCAAATTGGGATGGCGGTGTTCTGCGGCTTGTAACAGACGACAAGACTCCGACTAATTGGCAAATAAGCAAGCTGATAGGCGGAATCGGCCCGGTTACAGCTTCAACATCTGTACTTCAAGATAAAACAAACAACAAACTGTGGGTTTTTGCCGGAACCGGCAGATATTTTACCGCTACCGATGATTCGGATGCTCAAAGAGATCTATATGGAGTTATCGATCCCTGCTATAACGGAAGCGGCTACAACAACTCATGTTCGCCTATATCGGGATCAGGATCATTAACAGATGTTACAAGTGATCCGGCCGCTGCTAATATAACTAACGGTTGGTATATTAATCTGGACCCGGCTACCTCCTCAGCTAATTCCGAACGTATGATTTCAGATCCTACTGTATCCTCAAATGGAACCGTATTTTTTGCGACTACCGCCCCGACATCAGATATCTGCAGCTATGGCGGAAACAGCCGTGTCTATGAGCTTAACTATTCAAACGGCGGCGCAGTTTCCGAACTTAGTCCGGTTTTAATTCAAACATCAACCGGAGCTATAACAAGAGTAAATAAATCCTACTTTTCCGGACCCGGGTCAGAAGGCGGAAGAAGAAGCGGACTAATACCGGGTGTAACATCTCCGGGACCCACAGTAGTTTCTATCGGCAGTCCCCATCCCATCAATCGCTTTATTCACTGGTATGAAAGGTAACGGCGAATGTTGAATGCTGAATTAAAGAGAAGAAAAGATATTAAATGTTTATTAGTTATTAGTTAATGGTGGACAAATGCAGGCTTTTATAAGCCTAATAGTTCCTTCAACCTTTGGAGAGCAGAAGGTGGGAACAGCATTACGATCGGTTTTAAAAGACTAATGACTGGGATGTTCTTATTTGCCTTCTATTACTCCAGCAGCACACATTGAAGAAAGTTGTCAAAGCCGAACTGCTTAATAGAACTAATATACGATGATTAAGAAATAGTGGATAAATTGATCGTATTTTAAAAGGCAATGGTTTTTACTCCGAGATTTTTGATTTTTTTATCAAATGTGTATAACTCATTTTCTCCATCTTGCTCCATGTTTGCAACAATATAACAATCTATGATATCATCCGAATGCTTTTCCCATAGTTCAAGCGTTTTTTCTAATATTCTTCTGTTTTTTATATAAAGACCGTCTAAAGACAGCATATTTTCCATAATCTTGATAATCTCGTCCTTGTTCACTTTGTAGAAACTTTTTAAAACAAAGATAACCTGAAAAAACACGATATCAAGGCACTTTGCCTTCGTACTTCCATCCTGCAAATTTTGAAAAAATTCCAATAGATCTTGAGGTAAGTTTCCCTTCTCTTCTGTAAGAAAACGTAAAAAGATGTTAGTATCAATATATCTCATTTTGGTAAGACTCTATCAATTCGTTTTCGGTTATTTTGTTTATTTGATCATCGTTGATTTTTCGACCGGTATATTTATTAAATATACCGGCAAGATTTGCTATGGGCTTATTTTGCTTAACGGGTGTTATTTTCACGCCGTCATTTTCCTCCGTAATATTTACTTTATCGCCTATTTTGATATTGAGTTTTCTCCTCAACATTATGGGTATAACAATCTGTCCCTTTCCAAATACTTTAGCGAGCATTTTCGCCTCCTTAAGTTATACTATAGGGTATAACTTAGCTTGTTAAAGCCAAGTAAAATCGGTTGTTTTCTAACGCATTTTTTATTTTCGTTTTGTGAGGTCGGTTAAGAGGAATAGATTGCTTCGCTGCAGCTCGCAATGATATGAAAAATGCTCATATTCTTAATTTTTATTGTTGAGAAGATAAAAGTTCCGTGACTATATTAGCCGGAACTTCCTTATATTTCTCAAATTTTGTTGTGAATCGCCCAAATCCTGCCGTTATCGAACGCAGCGCCGGAGCATATTCAAGAAGCTCAGACTCCGGCATCCTTGCTTCTATCTGTTGAAATCCTTTCAATGCTTGGTGTTTCATATCTATAATTTCTCCTCTCCGCGAGTTTATATCACCAATAATAGCACCTACATCATCCGATCTGCCTGTTAGCTCTACATCGTCTATCGGCTCCAAAAGAACAGAGTCTGCATTGTTAAGCGCTTCTTTTATCGCAAGCTGACCTGCCATTTGAAAAGCAAAATCAGATGAATCGACAGAATGATATGTTCCATCAACAAGTCTTACTTTGATACCTATAACCGGATATCCTCCGATTTTGCCTTTTTTCAAAGCATCCGTCACGCCTTTTTGCACTGACGAAATATATTGCCTCGGTATAGCGCCTCCAACTATTTCGTCAGAAAAAACTACGCCATCTTCCCACTTGCCGGTAGGCGAAATTATGATCTTACAATCTCCATATTGTCCATGTCCACCTGACTGTTTTTTATATTTTCCTTGAGCAGTTACCTCTTTTTTAATTGTCTCTCTGTAAGGTATTGAAGGCGGCTCTATAACGACCTCGATCCCATAACGCTTTTTTAATTTTTCAACCGTTACATCGATATGCAGCTTTCCCATGCCTGAAAGTACAAATTCACCGGTTTCGCTATTTTTATATCTCAAACTTCCGTCTTCTTCAAGTATTTTCGAAAGATATCCGCCAAGCTTCTCCGTATCTTCTTTATTTTTTCCACTTATTTTATAGCTGATAAGTGCAGGTGGTATATAAGGAGGTTCGATTTGCACCTTAGCACCATCTGTAATTGTATTGCCGGTTAATGTATGTTTCAGTTTGTTCACAGCCACAAACTCACCTGTCTTAGCAGTATCAGCAGGTGTTGTTTTTTTACCTTGAAGTTTATAAATAGAACCAAATCGCTCATTACTATTTTTTGTGCTATTGTAATAAGTTGAATCGGATTTAAGCGTCCCCGACCAGATTCTTATGCAATTTGTTCTGCCTGCTTTCGGATCGTTGAATGTTTTAAAAACAGATGTTACAAGGTTATTGCCAGGCATTATTTTCTCATCGCCCACTTTAAAACTTATCTGATCGGAGGGAATAAACCATCTTTTTATTGCGTCAAGAAGCTCGCTTACTCCTACACCGGTTAAGGAAGATCCAATGTAAGTAGGAACAATTGCTCCCACCGTTATATCATTTTTTAATGCATTTCTCAAAGTTTCAGCTGTAAGTGTTTCGCCGTCAAAATATCGTTCCATAAGTTGGTCGTCATGTTCAACAATATTTTCCGTGAGGTCTTTCTTCATCCGCAAAGCCTTTTCCCTGACTTCTTCAGGAAACTCATCTGTTTCAAGAAGATGGCTTACGGCACTAAATTTATCTCCCAATGGAATTTGAGTTAAAACTACACGGTCATTCGCCTCTTTTAGTGCGGCATAACATTTATCAAATTCAGACCGTTCCGAATCCAGTTTATTAATAAAAACAACAACAGGAGTTGTTCTTTTCCTCGTTTCAAGAAGCAGCCTAAATCCATGTGCTTTTAGGTTTTCAGTGCTGTCTGCCACATAAATGATGTTATCTGCCGCAGCAATGCCGCAGCGAGCTTCACCTGTGAAATCCGAATAGCCTGGAGTGTCTATTGCATCAAAAGATGAACCGTTTCTCTCAAAATTAAACAGTGACAGCTGAATTGAAAACCCCCTTTCAACTTCCGTCCTATGATAATCCGTTACGCAACTCCCATCGGTCGTGCTGCCCATTCTGCTGATATTTTTAGTTTCAAAAAGTATTCGTTCGCTCAATGTTGTTTTTCCAGAGCTGCGTTGTCCTATAATTGCAAAATTATAATGTTTCATGGTTTAACGCCCTTAAATGAGTTAATAAACTGTTCGTAATCGTTCTTTTTATCCAAAACATGTCTAAACCAATCAGAGAGCAGATCTTTGTATTCAGGATGATTGCTGCTGCTGCTCTTCATTATTTTACGATTTATGCCGTATCCTGTTATCCTCTGTGTTATATCAAAAAAGTTGTTTGTTTTTAGAATATGCATATCTTTGCACTTAAATTGGTAGCGTCCGTTTTTCCTAAGCGTTGCATAATCGGGCTGCAAAACGCCAACAACGACTATTTTTTTAATACCTGCTTCAAAATCAAAATAAGCTGCACGCAAAATAATGCGTAAAGAATCGCCCTCTTTCTTCATAAGCGATTCAACATTATCATCAAAGAAAGAAAACCACAAGCTATCATCTATAATTTCCGGATATATAGAACAATCATCCTTATAAGCAACATCCGGTATAGCCTGTTCTCTGAACGGCAAGGAAACATAGACATACTCCATAAAAACCTCCTACTTTAATTTACATAATTTATTCACCTGTGGAATGAACCTTAGATTCTTTAATGTTGATAAATATTGGTTCTCAAAGACCATCTTGTATATAGCTTTTATTTCTTCAGTGTAATTAGTCAATTCTGCCGGCTGAATAACAATCGGCAAATCTTCTCTGATATCAAGAACAAGTTTCGTGATTTTGACAGCATCATCCAAGTCTTTTGAATTTCCTATTACTAACTTCATCTCTCCGTCTGCACTGTAACTTACAAACTCTTTTATTATATTCATGTCATAATATTCTTGAGATGAATTAAGCTTAGGTGAAATTGATATAAATTTAAGTTTATCAATCAAATCACCTATCCGAATTGTTCCGTTTGTTTCCATAAAATAATCCGCCGGCGCAATGTCAATAAGAGATGAAAAAAAATCATGATAAATTGCAGGTTCTCCCCCTGTTAAAATAACCGTTTTAGCAGGTGAATTCTTAATCATTGAGGCAACATCATCAACTGTATAAAGAGAAAAACGATTTTTGCCGTAGCTTTGTTTCGTATCACACCATGCACATCTTAGATTGCATCCGAAAGATCGGACAAAAAAGGCATACATTCCCACATTCGTTCCTTCGCCTTGTATAGAAATAAATGTCTCTGCAATCGGAAGCTTCACGAATTTATTATATACGAAATAAGACTGTTTGCAACTTGAAAATTTTTTGATAAAATGTTAATGTATGAAAAATTCAGTTGAAGTAAAAGGAAAAAGTATTGTAGGCTTTGAGCTAATTATACATCAAGGCAATATTGCTGCGATTGAAAATGAGATAGACCGGTTTATGATGGATTCGGCGATTTTTAAGGAGCGCCCGATTGCTATGAAAGCTGATAGTCAAGCAGGCGAGCTTGCCGCAATAGCTGCTAAAAGACTCGCTGACAACGGTTTTCATCCTATAAATATGCAGATAAATTCAGATTTTAGCTTAAAACAAAATCATTCTGCCCATAGAACAACTTCGCTTAATAAAACGATAAGAAGCGGTCAGATAATTGAGGCGGACGGCGACCTTATACTGTTTGGAAACCTTAATTCGGGAGGTCAAATAAGAGCATCGGGAAATATTATCATCCTTGGACAAAATAGAGGCATAGTGCATGCCGGATCACAAGGTGATAGAAGAGCACTAATATTTTCAATGAAACTTCTTTCACCACAAATAAGAATTGCAGACATTGTTGCCAAATCGCCAAAGAGAGATAAGTCGGAAAATGTTCCGGAGATTGCATTTTTATCATCATCTGATATCATAGTTCAAAATTACGAGGAATGGCTGATGGATAACAAAACTATGCTAGCAGAATCAGAAGAATAAAATGGGAATCGTTTATACAATTACATCCGGGAAAGGCGGTGTTGGCAAATCAACTACAACGGCAAATATTGCACTTGGCACGGCTCTTGCAGGCAAAAAAGTTGCTGCAATTGATCTTGACATAGGCCTGCGCAATCTTGACATGATACTTGGTCTGGAAAATAGAATAGTATATAATATTATTGATGTTGTGGACGGAAAAGCAAAACTTAGCTCAGCTCTAATTCGTGACAAAAGAAGCAGCAATCTAAAATTCCTCGCAGCGTCTCAAACAAATAACAAAGAGGACCTTTCTACAAAAAAATTTGTTAAACTACTTGAGCAGCTGAGAAAAATGTTTGATTATATATTCATCGATTCACCGGCCGGAATTGAATCAGGTTTTGAAAATGCGTTCGTCGGAGCAGATAAAATAATTATTGTTACGACACCTGAAATTTCATCAATAAGAGATGCTGACAGAGTAGTCGGATTATTGGAAGCAAAAGAAAAGAAAGATATCTCCCTTCTTGTTAACCGCATTCAACCTAAAATGGTAAAAAAAGGTGAAATGATGAATACCGATGAGATTGTTCAGATTTTATCGGTTAACCTCATTGGTGTTGTACCTGATGATCCGAAAATGATAGGATACACCAATAAAGGTGAACCTGCTATTTTAGACAAGTCGGCTATCATAGCTTCAGCATATAGAAATATAGTCAAACGATTGCTTGGAGAAGATGTTCCTATTATGGACATCAGACCAAAAGGCTTTTTTGCCAAACTTTTTGAAAATTTTTAGGTGCAAAACATGTTTTTTAATTTTTTTAGGAAAAAAGAAAAGAGCGCAAAGAAGGCAGTGGATAGACTCCATATAATTTTAGCCCATGAACGAGGTGCGACTCGATTGCCATTTTTTGAAGATCTAAAAAGTGATATTATAAAAGTTCTCTCAAAGTATGTTGATACCGGCGGAGATAAAATGAATGTCGGCATAAAACAGCAAGACGGATATGATATTTTGGAGATCAATGTTCCTGTAAATAATAGGAGACAATCTATAAATTAGTATGATAAAACAGGCATTAAACTCTAAATAAAAAAGATTTTCTCATATTGCTCTTTCTAATTCTCTAAAAAGTATCGTCAGAATTTTATCAAGTTGATCTTTCAAGCTCATCAAAATGGCAAATAGCAACCTCTTTGACATTCTTTATATGAGACCACTACATATTGTGCAACAGTCTCATTATTTGAATAGTCTGCCGTTATATTGATTTGCCGCTTCAGCTATCCCGTGCGAAATGCAAAAAATGGCCGCCGTTGCAGCCTCATCAATTACATTGTTCATAATATCAGCCTCTGCACCGTTAAAACCGTTAAGAACATAACTTACGGTATCGGTATGTTCTCCGCCTATACCTATTCTCAAGCGCATAAACTCTAAACTGGCAAGCTGTACAATAACAGACTCAACACCTTTATGCCCCGCACTTCCACCACCATTCTGAAACCTTATCTTGCCTACAGGAATATCCAGGTCATCGGAAATCACAAGTAGTTCCGATACTTCTATTTTAAAATAATGCATAACAGATGATACAGCAAAACCAGACAAATTCATATATGTTAGAGGCTTCATAAGAATTAAAGAACCGCTATCCGCTTTTCCTATCATCGCATTAAACTTAGTAGACTTATTAAATGAACTACAATAATTTTTCGCTATTTCGTCTAATACGAGAAAACCTGCATTATGCCTTGTTTTACTATACCTTTCACCCTTATTCCCAAGACCCGCAATGATCTTTATCTTATTCAAGCGTTAAGAAGCAGCTTCCTCTTCTTCCTCTTCACTTTTAACCTCTTCCTTTGCTCTTCCAACCACACTCGCTATGGTAAAAAATGATCTTCCTTTAATTCGGATATTTTTGGGAAGTTCAATATCCGTAGCCCTTAAAACGCTGCCTATCTTCATATCGCTTACATCCAGTTCTATGGAATTAGGTATTTCAGTTGCAGGTGCGGTAACATTAATGCTTGTTCTAGCATGATTTAAAGTGCCGCCTATTTTCACTCCTTGCGGCGTGCCTTTTAATATAATAGGAATTTTAGCATTGGTCAGATGGCCTTTCTCGGCCTCATATAAATCAATATGTATAATTTTGTCAGTAACAGGATGTCTTTGAACTGCCTTTACCAATATGTTAAGGCTGTTCTCTTCAAGCGACACTTCGTTTATCTTGGTTCTGTTTATCAATTTAGAAAGCATTTCCGTATCTTTAATAGAAAGATACACACTTTTATTCTCAGTTTTGTAGCCATAAATTTCAGCCGGTATGAACCCTGCTTTTCTTGTTTTCGCTCCGTTTTCCTTTCTTGTATATAAATTAATCATTTTACTCTCCTATAAAAATAATGAACTTACCGATTCGTTGTGATATATTCTTCTCATAGCTTCTCCGAGTAAAGGAGCAATAGAAAGAATTTCCAATTTGTCAAAATGCTTATTATCCGGAAGAACTATCGTATCGGTTGTTATAAATTTTGAAATAGGCGATGCCGTTATTCTCTTTATAGCATCACCTGACAATATTGGGTGTGTACAGCAAACAATAACATCCGTTGCACCTTCCTTTTTAAGTGCTTCTGCTGCTTTGCAGATAGTTCCTGCAGTATCTACAATATCATCAACAATTAACGCAGTTTTCCCTTTTATCTCGCCTACCACATGCATAACTTCCGTTACATTAGCTTTTGGACGTCTTTTGTCAATCATCGCAACTTTAGAATTGATATGTTTTGCAAAATATCTTGCCCGTTCCATACCGCCTGCATCAGGAGATACAACTACGCAATTTTTCAAGTTATCACGCCGTATATGTTCGATAATAATAGGTGAGGCATAAAGATGATCAACGGGAATATCAAAAAAACCTTGTATCTGGCCTGTATGAAGATCAACCGACAGCATTCTCGAAGCACCGGCTTTTGTGATCAGATCCGCAACAAGCTTGGCTGTTATCGGAACACGCGGGCGGTCTTTTCTATCCTGCCTTGCATACGCGTAGTATGGAACTACTGCAATAATTTGTTTTGCCGATGAACGCTTAAGCGCATCGCACAAAATCAACAATTCCACAAGATTCTCATTTACATTAGGGTAAAGAGACTCAACAACAAAAACATCGCTTCCCCTAACATTCTCCTTTATATGAGCATATATTTCTCCATCTGAAAACCTTGGGATCTCGACTTTTGTCAGCTCTTCGCCCAAATAGCTTGCAATTTTTTGCGCCACAGGAAGATTGGAACTTCCTGATATAACTTTCATATTATTCATAATACTACCTTATTTTGACTGGTTGGGGTGGGAGGATTCGGACCTCCGAATGCAGGAGTCAAAGTCCTGTGCCTTACCGCTTGGCTACACCCCATTACCGTTTATTTATCTTGCGAATAACGGATTATCAACTGAATCAGCCTTATAATAATCCCAGCCAGCTCTAACTTTTAGCCTCAAAAAACAATCCTCCCTTTCTTTCTTATTCTCAAACATTGCAGCTACACAGCTACCCGAACCTGTCATAAAAACAGGCCCGCCGCTTGCAGCCAATTTCATATCAATAAGAGCAGCATTGACAGCAGAAATATTGTTAGATACAGGCTTCTGCAAATCATTTGCTGCAAGTTCTGCAATGGTCTGAAAATCCGCAACATCAGGCAGTGGTTTTATAGTATCAATTGCGTCTGTTGTCAACCGATCAAACCACATATATGCAGATTTTGTAGAAATATTTGTATTCGGATAAGCTAAAACAAAATAAATATTACAATCTAATATAAGTGATTTAACTTTTCCGCCTCGTCCCTCAATCAACATAAATCCTGAATTTTCAAAAAAAAGAGGTATATCCGATCCGCATTCTAAAGCCGCATCATTCATCTGTCGCCTTGTCAAATTAAGATTCCAAATTTTGTTTAATGCTATGATGGCAGCGGCTGCATCTGAGCTCGCTCCCCCAAGACCGGCGCCTGCAGGAATCCGCTTTTCAATTTTTATATTTATTCCTCTATTTTCATAAGTATATTCTCTGCATAACATTGCCGCTTTATATACCAAATCTTTTTTATATAAATTCAGCTTGGATTCAACTTCAATATTGTCTTCGGCAGATGCAGTAAACTCAATTGTATCGAAAAGATTTATTAAACATACCACCGAATACAGATTATGAAAACCGCCCGATTTTCCGACAATTTTTAGTATGATATTTATCTTTGCAGCTGTCTCTAAAACCATTTCGATTGTTTTATATCCACCGTAACAAGTTTGTAAAGAGGAAATTGCTCAATACTGCTTTCGGCTTTTATAATAAGTTTAGTTTTATCATTAATGCCGGTTGACTTATCATTATACATAACCTTCTCAACTTTCCCTTTTATCCTTTTTCCGTCTATTCGGATAGTAACATCTGCGCCTTTTACAATATCTTTTGTTATGCTGTAAAATGCTATAATTCTCATTTTCTTAGGTTTGTAATAGGTAATAAAATTCTCACGCGGATAAACCGTTGCCGGAGCCGAAAGAACAATTTTATATACTATCCCTTTCACATAAGAAATAATATAGCTGTAGCGTTCCGGCTGTTTATGTTCTGCTGAAGCGGCAGATTTCGTTTTACGAACCACCCCCGGCAGATTCAGCCGGTGCAGGTGTTTATCGGGAATAGTTAGTTTGATATTGGTAAATTGATTATCTGACTTAATACTAAATCCTTTAATCAGGAGTTTTAGTCTTTTTATCTTTATCTTCTGTCTTGTTATTTCGGATTTTGCCACCAATCCGTTTTTATAAAGCGATTCGAGTCTCTTTTTTTTGCTTACCGCACTTTTTAATTCGCTTTTGTAAAGTTTTTCAAAAAAAAGGCTGGAATTATTTTGATCATTGATAATCTTTTTGTTCTCTTTTCTATTAGAATTGAACGATTTTTCAAGATACTCCGATATAAAATTTAATTGAGTAGAAAGATAACCTATATTTAGAACGTTCTTTTTCATAATCAAATCAAGTCTATTAATCAGATTGTTGATTCTATCATTTTCGTTTTTTTTAATAAGATCGGGTTTTGCAGATTTAATATCAAATTCCATATATCCCAGTTTCGCACCTTTCTTTATTTTAGTGTAAGGCTTAACTTCCACTCTCACAAGAAAACCTTTTTTATCAATTCTGATTATATTCTGCGGTGCCCATATATAGGCATTATGTATTCTAATATGCTTATTTAAATATAATATCCTGTTTATTGCCGATAAGGCTAAAATTATGCCGACTATAATCAGAAAAGCTTTGGTAATTTGATATTTTTTCAAATGTTCACTTCAGTTATTTAATATAAGATGCTTGATCATTTTGCTATGCATCTAATTTTGTTTGAAATATTTTATTATTCCAAGAGTTATGCCTTCGGCAATTCTTTCTTCATGCAATGGATTTAGCAATAATCTAGCGCCGTTGCGGTTACTTATAAAACCTGTCTCCACTAGAACAGACGGCATTTTTGTACCTGTAATAACATAGAATGATGATTGTCTCACCCCAAGATTTCTCCTTTTAGCCTTAATGGTTTTCAAAATACTTTTTTGTATATCTTTTGCAAGAATACTTGATCTATTTATTTTAGCATTTTGAACAAGACCAACAATTATTTTTTTAACTACTCCCAACTGATTGGGAGTCAAACCACGATCTCTTGATGCAATCAATAATGTTTTTTTGCCTGCTTTCGTAGTGAGAAAAAAAGTTTCTATTCCCGTAATATTTCTATCTCGTGCTGCATTCGCATGTATAGAAACAAACATATCGGCATGATGCTTATCGGCAAAAATAGTTCTTGCGGCAAGCGGAATAAATATATCGGTACTACGTGTCATTAAAACGGAAGCACCTTGTTTTCGCAGATCTCTCCTTAACATTTTCCCAATTTTTAATACAAGCGTTTTCTCCATTATTCCGAAATAGCCTCTTGCACCCGAATCTTTCCCACCGTGTCC
This sequence comes from uncultured Campylobacterales bacterium, assembly GCA_964487285.1. Taxonomy (GTDB): domain Bacteria; phylum Campylobacterota_A; class Desulfurellia; order JAADFJ01; family JAADFJ01; genus CAZAPZ01. The sequence continues at coordinate 17,565 of CAZAPZ010000005.1, read as the reverse complement.
GGGATCTATCACAATCAGTTTACCTGTTAGCGGTTTTGCAATATTGCGTGTTACCTTTTTAATATTATTACCTTTTATCAGTTTTGCTTCCCAGCTTTCAGGATATTCGGTTATTAGCCGCCTTTTCCATAAAGATTTAACGGAAAGATCACTTTTTTTATACAATGAATATAATGCAAAATAGCTAAATGCACGAGCATGCCTATTTTTAGAATGCAAAACAACATTAGTTGCATATTCACGAAGTTTTCTTCGGTAAAACTTAGATGGAGTTCTTTGTTCCAAATATCTGTATATAGCAAGAATTCTTATTATTGACAATGAACCGTTATAACTATTGGGAGAATTAGCGTACAATTTCTTGTAATCTAAAATCAGAGGCTTGAAGTTGCCGAAGGATGTTATGCCATGTTTTCTCAAAGTAAGTTCATGAGAACGAATGCTCCTGTAAGGCAACCCATAAGAGACTGAAGGAAAAATAAGCAAAAAAACTATCAGCCAATTTCTAAATAGCAACATCAGTTTTCCCCCTTTCAACGGCATTTTTAATATTGAGAATAGATCTATATTTTACGACCGTTCTTCTCACTAAATTTATACCGATAGAGCTCAATTTTTCCATTATATCTTTATCGCTTAATCTGTTTCGTGTGTCCTCATTGTCTATTAGCTCACGAATTTCTTTGAGCACAACCTGTCTTGATACCTTATTGGAACCGGATCTTCTTAAAAAAAACTCTTTTATAGCCATTTCGCCGTAAGGAGTTGAAATATATTTATCCGCTGCAGCTCTGCTGACTGTTGATATATGGCACAGAGATTTATCTGCAACATCTTCAAGTTTCAAAGGCTTCAATAGCATTCGGTCACCCTTTATAAAAAACTCGATTTGGTGAGTTACTATAGTTCTTATTATAAGCTCCATACTTTTTTTTCTTTTGCCTACAAATCGAGCAAACTCTTTTGCCTCCCTAAATGAGAAGTTGTCATTTAATTTTTTAGAATTGATTTTAATTACATCAATGTTGTAAAACTTATTCATTGATATATTGATATTATCATCTTCGATCCATACGGCTGCTTCCGGTTCAATTCCGTTAGACGGTTCATAATAATATTTCAATCCAGGATATGGTACGAGAGATTGTATGATAGACTTTGCATGGCTAATCTCGTCATCGCTAAAGTTAAATTTGTCTGCCAAACCTTTCCAGCCTGAAGCGGCTTCCAGTATATCGGTTCCTTTTTCTATAATGGTTTTTGCAGCCGTTTCATTAGGATGCAAAATTTTGAGCTGAATAAGAAGTGATTCCGACAACGTTCTTGCTGCCACTCCTTCAGGTTCAAATAGCTGTATTTTGCCTAACATCTTCTCAATTTGAGCGGTAGTAAATCCTGAATATTTCGAAATCGCATCAACGGATTCGGATAGATAGCCATTTTCATCTATAGCATCAATAATAAAGGTTCCTATTCTCCTTTCATTGTTGTCATCTACCGCATAATTAAGCTGCTCGGTCAGCAAATCTTTTAAGGTTTTGGAAACAGCATGGTTCTCTATGATATCAAAAGATGAATTTGCAGCCTTTGCAGGATGACTAATTTTTAGAAATGGAGAATGTTTCGCTCTGTCATAGATAGTTTTTTTTAGAGAATTTGCCGACATGGAGAGTATATCAAGCGATTGGCACAATTTGAGATTTATTTTGAGAGTTATTTTTAAGGTAGGTCGCAATTTTATACCTATATGAGTCATAGCTTAAAATCCTTGCCAAGATAGATGGACTGCACATCACTATTTTTGGCAATATCTTTAGGTTTGCTGCAGGCCATCACTCTGCCTTCATTGATTATGCAAACCGTATCTGTTACATCAAATGCATCTCTCACGTTATGATCTGTCAGCACAATACCTACACCACTTTTTGCCAATTCTTTGATAATTAACTTAATTTGTCCTACCACTATAGGATCTATGCCTGCAAACGGCTCGTCCAAAAGCAGAAACAGGGGATCCGCAACTAATGCCCTTGCTATTTCGACGCGGCGTCTCTCTCCGCCTGAAAGGGCATATCCCCTTGTCTTACTAATATTCTTCAATTCAAATCGTTCAAGAAGCTGTTCGGTTATTTGTAGGCGCTTCTTTTTATCTTTATATAGAAACTGAGCAATAGACATGATGTTTTGTTCAACGGTCATATCCCTAAAAATTGAAGCTTCCTGTGGAAGGTAACCGATTCCCATTCTTGAACGCTCAGGCATCGATAGATAGCAGATATCCTCGCCATCAAGCAAAACTCTCCCAACATCTGCCTTAGCAAGACCAACTATCATATAAAACGATGTTGTTTTGCCGGCTCCATTAGGACCTAAAAGTCCTAATATTTCACCTCTTTTTGCTATAAATGAAACATCTCTAACACCCCATTTTCTGCCAAAACGTTTTGCAAGATGTTCAACTGATAAATCGCCGCTCTTTATAACAATAACCTCCTATAATCCTTAACGGCCAATCATTTTTAAAGTATAGCCTAATTTTAGAATTAATAGCTGACCTTATCCATCAGGTACCGAGCACGAGCAGGGATCGATTTCTCTTCTTTCCGCATCCATGGGTAGCAGTATAGTAACGAAAGGTCTTCTGCGTTTTATACTCTTCTATTTGATGAATAAGAACCGAACGATCAAGGTATTAAAAAATTTGCTAAAATTCGACTTAATATGTTAACAATGATACACTCACTATGCTCAAACAGTATCATTCTTTTCACTCATATCAAGTTACATCATCTGCAAATCTTCTAATACCAAGAAGAAGAATAAAAAACGAGATAAGATGATGGCAATTAGCACTAAAGCCGAAAGAACCTTTTTTTAAATACCGAAAGGGTTTGTAAAAAGAAGCAGCAAAACAATAACAAGCGTGTAAATGACCTGAGCCTCAATCATTGCCAAGCCGATCATCATCAATGTCATAAGTTTACCGCCTAATCCCGGATTTCTCGCTGTGGACAAAACGGTGCCGTTGACAACATGCCCCATTCCAATGCCTCCACCTGCGGCGGCGGCACCCAAACCAATCGGAGCTCCCAAAACCACCATCTGATAATATGGAATCTTTTGCAAAACAGTCAGTGTAGAGCCGGTATCAGCAGCGAGAACAGGCAAAGCAATTACAAGTGAAAAAACTATTAATCCTGTTATTTTCCAAAACTTCATAAAAAAACCTCCAAAACTTTATTGTATTTATTCTCTTTCAGGCACTGCAATAGCATCTGCGATATAAAGTGCTGTTAAAAGTGCAAATATGAATGCTTGAAGTAAGGCTGAAAAAATTACCAAAAACATAACGGGTATAGGAATAAGAACAGGAAAGAGCATAAAAAAAACCGCCAAAAGTAAATCATCGCCAAAAATATTACCAAAAAGACGAACCGAGAGTGAAAGTATCCTCGCAAAATGGCCTATAAATTCAAGCGGCATAAAATATGGCATGAGCCACCATATAGGACCGGTAAAATGTTTTATATATCCGAAACCATGATGCTTTATTCCAAGATAATTGTAATATACAAAAACTATTAAAGTCATTGACAAAGTGGTATCCAATTTGCCTGTAGGAGGATCAAAATACGGGATAAGCTCAGTAAGGTTTGCAGCTAATATAAACAATGACAATGTAGCTATAAGTGGAAAATGTTTTGCTATCTCTTCCTTGCCGAGAATATCCTCAAAAAATTTGTATATTCCATCAATTATAGCTTCGAATATATTTTGCAAGTGACCTGGCATAACTTTTAAAGAACTGCTCACAGCTATAGAAACAACTATTAGTAGCAGCATAATAAACCATGTAAATGCGATATAATGCGGCAGCGGTATAAAATCTAAAAAAGTAGGCGATTCCATTATCTAAACCTCCAGCTTAGCTATTTAGTATCTCTTTTTACAAATAAATTTTCATATAGCTGCGCCTATTTTAACTAAAATTAAGGCTAAAACCAAGAAAACAGGACCTACAGCCATACCTATCAAAAAACCCAACAAATCAATTTTGATAACCAAAAAGAGTATAACAATCACAATTGCAATAATCAAGTAGCGAACAATATTTAGGATGACAAAAACCAGATTCTTGCGTTTTCCGAATATCAACATAGAGCTCATTTTCAACACCCAATAATCTGCACAAAGCAGAACGGAACCTATGACAAATGAGATAAAATGCCTACGACTGAAAATTGCAATAATCAAGGCTGATACTATATACAAAAACAGTCCTGTACGCTCAATAGATTTTAAAGAAGGAATATCTTCAACTATTTTAATCGCTTCCACTCCTGATATATATTCCAAAACGATGCCCCTATGCCCCAAGAAACGAATAACCAAAGCAGCAGATGGGATTTGGTAGGAAACCATTTATCAAAAAAATATCCAAGTACTACGCCGATAATAACACTAAATACAACGGCCAAACCCAACGAAAACGATTTGTACAAACTCCATGCTTTCTTTATATCCCGTTTCATATGAACATAGATCAGCGGTTGATCAATGTATTAACAATATCATTATAGAGATTTCCAATCAGTTACTTAATCTCTTCATCAAGAAATTTATCAAAAACTTCAACCGTTTTATATATCTGATCCATTGTGTGCTTTATCGACAAAAAAGCTGTTTCGAATGGAGAAGGCGCAAGATAAATGCCATTATTAAGCATAAACCAAAAATAACGATTAAACCTGGACAAATCAGAGTTTTTTACATCATACAAACTGCTTACTTCTGTTTTTGAAAAAAAGATTGAGAATAGTGACGCTGCATGCGGAAGCTGAACATCTATGTCGTGCTTATCAGCCGATTGTTTACAACCGTTGTATAAAGCAGTGGAAAGTTTTTCAAAGTTGCCATACGGGTTAAGGCGTTTTAATCTCTTTAGAGTTGCTATACCTGCAGCCATACAAAGCGGATTTCCTGATAGCGTACCTGCCTGATACACAGGACCGTCCGGTGACATCCGGTCCATATAAATCGACTTACCGCCGTAAGCGGCAACCGGAAGTCCTCCGCCAATCACCTTTCCGTAACATATTAGATCGGGATCCAAATTTTTCTTTGAAACGGTAGTTCCAAAACAAGTTCTAAAACCTACCAAAACTTCATCGGCAATAAATAGAGCTCCATACTTATGTGTTTGCTCATTAATAGATTCCAAAAATCCGTCCTTAGGAGCAATTAATCCCATGTTAGCAGCAATCGGTTCAACGATAACACATGCTATCTGCTCACCATATTTTTCAAAATAGTCTCTCAAAGCATTTTCATCATTATAAGGCAAAACTATCGTCTCTTTTGCCAATGCCGCAGGAACACCGGGGCTCGTTGGCTGACCAAGTGTCATTGTTCCCGAGCCTGCCTTAACAAGTAAGCTGTCGGAATGACCATGATAGCATCCCTCAAATTTAACAATCTTGTCCCTTCCGGTAACTCCCCTTGCAAGTCGTATGGCACTCATTGCGGCTTCGGTTCCGGAATTTACAAAGCGAATTTTAGATGGACCGCCGTCACTTTCGTGAATAATCTTTGCAAGTTCTGTTTCAAGATCTATGGGAGCTCCAAAAGATGTACCTCTTTCTAAGACAGTTTTTATTGCGCTGATAACATCGTTATCACGATGGCCGAGTATTAAAGGCCCCCATGAACATACATAATCAATATATCTGTTGCCATCAACATCAATAATGTGAGAGTCTTCACCTTTATCGATAAAAAGCGGATCGCCGCCTACAGACGCAAAAGATCGCACAGGGCTGTCAACTCCTCCGGCAATAAACTGTTTTGCCTCCTTAAAAAGCTCCTTCGATCTTTTGTAATTCATAATGTGCCCATTAAATATCTATTAACGGAATCAGAAGCTATGGCACCATCCGATGCGGCTGTTATAAGCTGTTTTAACGGAGACACCCTCACATCGCCAGCCGCGAAAACTCCTTCAATATTAGTAGCCATATTTTTGTCGGTTATTATGTATCCCTGCCTATCGTCCAAAATTGGAGGACAAAAGTCTTTGCTCGCAGGTATTAGGCCGATATATATGAAAACTCCATCTACTTTCAGCGTGGATGTTTCTCCATTTTTTGTACTTTTTACGGTTAAAGATTCAACACTATTTTCACCATTGACTGATTCAACAACGCTTGACCACAAAAATTTAATGTTGGGCATGCCAAACGCTTTATCCTGTAATATTTTTGTTGCTCTCAGCTGATCTCTTCGATGGATTATGTAAAGATTATTCACAAGTTTTGACAAAAACAACGATTCGTCAACTGCCGAATCGCCGCCTCCCACAACCGCCACATCTTTACCTTTGAAAAAATATCCATCACAGGTTGCACAAAACGAGATACCTCGTCCTATGAACTTTTTTTCATTTTTTGCATTGAGCTTTCTCGGGTTTGCTCCGGCAGCAATGATAACAGCTTTTGCTTTAATATGGGAGCCGTCACTAAATTTTAATAATTTTCCGCCATTATCGCTGCATATATTTATACAGCGCTTATAACTCATAGGAACTTTCAGCTCTTTAATCTGCTTTTCAAAATTCTCTATAAGATCAAATCCCGATATAGGACCTTTCACTCCTGGATAATTTTCCACATTTGCGGAAACAATTATCTGACCCCCGGCAGCTTTTTCTTCATATATATGGCAGCTGATACCGTATCTTGCTGCGTAAAGCGCAGCGGATAATCCAGCAACGCCGCCTCCGATAATTGCAAGTTGCAACATTATTTCTCCTTTAAAAACAGATCCATATCACCACTAACTATCCTTTTTATAACATAACCCTTGTCATTAACAATTATGAGAAAAGGAATATTGGTTATGTTAAATTCTTTGATAATTCGAAATGATTCTGCTCGTGTCATAGTTAATAATCTCTTCGCATTTATAAATTGCATATTCGGTTGTTTTTCACTTTTTAACAAATCTCTCAAATTTACGGTCGTATCTGCGTTTATATCGGCAATAAAAAAACGGCTGCCCTTTAAGCCGGCTGCATTCTTCAGCTCTCCAATTAAATTCAGGTTAGATGCAATCATTTTTCTTGACAAAAATAGCATCCAAAACGCATTCTGATAGTATTGAAAACTTTTACCGGATAAATGGTATAAATTCGCATCAAATTTTATACTTTCAGTGAAATACTTACTATTTATCCGATAATCCCATAGTTTTGCAAACAAGAGTACAACAACGGCCATAATAAGAAAATTTTTGCCGCTAAAGACAACTTTCCTAAAAAGCATAACGGCTTGCCTGTTTTATTAGAGGGGATATTACAATAAACTGTTTATCTTCTGTATATAGCTTTCTTTCGGTACAGCGCCTATAACTTGATCTACTACCTTGCCGCCTTTAAAAAACATTACGGTAGGAATTGACATAATTCCGTATCTTGACGCTATAGCAGGCTGCTCATCCGTATTAAGCTTTCCAACTTTAACATTGTCCATTTCATCAGCTATCTCATCAATAACAGGTGATACCATACGGCATGGACCACACCATGGCGCCCAAAAGTCAACCATAATTAATCCTTTCGCACTGATTGCTTCTGTCTCCCAATTTGCCTCTGTTAATATAACTTCTTTTGACATTTTACCTCCACTTTTATATCATCATTACAAAACCGATAATAATAATAGAATAGATAGGGCAATTGTCAAGAGTTCGAAGGTACTCATATTAAAACGCTGCAAAATTGACAATACGGATTTTGTAGCTATAACAATGCCATTCGGAGAGGTGGCCGAGCGGTTGAAGGCGCACGACTGGAAATCGTGTATAGGTAACTCCTATCGCGGGTTCGAATCCCGCTCTCTCCGCCAGTTTGCAATTTCAAGCGATTTTTGAACAAAAACTCCGACTAATCACACTCCAAACGGCGTAGTAACTTTGAGATTTTTTATGTTTTTCCTATTGCAATTTATTTTGCCATATTTTCAAGAATCTGATAGTATTATTTGGCTCTTCTGAGTTTATTGTGGATCAAGATCTAATTTGCCACAATAATGTCGGAAGAGTTAAGCAATCTATTTAAAAAATGAGGACACTTTTCTAAATCTTATGCAAAGTCGCTCGCTGCTCCGCGAGCAATCCGGTTTTCTCAAACGGACGGAGAAGCAAAAAGGAAGGCGGCCGGATCTAGTTCGCCGTAGCGGAGCAGAGGCGAGCGGAAACGCACCGACAAGAATTACCGCTTTCCATTCCTAATTGCACACAAAAGCTCAAAGCTACCACCACGCGCTCGGCACATGATTAATGGGGGCCCTGTTCAAAAAATGTTAAAATTTCAACCAAAAGATGCCGCCGTTTATAGCTATTTTTTACTTACTTTGCTGTAAGAAAAGAAAAATACCCTAAAACCAGCAGCATCTTTTTTATTACTACACTCTTGTCAGGAGATACAAAATTTCCTACATACACTTTATAAAGATATGTTCCATCTTGATACATTCTCCTTACTGACACATTATCAAATGAAAATTGTAAACGAGTTTTTAATCTAACAGCGTTCTCTACAAACCTAAACGCTCCAACCTGAAGGGTAAATCGTTCGTGTTTGCTATAATTTCCTCCAACTATTCGAATAATAACAGGTGCCGTGCCTGTTCTAACCATATCAATATCTTTAGCAGCCTTATACGATAAATCTATGATTCTTCCCTTTACAAATGGACCTCTATCATTTATCTTAACAACAGTTGAAAGTCCATTATTAAGATTTCTGACTTTTACATAAGTGCCGAGAGGCAAAGTTTTATGTGCAGCTGTGCTGGCATACATATTATAAATCTCACCGCTTGCCGTACGTTTCCCATTAAAATCAGCACCATACCATGAAGCTATGCCTTTCTCTTCATAGCCTTTGTAGAAATAACTGCTCGGCTGAACATGATGATATACATGAGGTCTATAACTTACACATCCTGACATGAGAAAAAGCATAACGAAAAAAGCGGTTAATCTAACCATTCAATATTTCCTTGACTTTTTCCTTAATATCATCGCTATAATCAAGCGGTTTTCCTATTGTAACACTTATTTTGTCGGGGTGAAAAATAAATCCTCCGACAGGTAAAACAGTATCGGTTCCGTTAATTCTAAGCGGCAGAAGCTTGGTCATACTTTTTTTAGCAAGCCAGAATGCACCGTCCTTAAGATCTGTGCTATGCCTTGTACCTTCAGGAAAGATAACAAAATTCTTTCCTTTTTTAATTTGTCTAACGATTTTGAGAATGCTTAAAGCCTTGCTTCGAACATTAGATCTGTCAACAGCCACATTTCCGCATTTTCTCATCGCAGAAGATAAAAACGGTATATGAAAAAGAGAGCTTTTTGTAAGCCACGAAAGTTTCAAGGATAAAGCAACTATAATTGCAGGTATATCCAGGTATGATAAATGATTAGAAATGATGATATAGTGGCCTTTCGGAACTTCGCCTTTTACAACCAATTTTGATCCGCTAAAAAATAGCAACATCCTGCCCCATAAAACTACATATTTATATGATCCGCTTATAACCAGTAAACTCCCAAAAACAACAGTTGAAATTGCAATTAAAAACCATCTAAAAATGGAGATTATCAACATCATAAAATGGGTAACTTTACACAAAATGATGCTCCTTTCTTTACCGCCTTTGCTTCTATAGTCATACCTATGATATCTGCATATTTTTTAACGATTGAGAGGCCAAGTCCGTTTCCCTGCTGTTTAGTTGTAAAAAACGGATCAAAAATTTTTCCGACAACTTCTTCAGCTATTCCGCCGCCTTCATCTCTTATCTCCACCGAAATCGGATCACAAGACATCTTAATCAAGATACAGGAATTATAAGATACATCAATGGCATTAAGTAAAATATTTGAGAGTATCTCTTTTAAAAGCAGCTTATCCGTTTTTATTTCTTTAGGAAACAGGTCCGTTTGGATTTTTATTTTTTTATTTCTTAGATTTAGTTGATATTCATTCAAAATCTCTTTAATAAGCTCCGATAAATCGAACAGCTCGACAAACAAATGTGTATCCCTGGCAAAATTCATTAGATTTGTCAATATCTTATTCATATGTGAAACAGCAATTTTTATATTTATTGCAATCTTTTTTTGTTCTCCTGTTAGATCATCAATCAGAAGAGAATTAAACAGATCTATGCTTCCAAGGGGGTTGCGTAGCTGGTGTGCAAGCTGACTTGCCATTTTGCCTATTGCTGCAAGCTGTTCTTGCCGCTTTATTTTTCGACTTATAGCTTCCAGCTCCGTAATATTATCAAAAATAATAGTACCGCCTATTTGGTCTCCCTGTCTTGTCGGGAAATAACTCATCAAGACAGTTTTTTCCTCTTTGTCAGTAGTGAAAGATAGTTTTTTCTTAAAAATAGGCATTAATTTTTTGAGTATAGTTTTAATATCAGGCAGGCAGTGCAGCAAAAAATCAATATTTATATCTTTTCTTCCGAAAAGCTGCATTGCCGAACGATTAACATGTTTTACATTTCCATTCCGGTCAAAATTTATCACCGCATTTGTAAGGCTTGACAATAGCTGATCTAAAAAGCCTTTATTGAGCGTGAGTTGAGATGAAAGATTATCGGAATGAACTCTAAGCTCATTATAGCTTTTTTCGAGGCGTTTTGATGTATCTATAACCTGTTCAAAGGATCTGTTGAGCTGCTTTAAAATTGATTCATTATTGTTATGGTTAGAAGCTGTTGTATTGCTCATATATTGTTGTATTATTTTCTTTTTTTAATTCAAATTTATTATTCCTATAAGAAATTAAGTTTAAACACCCATAATCCTGACTTATATGAATGGCAGCAGATAGCGGCATATCTTTTATATAAGATAAAATTATTCTATTTGTTCCTCCATGGGCTACGATAACGATTCTCTTTTTATCCGTATTTAAAATATAAAAAAAAGATTTCATAACTCTCTTTTTTTGTTCGTTCATATTTTCGCCGTTATGGGCTTTAAAATTTATTGGGTCTCGGATAAACCATTCCGCCTTATCCGGCCACATATTTACTATCTCTTGCCAATTTTTATTTTCAAAAGAACCCATATTTCTTTCCCGCAATCCCCTGCAAATCTTTATCGGAGCATTACAAAATCGCGCTATCCAGTATGCTCCAGCCTTAGCCCTAACCAAATCACTGGAAAATATTATATCAGGTTTTACATGCTCGGATAAAAATCTACCTATCTTAAGAAATTGTTTAGCTGCTACGGCAGTCACACCTATATCGTGCGATCCGTTAAAAACTTTTTTTCCAAAGTTAGCCACCTGGCCATGTCTTAATAAAAAAATTGTTTTGTCAATCATTTTATGCTGTTATTAAACACAATTAGACCACTGCATAATATTGCCAATACTTTTTAATCAGAAAGTTATATTTATGAAATTGAATTCATTATGCCGCAATTTCACTAGCCCTAACCTCTCTTATAATTGTAATTTTAACTTCACCTGGATATGTTACTTTCTTCTTTATTTCCTTGGCAATATCCTTAGCCAATAGATATGCGTCGTTATCATTGGTGGATTTGGGATTTATAATTACTCTAACTTCTCTGCCGGCTTGAAGTGCGTAACACTCATTCACATTGGAAAAACTTTTAGCAACCGACTCAAGCTCGGTAATTCTTTTTATATAATTGGCTAACAGTTCACTCCTTGCACCCGGTCTGGCAGCAGATAGTGTGTCAGCCACGCTTACAAGAACCGATTCTGCGCACGACGGCTCAATAGCTCCATGATGAGAAAGAATTGCATTTATCACTTCGGAAGGCTCGTTGTATCGCCTTGCAATATCAGCTCCCAGCTCAGGATGATTGCCTTCGGCTTCCTGATCCAAAGCTTTTCCTATGTCGTGCAGAAGCCCCATTTTCTTCGCAAGTTTTGATCTTAAGCCTAATTCGCTTGCAATCATTCCAGATATATACGCCACCTCTACCGAGTGGGCAAGGACATTCTGCGTATAACTTGTTCTAAATTTTAACTTCGCCAATAATTTGACTATGTTTATGTTAATACCGCTTAAATTGAGCTCCAACAAGAGCTTCCTCGTATAATCCATCGCTTCATCATCAAGTTCAGCTTTAACTTTTTTAACAACAGCTTCAATCTTCACCGGATGAATGCGGCCATCTACAATAAGTCGTTCAAGTGCTACCTGGGCAATTTTTCGCCTGTAAGTATTGAAACTCGATAAAACAACTACCTCAGGAGTATCATCCACAATAACATCAACGCCTGTAACACTTTCAAAGGATCTGATATTTCTTCCCTCACGACCGATTATCCTGCCTTTCATATCGTCGCTTGGAAGATTAACAGTCGAAGAAACCCTCTCGCTTATATAAGTATGCGCCATTCTATCACATGTAACAGCAAGGATTCTTGCCGTTTTATCTTTAGCAGTCTCATTGGTTTCATCTTCAATTTTCCTCAACTTTTCTACAGATTCCCTTCTTGCGTCTTCTTTCATCCGGTCGGAAAGATCTTGTTTTGCCTCTTCGCTGCTCATACCGGCCACTCTCTCAAGCTCTTTTACCACCGTCTGCTCTTTTTGGAAAACATTCTTTTTTCTGGCTTCAAGACTATCCATTGCGCTTCTAATTTCCGATTCTTTTTTGCGCAGGTCAGTCTCCCTTCCATGTAGATTTGTTTCTTTTTTGTCTAAAATATCCTCTTTGTAATTTACCCTTTTTAAGATACCCTTCGCCTCTGTTTTGATATCCTTTGCATCCTTCTTTGCTTCAAAAATAATATTATCTGACTTTTTATCTGCTTCGGATCTTGCTTTTATTTTAATTTTTTCCGCTTCATTCTTGGCATTCTCTACCATAGTTTTTGAAACTTCTTTACTGTTTATATAGCCTTTTTTAGTTAAAAATCGATCAACTATATATATAAGCCCCGTTCCAAGTAATAAACCAATTATAAATATTAGTATATTATTCATTATGATCTCCTATTTGTGTATTTTTTACAATTAATTATCGCCTTTTCAGTAATAATATAATCTACCGGTATATCGAAACTATCTCTATCAATTGCTTCAACAATCTGGAAAGAAAACGCCGGAGCGATGCAGACTGCATCAATGTTTGATAAGAATCGGTCATAAAATCCGGCTCCATATCCAACTCTGTCGCCAAATTTACTAAATGCAATGCCGGGAACAATAACCAATTCCACAACCTTACTATCGCCATCTACAGGCTCTAAAATTCCTCTATAACCCGGCGCAAGTTCGTTTAAGTTGCTAATTATAATCGGTTTTATATTTGATCCTACGACTTTGGGTAATAACAATATACCGTTTGTTATTATATAAGACAAGAGAGGCTTTATATCAACCTCTTTGTGAATAGGCATGAACCCCATACAATTTTTGTATGAAGTTAAAAATGTAGCCTCCATTTTTCTGCAGATATTTCTACTGTACTCATTATAGATATTATCAGACATATGCTTTCTTCTATCAAGCATAATGTCCCTTACAATCTTTTTATCTTTCCTCAAAGTTATTCCTGTTACTGCAAGCAGCAGAAATCCTAAACTATATCTAACTCTTCCGCATTCTCCCTATAATGTCTCTATGTGCTGACATCTCTAAGTAAATTAGTCGCCAATTTATAGCCCAACACACAGTACAACTACAGATCTCAAGTCGGCAGGGTTATTACCTAATTTACAATTTAACCCGGCTTAATGGCTAACTTAAATTAGCAAAATTTAGGTCATACTTATTCACCGCAAATTATAGAATAAATATATCGCCTATTAACCAATCCATAACTTTTGCCATTCTTAAAAGACACACGCAAAATAAGCAGAATCATCAAAATCATGTTGCTTACATATTTTATTGATCCGCTTAGCCGTGTGAATCGCTTCCATAAACCCGCTATATGCAGGAAACAGCTCCCCTCCGTAAAATAATTACGAAGTTTGGCCGTCTATTTCAATGTGTTGGTAAAGGAAACTGACATACATCACCAACCAAGCAGACCTATTAGTATATTAATGCAAAAATCCGTTAATGTAAAGGTTTTTATACGGTCTTTTTGTGGCAGGTATAATTTTTGTGAACGCGCTCTTCATAACTTCACCATAATTAATATTTAGATCAGTACAGTATTCTATCAAGAAATTCTTTATACGGCTTAAATCTTCCCAGGTAAGAGCAGCGGTTTTAACCTCTTTTCCCAAAGCATTTTCGGGCACTTTTCCTCTTATGATTATCATGCCGCCATGCATACCCGCACCAATAAAGTTATGGCTTCTGTTTTTGTTTTTATTGAGATTAAGTATTATAAGAATACCCCCTGCAATATATTCACCGGCAAATTCACCTGCGGTTCCGCCTACTACTACTATAGGAAAGTTGTTTTTGTATGATTTCATATGTATGCACGTTCTGTAGCCCACATCACCTTTTATATATATGCGGCCGCCTTGCATGCTATAGCCTAAAACATCCCCAGCATTCCCGTCAATTATAATTTTTCCTCCAGCCATTGTATTTCCTATGCCATCCTGAGCATCACCGTTTATTCGTATCAAGGGTCCATCCATAAACATACCGAGATCGTTGCCTGGAACTCCGTCAATATCAATTTCCACTTTTTGAGTTAATCCGTCACCTATATAATATTGACCTGTTACATTTTTTAAAGCGATTTTTTTGTATCCATCGTCAATTGCAGTATGAATCATCTCATTGAGCTGTTTGTAGTTTGTCCCGTTTGCATTTATCGTTTTCAACTTTATACCCTCACTGTTTTATTAGATTTTCCAAACATACGGGCTGCTACTGCCGGCTTTAGTTTGGCAATAATAGGCTCTCCTGCATCCGGAGACCATATCTTTTCCAAACCGCTTACGGAACCGGTTATAGCGGATTCCTCACTTGCCATAAAGACAGCATCACCTTTCAGTCCTACTACCAAAGGCCTTAGTTTAATTCTATCATTTAGACCCATAAGGCCTCCTTTAAAACCAACTAAGATTGCGAATGGACCATTAAGCATGGCGCTTCCGTATATTCTTCTTATATTTTCACATTTCTGCTTTTTTTCGGGCAGCATTTCATCAATTTGCTCCCAGAAAGGCGGAGCAAAAGCCATCGCTGCATCTTTAAGCGACATACCGTTTTTCCTAACCATCATATCCAGCAAATATGCAATAACCTCGGTATCTGTTTTAAGATCAAGATTGTAGCCGAACATTTCAAGATATCTTTTATTTATTCCATATGATGAAATTTCTCCATTATGAACCACGCTCCAGTCTAAAAGTGAAAATGGGTGAGCGCCACCCCACCATCCGGGTGTATTTGTCGGATATCTGTTATGAGCTATCCAGCAATATCCCTTGTATTCATCAAGCATAAACATATCAGCAATATCTTCAGGATATCCAATACCCTTAAAAACACCGAGATTTTTACCGCTTGATATTACATAAGCTCCTTCTATATATCTATTTATCTTCATAGCAAGTTTAACAATAAACCCATCCTCATGCGATTCTTCAAACTCATCTGTAGCTGCTACATCGGATTGAGCTCTCGGTTTACCGAAATAGACAAAAAACAGAGGTCTTGACTGAATATTTTTACTTTTTTTAGTAGGCACGCCTCCACGCTGAACAATAGTAAGTTTAGTGCTCAAATAATCTTCCGTTTCTTTTCTGGCCCGGTCATCTGTAAATATCATATGCAGAGCGTAGTAATTCTTGAATTCCGGATAGGCTCCATAAACTGCAAATCCAGCTCCAAGTCCATTACCCCTGTCATGCATCATACATATTGAGTCTATACAAGCTTTGCCGTTTACCCTTCTTCCATTCGTATTGATAAACCCGCTCATACCGCAGCCTGATATTTCTCTCGGTAAATCAATTTTTATATCAAACATTATGCTCTCCTCGTAAGCTTCTCTCTGTATGACCGCTGGAAACTATGCCACCAGAAACCATCTTCTACAAGCTTGTCAGCAAAAGACGAAACATTCACATCGCTGCTTATCATAGCACTTATCATGCCCGATCTTTCAAAATCACCCACAAATATCGCACCTTTTATCTTTCCATTTTTTACAATTATTTTTTTATAAATTCCACTATCTATCCGTTTATCGTTAACAAACTCATCGCAATCATCAGGCGTTTCGGAATATCCCATAGATACAAAAGACACATCACCTATAGATATTGAATTTATAGGAAATCCGCCCGCAAAATGTCTGTTGCCTGCCGACATGTTAGAGCCTGCAACACGCCCGCATACAGCTGCCCATGGTATGATAGGGATAGGATGAGACATTTGAAATATTAAATCGTATATTTCAGCTACATCACCTGCCGCATACACATCCTCTGCCGATGTTTTCATAGTATCGTCAACGGCTATTCCCCTGTTAACTGAAATTCCGCTTTCCTTTGCAATAAATGAATGAGGTTTTACGCCTATTGCCATAATCACAATGTCACAGTCTATCTTTTTGCCTGATTTAAGTTTAACTCCACTGCATTTTGTCAAACCGAGAACTTCGCTGACGGAATCATCTGTAATTACATGAACACCTGCTTTTAACATCTCACCTGTAACGAGATCTGAAGCTCGCCTATCAAGTGCAAGACCCAAAATTTTCTTTGACAACTCAACAACGGTAACATCAAAGCCTGCCAGGGAGAGTTTTTCTGCTGTTTTTGCCCCTATAAGTCCTGCACCTACAACAACTATTTTTTTTGCTGATTTAAGAGCATTTTCTAAAATCATAACATTTGTTAGATTCGTAAACGAATGAACGCCATCCACCTTACTGTTTATCAAGTTAGGAGGAACAAAAGGCGTTCCTCCGGTGGCAATCATGCACTTATCGTATCTAATAATACTGTCATCTTCAAGAACAATTTCTTTATCCTTTGTATTCAATTTGATTGCCATTTTGCCAAATTTTCTCTCTATTTTATAATCATCATAAAACGAAGGTCTTCTGTAATGAAACCTATCATCACTTATCTTAACATGTCCTGTAATATAATCAGATAATAACGGCCTTGAATAAGCAAAAAACTTTTCATCCGAAATCACAGTTATTAGAGATTTGTTGTCATTTTTTCTAATTTCCTCACACGTTGAGAGTCCGGCAGTTGAATTTCCTATTATTACATATTTCATGATTTATCCTCATAAGTTTCATCTCTGTCATCAAAAAGCAGTGCTCCGTTCGGACATACATCAACACATGCGGGTGTTTCACGGTCAGGACATAGATCGCATTTATTTGAAACACCAAAATACCCCCGTCTTTCATCCCGTGTTATTACGCCGTATGGACACATCATTATGCACATCCAGCACCCCACACAGGTCTCTTCATTGACAATAATTGCACCTCTGTCATCGGTATAAATGGAACCGTTTTGACAAGTCGTAAGACACGGCGCATCAATACAATGTCTGCACATGA
>CAZAPZ010000004.1:0-33090 GCA_964487285.1 uncultured Campylobacterales bacterium | reverse complement strand
AAGGGAGCAGACTGTAAATCTGTCGGCGGAGCCTTCGGAGGTTCGAATCCTCCCCTCTCCACCATTGTGCGGGAATAGCTCAGCTGGTAGAGCACAAGCCTTCCAAGCTTGGGGTCGCGAGTTCGAACCTCGTTTCCCGCTCCAAGCCCATGTAGCTCAGCTGGTAGAGCACTTCCTCGGTAAGGAAGAGGTCATCGGTCCGAATCCGATCGTGGGCTCCATGAAGATAATAATTGATAAATGAAAAAGATGATAGAAAATTGCTTTTTGCAACTAAGGAGGTATATATGGCTAAAGAAAAATATGTTAGAACAAAACCGCATCTTAACATTGGAACTATAGGGCATGTTGATCATGGTAAAACAACTCTTACCGCAGCTATCACAAAGGTACTTGCAAAAAAAGGATATGCGCAATTTACTGCATATGATAAGATTGATAATGCTCCAGAGGAACGAGAGAGAGGTGTTACGATCAACACTGCTCACATAGAGTATGAAACGGATACCAGGCACTATGCTCATATAGACTGTCCAGGGCATGCCGATTATATAAAGAACATGATTACAGGTGCAGCTCAAATGGACGGGTCTATACTTGTTGTTTCGGCAGCCGACGGTCCTATGCCTCAGACAAGAGAACATATTCTTCTTTCAAAACAGGTTGGTGTTCCCGCAATGGTTGTATATCTGAATAAAACGGATATGGTTGATGATCCCGAGCTTGTTGAGCTTGTAGAAGAAGAGATAAGAGAGCTTTTGACAAAGTATGACTATCCCGGAGATGATATTCCTATTATTAAGGGATCTGCTCTAAAAGTTCTTGAAACTCCTGACGGGCAAGAGAATGATGCTACCAAATCCGTTGAAGAACTGATAGCGGCAATCGATAGTTATATTCCTCTGCCTAAGAGAGATACCGATAAACCGTTCCTTATGCCGATTGAAGATATATTTACAATCTCAGGTCGTGGAACCGTTGTAACGGGCAGAGTGGAAAGAGGAGTGCTTAAACCTGGAGAAGAGGTTGAGATTATAGGATTTGTTCCGACAAAGAAAACTATCGCTACAAGTGTGGAAATGTTTAGGAAAATACTTGACGAAGGAAGAGCAGGTGATAATATAGGTGTTCTGCTCAGAGGTACAAAGAGAGATGAAGTTGTAAGAGGTATGGTTTTGGCAAAACCGAGTTCCATAACTCCTCATACGGAGTTTAAGGCCCAGGTATATGTTCTAACAAAAAATGAAGGCGGAAGGCATACACCATTTTTCCCCGGTTATCGCCCTCAGTTTTTTATTAGAACAACCGATGTCACAGGCAGCATAGAGCTTCCCAAGGGCGTGGAAATGGTAATGCCAGGTGATAATATAGAAATGTCAGCTAAACTTATAGCTCCTGTTGCCCTTGAAAAAGAGACCCGTTTTGCAATACGCGAGGGTGGAAGAACTGTGGGTGCCGGTGTTGTAAGTGAAATTGTAAAGTAGGTGAAAGATGCGAGAACTATTTGCATTGCAATGTTCTGATTGTAAAAGGAAAAATTATATGGTCACAAGAAACAAAAAATTGAAAAAGGAAAAAACTTCTTTAAGCAAATATTGTTCTTCTTGTAGAAAACATACGTTGCACAAGGAGGTTAAGGCGTAGGTCAGTAGCTCCAACTGGTAGAGCGTCGGTCTCCAAAACCGAATGTTGGGGGTTCGATTCCCTCCTGGCCTACCATTTTTTATATAATGAATATTTTTAGAGACGGAAAAAAGTTTTTGTATGATGCTAAAAATGAGCTGTATAAGGTTGTGTGGCCGGACAAACGGACGGCACTTAATTCGACTATAGCTGTTGTAGCTTTATCACTTATAGTATCTATTATACTTAGTGTAGCGGACTATATTTTTGCATTCTTACTTAAACTCATTATATAGTTGATTGGTAATGAATAAGAAATGGTACGTGATTCAGATTCAAACTGGATTTGAAAAAAAAGTTTATGATATGTTGCCCAAGACTCTTAGAGAGAAAGGATTTAATATATTAGATGAAGATTTTTTCCTTCCGATTGAAGAGATTATAGAAATTCGCAATGGAAAACGTGTAGCAAGCGATCGATTCTTGTATCCGTCATATTTATTTTTTCATGCCGCAATAACGGAAGACATACAAAAAGTGATTATCAGATTCCCGAGAGTAATCGGTATTGTGGGCAAAGCATATAAACCGAATGTTGTAAATGATAAAGAAATAGAAAGTATTAAAAATGGCATAGAAAGGTCAAAAGATGCGCCTAAACTGGCAGTTACTTTCGAAATTGGTGAAAGAGTAAAAGTCAAAGGCGGTGCGTTTTCAAACTTTTCAGGTGTTGTAGATTCAGTCGATGAACCAAAAGCCAGACTTAAAATTATGGTAAGCATTTTCGGCAGGTCAACACTGCTCGAACTTGATTACGACCAGATAGAAAAGATATGAGGAGGATAGATGGCTAAAGAGATAGTCGCACTGATAAAGCTGCAGATAGAAGCTGGAAAAGCTAACCCTGCACCACCGGTAGGCCCCGCATTAGGTCAGCATGGTGTAAATATTATGGAATTCTGCAAGCAGTTTAATGCTGCCACACAGAAAGCAAAAGGCAGCATAGTACCGGTTGCGATAACGGTTTACAAAGATAAAAGTTTTAGGTTTATTACTAAACAGCCTCCTGCATCACGGCTCATACTTAAAGCATTGGGTATAAAAAAAGGGTCGGCGGAGAGTGCAAAGGTTAAAGTTGGAAAGCTATCGGATAAACAGTTGACGGAAATTGCACTTTCTAAACTGCCGGATCTTAATGCATACGATATTGATGCTGCAAAGAGAATTATAGCAGGAACTGCTCAAAACATGGGAATTGAAGTGGAGTGATACACAAAGGAGATTTGGGTATGAGAAAAAGAGGAAAAAATTACAGGCAGTCAATAAAGCTTATAGATAAAGAGAAAGCTTATAACGTTGATGATGCAATTGCCATTTTGTCAGATTTGAAACATTCTAAATTTGATGAATCGGTCGAAATTTCTTTGAGACTTGGTGTAAATCCTAAAAAGTCCGATGAAACGGTAAGAGGCAGCTGTGTTTTACCTGCAGGAACAGGTAAAAAAACGATAGTTGTTGCATTTTGCAAAGGTGAAAAGATGACGGAAGCGAGTGATGCCGGAGCGGAATATGTCGGAGGAAAGGAACTCGCTGATAAAATTGCATCGGGATGGCTTGAATTCGATCGCGTCGCATCTACACCTGATATGATGGCCGTCATTGGAAAGCTTGGACGCGTTTTGGGCCCAAGGGGTATGATGCCTAATCCGAAAGTTGGAACTGTTACAAATGATATTGGCGGTATTGTCAAAGAGCTAAAACAGGGTCAGCTTGCTTTTAGAGTTGATAAAGGCGCTAATCTGCATACAGCGGTTGGAAAGATTTCGTTTGAGGCTGATAATCTGAAAAAAAATATATCATCTTTTATAAATGCGGTAATAAAAGCGAAGCCTCAGACTTCCAAGGGAACATATATTAAATCTGCGTATATCTGTACAACTCATTCTCCAAGCATTCAACTGGATACAAAAAGCTTGCAGAAATCCGTATAAATTTGATCCTAATTAGGAGGCATAATGAAAAAAGATGATAAAATATCCTGGGTAGAGCGATGGAAGAATGATCTTGGTACTGACGATTCCGTTGTTCTTTTCAATTTGCAGGGAATTAATGCAAACAATATTGCGAAAGCTAGAAAAGAATTTAAAAATGAAGGAATACAATTTTCGGTTATAAGAAATCTGCTTTTTAAGCGGGTAATCAGCGGTACTCCGATGGAGAAAGCGGGGGAATTGCTTAAGGGTCCTAACGCAATCGGCATTTACGAAGATCCTGTAAAATTGGCGAAAGTCTCTTGTGCCGTGAAAAAGAATTATAAATTTACTATCAATGGCGGATATGCAAATGGAAGTATACTGTCTGCTAAAGATGTCGTAGCCACATCTAAAATTTTGTCTAGAGAGGCTTTACTGAGTATGGTGCTTTCTACAATGAATGCACCTGTTAGCGGATTTGTTTCAACTTTATCGGCTGTTTTGAGAAGTTTGGTTTATACGATAGAAGCTATAAAAGATAAAAAAGAGAATAATTAGGAGGAGAATATGGAAGCAACCAAGGAAGATGTTATAAAATTTATAGACAATATGAGTGTATTAGAATTATCAGGTTTTGTGAAGGAGTTGGAGGGTCATTTTGGTGTGAGTGCCGCTGCGCCTGTTGCTGCAGCAGCGCCAAGTGCAGTTGAAGAAGAGAAAGCCGAGCAGACGGAATTTGATGTGATTTTGAAAGAGATTGGTCAGAAGAAAATTGCTGTTATTAAAGCGGTAAGAGTTGCCACGGGACTTGGTCTTTCTCAATCAAAAGAGATAGTGGATAAAGCTCCTACAACGGTAAAGTCCAAGTTAAGCAAAGACGATGCAGAGAATCTCAAAAAGTCTCTGGAAGAAGCCGGAGCAGTCGTAGAACTAAAATAATTATTAGAATTTTGTAAATATAGCTTAGTAGGAGTATTGCTCTGTTACTTTGTCGATTAAAGATAACTCAGTTTATCTAAAATCGGTCTGCCGACACAGCAATACAAATTCACAGACATGATACGAGGAACAATTTGGCGATATATACGGTACCACCTTTACAAAGTAGGATACATTTCAGAGTTAATTGAATGTGCATGAACTGATTAGGTGCCATTAATTGAATTTAAAAAGATGGAGGGATGATTCACATCGTCTCTTTGTCTTTGTTTTTAAAATAATTGCGGCGGTAAAAATTATGGTAGGTTTTAAAAGTGAACCAAAATTTGAAAATACCTTTTTAGAGGTCAAATGGCACATCTAAATCCATCGGAATATAGATTGCGGGTAGATTTTTCTTCAAAGAAAGATAGGTACGATCTGCCTAATCTTCTTAAAACGCAGATTGATTCATATAAAAGTTTTCTTCAAGTCGATGTTTCTCCTGAAGAACGGTGGAACACTGGATTGGAAGAGATTTTTAAACAATTTTTTAATATTGAGGATGAGAAAGGCAGTTGGAGTTTAAAATATCTTGGCTATTCTGTAGAGAAACCAAAATATAGTGTTAAAGATTGCCTGGAACGTTCGTTAAACTATTCGGGCGCTATGCAGGTTAATTTAAGACTGAACATATGGGATATTGACCCATCCAACGGCAAGAGAATAGGTTTAAAAGTTGCAAAAGAACAAAAAGTTTATATAAACGAGATTCCATTTATAACTGATAACGGAAGTTTTATCATGAATGGAGTGGAACGCGTTTTTGTAATGCAGCTGCACAGATCTCCCGGTGTTATTTTCAAACGCCTCAAGTCTGCCGAGACAGGCGAGGATCTTTTTTCAGCTCAAATTATACCTGAGCATGGATCGTGGATAGAATTTGAAACGACACGTAAAAACAGTTGTTATATAAAAATTGACAAGAAGAAACGATTTCCTGTCACTTTATTTCTAAACGCTCTCGGATACGACAATTATGATATTCTTAAGAAATTCTATCCGTCAGTTATAGTGAAAAAGGGTGACGGTTTTTTTGCAAAAGGTGATCTTAACGGGTTGATGCTTGGCGATGATCTAATTATAGATGACAAAACCGTTGGCAGTTTAGATAGCATTATAACACGTCGGTTGATCAAATCCTTAGAAGACAAGATTGAATATTTTCCTGTAGCCGCTAAGTCATTTTACGGAGCTTGTTTTTTAAATGATATTGTTGTGGACAACGAAATTATCGTTGCTGCGGGTGATACAGTTACGCCCGAGAATATTGTTATGATCCCGGATAATGGCAATAAAATAGAGATTGCACTTGTGCAGGGCAGGAAGAGTGTTGTGTATAACAGTATAAAAACCTCTATGCAGTTGGTGGATAAACTCGGTAAAACAGCTGGCAACGATGTAGATTATAATGATTTGGCGAGTTTATATATATATCACAACCAACGTCCTGGTGAACCTGCATCTACACTTGAATCAAAAGAGTTTATTAATAATCTGTTTTTTGAGGGTCCATCATACGATTTATCTGTTTACGGACGTGTGAAAATCAATAAACGGCTGGGAATTAAAGATGCAGATAGCACCCATGTTATAAAGGATGATATTATAAAAATAATAGAATATCTGGATTTGCTTATTAACGGGAAAGGATTCTTGGACGATATAGACAGCTTGTCGAATAGACGAATAAGAAGAATAGGCGAAATGCTTGGTGCTCAAATTAAGTCGTCAATGCTATCGATGCAAAAAGGGATAAAGGATAAAATGGGTTTTCTTGAAACGGAGAATGTTTCCCCTTTGATGCTGGTGAATGCAAATATTTTTGCTTCTGTCTTCAGGTCCTTTTTTGAAAGTAATCAACTCTCACAGTTTTTAGATCAGATAAATCCTCTTGCAGAGGTGAGCCACAAGAGAAGGATTTCTTCTCTTGGAGCCGGTGGTCTGACGAGAGAACGAGCGGGTTTTGAGGTAAGGGATGTTAACCCGAGCCATTATGGCAGAATATGTCTTATTGAGACTCCCGAAGGCCCGAATATTGGTCTTATTGTCTCTCTTGCCAACTATGCGAGGGTGGATAAATATGGTTTCGTTGAAACGCCGTATAAAAAAGTATTGAACGGAGTTTTGACAGGTGAAATTGAGTATCTTACTTTTGATGATGAACATGATAAAATAATCTGCACGGCAAAAGCTTTAATAGGCAAAGATGGCAAGATTGCAGAAAAGTCGGAAGCAAGACGCGGCGATGACATAATAATGTCTGCACCTGAAAAAATTGATTATATGGATATAAGTCCGAGGCAACTTCTTGGAGTGAGCGCATCATGCATACCTTTTGTTGAACACGATGATGCAAACAGGGCTTTAATGGGTTCTAATATGCAGCGGCAGGCAGTCCCTTTGGTTAAACCCAAAAGCTGTGCCGTTGGAACTGGAATGGAAGAAATTGTAGCCAAAAATTCGGGAAGAATGATTCTTGCAAAGCATGACGGAAAGATTGTATATGTTGATTCTACCACAATCATTATAGAGATAGCAGCTGATGAAACATCAGATATATTTGATATTGATGTATATAGGCTTAATCAATATATGAAAACTAATCAAAATACAGCATTTGTCAACATACCCATAGTAAATAAAAATGATTTTGTAAAGAAGGGACAGGCTATAGCGGATGGTCCTTCTACAAATAAAGGGGAATTGGCGTTAGGTCATGATCTTACAGTAGCTTTTATGCCGTGGAGAGGGTATAACTACGAAGATGCAATAACAATATCAGAAAGAGTGGTGAAAGAAGATCTACTAAGCTCTGTTCATATGGAAACATTTGAGTGCGTAGAGCGTGATACGAAACTCGGGCCGGAAGAGTTTACGGCGGATGTTCCCAATAATTCTAAAGAGATATTAAACAATCTCGATGAAAGCGGAATCATTCGCGTTGGAGCGTATGTCAAGCCAGGTGATATATTGGTAGGAAAAGTAACACCTAAGGTTGCTACAAACTATTCCCCCGAAGAGAAGCTCTTTCAGGCTATTTTTGGGGAAAAGGCTAAAAATGTTTCAGATTCATCACTGAAAGTTCCGCCGGGTATAAGAGGCATTGTTACCGACGTGAAAGTTTTTGTCAGACGAGGTGTTGAAAAAGGTGATAAAAGGCTCGAACTTGAAAAATATGAAAAAGGAAGGGAGAGCGAACTTCTTGATAAAAAGAGTGAAATTCTTCATCATCTTGCTTCTATCTCTTTACTGTCTGCGCTCAATGGTTCCACGACGATCAATTCCATTCATGATAAGAGCACTTTATTGGTAGAGGCAAATGAAATAATTGAGAAAGATAAAATTAGCGGTTTAACTTATTACAAGTTATGTCATATATCAACTTCCGATGATTCTGTTAATAAAAAGGTTAAGTCGATAATTTCGTATTATAACAAGCTGATTTCTAATGCTGAAGCTACTTATGAGAGAAACAGTTCTGCAATTAGCAACACAGAGGATCTTGCAACGGGTGTTCTTAGAATAGCTAAGATAACTCTTGCTATAAAAAGACATCTTGAGGTAGGAGATAAGCTCGCGGGACGGCATGGCAACAAAGGTGTTGTATCTAAAATACTGCCGTTGGAAGATCTTCCATTTATGGAAGATGGAAAACCCGTAGATATTGTTCTTAATCCTCTTGGAGTGCCAAGCAGAATGAATGCAGGCCAGATACTTGAAGCCCATCTCGGAATTGCCGCTAAAGGCATCGGTAAATTAATTGACAATGCGTTAAAACAGTACAATATTTCTAATCTGCGCAAAATAATGCTAAGTGCAGTTCCTTTCCATGATGCGGATACAGAGAAATTTGTTAATTCGTTATCTGATGAGAAACTCTTGATGTATGCTGACGATTGGCGTGACGGTGCTTTTATGGCAACTGAAGCGTTTGAAAGTGCCACCGAAAATGATATAGACGAAATTATGAAAGCAGCAGGAATTCCGAGTGGCGGAAGATATACTCTATATGACGGCTTGACGGGCGAGCCGTTTGATATGAAAGTAATGGTCGGAGCTATGCATATCCTTAAGCTCAATCACATGGTAGAAGACAAAGTTCATGCCAGATCCGTGGGTCCGTATTCTCTTGTAACGCAGCAGCCTCTTGGAGGCAAAGCTCAGTTTGGCGGACAGCGCTTCGGGGAGATGGAGGTATGGGCTCTTGAAGGATATGGTGCTGCATATAATCTTTGGGAAGTTTTAACACTTAAGTCAGATGATATAGAAGGAAGAAGCAAGGCTTATGAGGCAATTGTTAAAGGCAGGCCGGTTCCTCTCGGAGGAATACCGGAATCCTTTAATGTACTTGTCAAAGAGCTTCAGAGTTTGGGGCTTTCAATCGAACTTTTGAAGGAAACCAAGTAGATTATATTGAAAGCTATAGAGGAGAAACTATGTATACAATATTAAAAGCTAAACCTAAAACATCGAACGATTTTGATGTAATAAGAATAAAAATAGCGTCACCTGATGATATAAGAAGCTGGAGTCATGGAGAAGTCACAAAAGCTGAAACTATTAATTACAGGACATTAAAACCGGAACCCAACGGTCTTTTCTGCTCAAAAATATTTGGACCTGTTAAAGACTATGAATGTTTGTGCGGAAAATATAAAGGTATGAAATTTAGAGGGACAAGGTGCGAACGGTGCGGTGTTGAGATAACGGAGGCAAGATCAAGAAGGCAAAGAATGGGGCATATAGATCTTGCAGTGCCTATAGCACACATATGGTATTTAAAAAGCATACCGAGTATTGTTGCTATTCTTACAGGTATAAAGGCGAAAGATCTGGAAAAGATTATTTATTATCAGGCGTATGTTGTGACAAGCAGTAAGATTCAAGAACTGTCGGTAGGCAATCTTATTGCCGAATCTGATTATGAGAGTTTAAAAGAAGAGTATGGAACCAATTTCAAAGCTGATATGGGAGCTAAATCTATTCAAAAAATTCTTGCTAATATGGATTTTGAAGCTTTAAAAAAAGAGCTTTTAATTGCTCAGAACGCTACGAAATCAGTAGCTACAAAAAAGAAAATTGCGAGACGATTGAAGATTGTTGAATATTTTATAAGATCCGATAATCGTCCCGAATGGATGGTGCTTGATGTGCTGCCCGTTATTCCGCCCGATCTAAGACCTTTGGTGTCGCTGGAGGGTGGAAGGTTTGCGTCGTCAGATCTCAACGATCTGTATAGGCGTGTTATAAATAGAAACAATAGACTCAAAAAACTCATAGAGCTTAAAGCTCCTACAATAATTCTTAGGAATGAAGAGAGGATGCTGCAGGAGGCCGTTGATTCTCTTTTTGATAACGGAAGAAGAAGACAGGTAGTCAGGCGTTCAAATAGGCTGCCGTTAAAATCTTTAAGTGACAATCTAAAGGGTAAACAAGGTAGATTTAGAAGAAACTTACTTGGTAAGAGAGTGGACTATTCAGGAAGATCCGTTATTGTTGCAGGTCCTGAGTTGTCATTTGATCAGTGCGGATTACCGAGAGAGATGGCACTGGAAATATATAGACCGTTTGTTTACCATGTTCTTGAAGAAGAAGGATATGCGTCAACATTAAGATCTGCCAAGCATCAGGTTGACCGGCGGGAAGACCATGTATGGGAGATACTTGAGACAGTCGTAAAAGAACATCCTGTCTTTTTAAATAGAGCTCCTACGCTTCACAGACTTTCAATACAAGGCTATTTCCCTGTATTGACCAATGATAAAGCTATTCACCTGCATCCCTTGGCATGCCCGGCCTTTAACGCTGACTTTGACGGCGACCAAATGGCTGTTCATCTGCCTTTATCTAACGAGGCTCAAGCAGAAGGAATAGTCTTGATGCTTGCTCATAACAATATTGTTTCGCCGGCTAACGGAGAAATAGTTTCAAAGCCGTCTCAAGACATGGTTCTTGGAATATATTATATTACGAAACCCTTTCCCAAAGCAAAAGGTGAAGGGATGGTATTCGCTAGCAAGAATGAAGCTTTGAAATGGTATCATGCATCGGAGATTGCTGTTAATGCTGCGATAAGAGTCAGGATGGATGGTAAGATATTTAAGACTACAACCGGCAGACTTCTTGTTTCCGAATTGCTTCCGAAAGATTATCCTTTTTCATCAGTTAACATACTCATAAGAAAGTCGGATATTGCTTCAATTGCAGATGAAGTAAATGATAAATACGGAAACTTTGAAACAGTACGATTTATTGATGGAATTAAAACGCTTGGATTTGAAATGGCAACTTTGTCAGGAACTTCCATATCTATCAAAGATATGATTATTCCGAAAGAGAAGAGTGCTATTCTTGATGCTTCGCAGAAAGAGGTTGATGAAATTGTTTCGCAATATAGGGAAGGTCTTTTAACCGATAGGGAAAGATACAATAAAGTCATAGATATATGGAGCAGCACTACTGCCAAAATCAGTAATAAAACAATTATGAGTCTTGGCAGCAGTCAGGATGGTTTTAATCCTGTATTTATGATGAAAGATTCGGGGGCCAGAGGCAGTGAAGAGCAAATCCGCCAGATGTCAGGTGTCAGAGGACTTATGATTAAGCCGTCAGGTGATATTGTTGAACTTCCTATAAAATCTAATCTGCGTGAAGGGATGAATGTACTTGAATATTTCACATCTTCACATGGAGCTAGAAAAGGTTTGTCCGATACTGCGCTAAAAACTTCAAATGCAGGTTACCTTACGAGGAAATTGGTTGATGTTACTCAGAATGTTATTATTAAAGAAGAGGACTGCGAAACTACAAATGGAATAGAAGTAAGTCCAATTGTTGTTGCAGGAACGGTTGTTGAAAATATGTACGAGCGTGTTTTAGGACGTGTCGCTGCAGAAAATATCGTTAATCCGTTTAATAAAGAGGTTTTTGTAGATGCCGGTACTCTTATAACAAAGCAGATAGCAAGAAAAATATTAGATCTTGGCATTAATAAAATAAAGATAAGATCTGCACTCACATGCAGGGCGGATAATGGTATATGCGCTAAATGCTATGGCGAGGATCTTTCCAGCGGCGAAATTGCAGGTATTGGAACACCGGTTGGTATTCTGGCAGCTCAATCAATAGGTGAACCGGGAACGCAGCTTACTTTGAGAACATTCCATGGCGGGGGGGCCGCACGCACAGAAGATGAAAAAATGATGGCAAACACAAATAGAGCCGGGTTTATTCGATTTTATAATATTAAGACGGCGGTCAATTCAAATGGCGATAATGTTGTTCTTTCACGGCGTGATTCGGCACTTTATATCACCGAACCGTTTATAGTTTCGCTTTCAGCAGGAGATCTTCAAATCAAGGAAGAGTTTAAAGCCGTTACATATATAATTAATGGGCATGAATATAAGATTCCAAAATCCAACCTGCTCAATAAGTCCGACATGGCGCATGGAGGAGATACTGCGGTAGGAAAAATAAGGTTGTTGGTAGATAAACCAACTGTAGTGGCGGATAATACAGTACTTGTTGAAAGAGTTCTTGAAGTCTGGGATGTACCTAATAAAATACCTTACGGTGCAAAGATCTATGTAAATGACGGTGATGCGCTTACCAGATTTGTGAAGGCTTCCAAGGCGGGTCGGGCAGAAATATGGATATTGGATGGAGAAACAATGGTTAGATCCGCTGAGACGGTTGATATTGTGACTCGGTATGGTACTCATATTTATATAGTTGCTGCAGATGAAGAATTTGTAGGCAGATATTATGTGCCTGTCGGTTCAAAGCTTTATGTAAAAGACGGAGCTCAAGTCGAGAAAGGAACATTGCTGGCCGGAAAAGATGATCCGTCAAAGCTTAAGAAGTTTATGGATGATAAAAGTATGTATGAAACATCAGTCATTCTATCGGATTGGGATGCATATTTATCGTACATACTATCAGATCAGAATGGTGCGGTAGATTATAAAGATGTTATTTTGGATAAAACTTTAAAGGATGAACTTGATCATATTACAGGGTTAAAAAGCAGAACAATTGTTGAATCGACTGATAGCAATCTAGTTCCGAGAACGGTTGTAAAAAATGAACTTGGGAGTACGGAATATTTTCTGCCGCCGAAAACTATATTGTCGAGAAAAATCGATGACCATGTTCTGGCAGGAGATATCTTAGGTATGATTCCGAAGAAAACCGTGAAAACAACGGATATAACCGGAGGATTGCCCAGAGTTGTTGAAATTTTCGAAGCAAAATCGCCAAAGATGCCTGCTACCATTTCGGAAATCACCGGTGAGGTGAGTTATGGTAAAGATATTAAAGGAAAAAGAAGCGTGTATGTTACAAGTGCAGGCGGCATAAAAAAAGAATATTTAGTGGCTAAAAATAAAAGTATGCAGGTTTATCCTACCGATCATGTAAAAGCAGGTGAACCTATGACTGACGGGTTTATTAATCCTTCGGATATATTGGCTGTTCTTGGAGAAAAGCAGCTTGCCCAGCATCTTGTGGGAGAGGTCCAGCAAGTATATAAGATGCAGGGTGTTAATATAAATGATAAACATTTTGAAATAATTGTAAGGCAGATGCTTAAATGGGTTAGCGTTGAGCAATCCGGTGAAAGCGAATTAATACAAGGCGAGGTTGTGAATAGATATAAGTTTGAGCAGATAAATAGAAAACTTGTGGCAGACGGCAAAGAGCCGGCATTGGCGAGAATACTATTTCTTGGAATTACAAAAGCATCGCTGGCAACGGATAGTTTTATTTCTGCTGCATCATTTCAGGAAACAAAACGTATTTTAACCGACGCAAGTATCAGAGCCGCCGAAGACAACCTTGAAGGACTCAAGGAGAATGTTATAGTTGGAAGACTGATACCTACAGGTACCGGGCAGAAACATTTAAGTAACATAGAAATTAAACGAGAAATCTAAATAGATAGTAGATTGGTGGATAGTGAGTGCATAGAAAAAAGATAAATATCGTATTTACGCTTGTAACTTTAGATATTTATTGCTGCATCACATAGTTATCGACGATTTGCACTTGACAATGTGCGGATTCTATTGTAAAGTGCCCTTTGTTTGAAAAATTTGGAGGAAATAGTGCCGACCATTAATCAGTTGATTAGGAAAGGAAGAAAAAGATTGGTAAAAAAAAGCAATACACCTGCTTTAGCAGGCTCGCCGCAGAGAAGAGGTGTTTGCACTCGTGTATATACGACTACGCCTAAAAAGCCTAACTCTGCATTGAGAAAGGTGGCAAAAATCAAACTTACAAGCGGGTTTGAAGTTATCGGATATATTCCTGGCGAAGGACATAACCTGCAGGAACATTCTATAGTTTTGGTAAGAGGCGGCCGCGTCAAAGATTTGCCGGGCGTAAGATATCATATTATTAGAGGTACACTTGATACGGCGGGTATTGACACAAGAAAGAACGGTCGTTCAAAGTACGGCACAAAAGTTAGCAAGAATTAGCGATTAGAGGTTACTATGTCAAGAAGAAGAAGAGCATTTAAGAGAAAGATAAAAGCTGATAAGCAGTATAATAGTGTATTGGTAAGTAAGATAATAAATGGGTTGATGTTGGACGGTAAAGGAAGCGTTGCAAGGGGCGCGTTTTATAAAGCTGCCAAGATCGTAGAAGAAAAAACAGGCAAAGAGTTTATAGAAGTACTTACAGAAGCCATAGATAATATAAAGCCAAAAATGGAAGTTAGACCAAGGCGTGTTGGGGGAGCTACATATCAGGTCCCTATAGAAGTACCGCTACGTCGTCAGAACAGCCTTGCAATAAGATGGCTTGTTTCATACCTGAGGGCAAGAAATGAGCATGGTATATCTAATAAAATTGCCGGTGAGATTATGGAATCTGCCGAAAAAAGATCTAAATCCGTGAAGAAACGAGAGGATGTACATAGAATGGCAGAAGCCAATAGGGCATTTGCTCATTATAGGTGGTAAAATAAATAATGTCAGACTTAGGGAATTTGAGAAATATAGGTATTGTTGCGCATATTGACGCCGGTAAAACGACTACAACTGAGCGTATTTTATATTACACAGGTGCAACGTATAAAATTGGAAATGTCGATGAAGGTAATACTGCTACCGATTGGATGGATCAAGAAAGAGAACGCGGTATTACTATAACATCCGCGGCAATAACATGTTCATGGAAGGATCATAAGATAAACCTTATTGATACGCCGGGACATGTTGATTTTACCGTCGAGGTTGAAAGATCGCTCAGAGTTCTTGACGGAGCAATTGGTGTTTTTACTGCAGTTGACGGTGTCGAACCTCAATCCGAGACTGTATGGCGCCAGTGCGATAGATACAATGTTCCGAGAATAGCTTTTGTAAATAAGATGGATAGAGTTGGGGCGGATTTTTTTACTGTTGTTGAGGATATTAAAGAGAAACTTGATGCGGTTCCGTTGGTGGTACAGATTCCCATAGGAAATGAAGATAGTTTTAAAGGAGTGGTAGATCTAATAGAAAAGCGAGCATTGATTTGGGATTCCGATATACTGGGTGCTGAATTCAGGATGGTAGATATTCCGGGTGATTTGAAAGATGAGGTAGAAAAACGAAGAATAGAACTTGTAGAAAAATTATCCGATTTTGATGACGATATGATGGAAGATTACCTTTCGGGAAAGGAAATTTCTAATGAGAGAATATACGGCGCAATAAGAAATGGGACGATAGATCTTAAATTTGTTCCCATATTGTGCGGCAGTGCTTTCAAAAACAGGGGCGTTCAACCTCTGCTTGATGCAGTTGTGCGTTATCTGCCTTCTCCGCTTGACATACCGGCCGTTAAAGGAACTTTGCCTAATAATGAAAATAAGATTTTAACAAGAAAAGCCGATGTTGATGAACCTTTATGCGGACTTGTATTCAAGGTTATGACGGATCCGTATGTTGGAAAATTATCATTTTTTAGAACTTATTCCGGAAAACTTGAAGCAGGTTCTTATACATATAATCCTGAGAATGGAAAGAAAGAGAGAATAGGAAGAATATTGCATATGACTTCTAATAAGAGGAAGGATATTCCATATGCTTCGGCAGGAGATATTTGTGCAATTGTCGGCTTAAAATATAGCAGCACCGGAAGTACGTTGTGCGATCATGATCATCCCATAATCTTAGAAAGGATGGAATTTCCCGATCCTGTAATAAGTATGGCTATAGAACCGGCTACAAAGGCGGATCAGGAGAAGATGGGCATTGCTCTATTGAGGCTTGCCGAAGAAGATCCGACATTTACGGTTAAGTATGATGAACAGACAAATCAGACGGTTATTTCAGGAATGGGTGAACTGCATTTGGATATACTTGTAGATCGCATGAAACGTGAGTTTAATGTGAACGCAACAACAGGAAAGCCGCAGGTTGCATATAGAGAAACTGTGAAAAAACCTGTTGTACAAGAAGGTAAATTTATAAGACAGACCGGAGGGCATGGTCAATACGGGCATGTGAAAATTCAAATTGAACCTCAGGAACGCGGCAAAGGACTTGAATTTATAAACCGCATAGTTGGCGGAGTGATACCTAAAGAATATATACCTGCAGTGGAAAAAGGTGTAAGAGAAGCGGCGCTTTCGGGTGTTATAGGAGGATATCCCGTAACGGATCTTAAGGTTATTTTATTTGACGGCTCATATCATGAGGTTGATTCATCCGAACTTTCATTTAAGATGGCGGGTAAAATTGCCTTGAAGGATGGCATGAAGAAAGCCAATCCTGTTGTTCTTGAGCCTGTAATGTCTGTTGAGATAGATACACCTGCCGCTTACCTCGGTGATGTGATTGGGGATATTAATTCAAGACGCGGACAAATTGTAGAAACAGGTGAGAGAAAAAATATAAAGATTATTGATGCAATGGTGCCTCTTTCGGATATGTTCGGATATGCTACAATTTTAAGATCCACTACTCAAGGCAGAGGTACTTATACAATGCAGCTTGATCATTACGCTGAAGTGCCTAAGTCTATAACGGAAAAGCTCGTCAGCAACTAAGGAGGTATATATGGCTAAAGAAAAATATGTTAGAACAAAACCGCATCTTAACATTGGAACTATAGGGCATGTTGATCATGGTAAAACAACTCTTACCGCAGCTATCACAAAGGTACTTGCAAAAAAAGGATATGCGCAATTTACTGCATATGATAAGATTGATAATGCTCCAGAGGAACGAGAGAGAGGTGTTACGATCAACACTGCTCACATAGAGTATGAAACGGATACCAGGCACTATGCTCATATAGACTGTCCAGGGCATGCCGATTATATAAAGAACATGATTACAGGTGCAGCTCAAATGGACGGGTCTATACTTGTTGTTTCGGCAGCCGACGGTCCTATGCCTCAGACAAGAGAACATATTCTTCTTTCAAAACAGGTTGGTGTTCCCGCAATGGTTGTATATCTGAATAAAACGGATATGGTTGATGATCCCGAGCTTGTTGAGCTTGTAGAAGAAGAGATAAGAGAGCTTTTGACAAAGTATGACTATCCCGGAGATGATATTCCTATTATTAAGGGATCTGCTCTAAAAGTTCTTGAAACTCCTGACGGGCAAGAGAATGATGCTACCAAATCCGTTGAAGAACTGATAGCGGCAATCGATAGTTATATTCCTCTGCCTAAGAGAGATACCGATAAACCGTTCCTTATGCCGATTGAAGATATATTTACAATCTCAGGTCGTGGAACCGTTGTAACGGGCAGAGTGGAAAGAGGAGTGCTTAAACCTGGAGAAGAGGTTGAGATTATAGGATTTGTTCCGACAAAGAAAACTATCGCTACAAGTGTGGAAATGTTTAGGAAAATACTTGACGAAGGAAGAGCAGGTGATAATATAGGTGTTCTGCTCAGAGGTACAAAGAGAGATGAAGTTGTAAGAGGTATGGTTTTGGCAAAACCGAGTTCCATAACTCCTCATACGGAGTTTAAGGCCCAGGTATATGTTCTAACAAAAAATGAAGGCGGAAGGCATACACCATTTTTCCCCGGTTATCGCCCTCAGTTTTTTATTAGAACAACCGATGTCACAGGCAGCATAGAGCTTCCCAAGGGCGTGGAAATGGTAATGCCAGGTGATAATATAGAAATGTCAGCTAAACTTATAGCTCCTGTTGCCCTTGAAAAAGAGACCCGTTTTGCAATACGCGAGGGTGGAAGAACTGTGGGTGCCGGTGTTGTAAGTGAAATTGTAAAGTAGGTGAAAGATGAGTACAGTTGTTAGACTTAAATTGAAAGCATTTGACGCGAAAATTTTGGAGGATACTGTTAAAAGTATTGTAGATATGGTTGGTAAAACGGGAGGTAATATAAAAGCACTTGTTCCGCTTCCAACCAAAATAACCCGTTATACCGTGCTGCGTTCTCCTCATGTAAATAAGAAATCCAGAGAACAGTTTGAAATGAGGAGACGATCCAGGTTGATCGATATAGATAAGGTATCTCCTCAAACAACTGATGCTTTAACAAGGCTCAGCATACCAAGCGGTGTGGATATTACAATTAAGCTATAGGAGAAAGAATGTCTGGATTAATGGGATATAAAATTGGTATGACTCAGGTTTATGACGGTGGTAATGCCGTTCCTGTAACAGTTGTTGAAGCAGGTCCATGCCATGTTGTGAGTATCGGTAAAGATTCAAGCATCATAATAGGTTTTGGTATAAAAAAGAAAGTTAATAAACCAATGGATGGTATTTTTAAAAAAGCAAAGTTAAACTCTCTCAGGTTTTTGAGAACAATGTCGTATGATGGATCTGTAAAAATAGGAGACAAAATCACTACGGATATGTTTAAAGAAGGAGAGCAGGTAGATGTGGGCGGTACTTCAAGAGGAAAAGGTATGGCAGGTGTAATGAAAAGGCACGGTTTTCATGGCGGACCGGGCGGACATGGTTCTACTTTTCATAGAGCGCCAGGCTCCATTGGCCATTGTGAATTCCCCGGACGAGTTGTGAAAGGAAGAGGAATGCCAGGACACATGGGGGCCAATAAAGTTACAGTGAAAAATCTTAAGATTATCAAAATAATAGGAGCCGGTAATATCATCTATTTAAAAGGTGCTGTGCCAGGTGCGCCAGGATCGCTTCTTAGAATAGAAAAACGCGGGAATAGCAATGTCTGAACTAATTAAGAGCAAACTAAGCCATTATAATTGGGATGGTTCGGAACTTGAGCCTATTGATTTTCTTTCTACTAATGATAAATCTAGTGATCTGTCATTATCGCGTGTTATAGCGGCGGAGGCTTCAAATTTGAGGCACGGAAATGGTTCTTCTAAAAGTAGAGGTGAAGTAAAATACAGCACGAGAAAACTGTATAGACAAAAGGGTACCGGCAACTCAAGGGCTGGCTCAGCAGGTTCGGGAACGCGATATCATGGCGGTGCTATATTTGGACCAACTCCGAGGTCTTTTTATCAAAAGGTTAATAAGAAAGAAAAAAGAAAGGCGTTGGCTACTGCTTTTTTCTTAAAGAGTGATAATAATAATGTCTTAGTTGTTTCAGGTGATTTTGGTTTTAAGAAGACAAGAGAAGCCGAGACATTTCTTAAAGGTATCAATATTCACGATGATATATTGTTAGTTATTGGAAATGGCGAAGATGATAAGAGAATTGTATTTAGAAACTTGTCAAATGTAGCTATAGTGAACTGTAATTCTGTAACTTTGACATCTGTGTTGAAGTATGCGAAAATTATGTTTACCGAATCCGCTGCAGCGCAATTGAGTAAGAGGTTGAGCTATGAAGGATAAATTTTCTATTATAGAAGGGAAAATTCTTACGGAAAAATCAATGAGAGAAAGAGAGGCTGGCAAATATTATTTTAATGTCAATCCCGATGCCAGTAAGGGCGAAATAAAACGTTTTATTGAAGAGTTCTTCAAGACGAAGGTTGCAAAGGTTAATATTTTAAACCTTCCGAGAAAAGTAAAAAGTTTCAAAAATAAACAAGGTTTTAGAAAACTGAGAACAAAAGCAATCGTCACTCTCAAAGAAGGCGAGGAGATAGAGGAGATTTAAGTGTCAGCTAAACTTTACAAACCATATACAAAATCCCGCCGATTTATAACGAGCAGTGATTTTAGTGAACTTACTGAAAAGAAACCTGAAAAAAGCTTAATAAAAGGTCTTAAAAAATCAGGGGGCCGCAATGCGAATGGGAGAGTAACATCTTTTCATCGCGGCGGAGGACATAAAAGAAGATATAGAAAAATAGATTTTAGAAGAATGAAAAAAGGGATAGCGGGGAAAGTTGTTTCTATTGAATATGATCCTAATAGAACATCGTGGATAGCTCTGATCAGCTACATTGATGGAGAGAAGCAGTATATTATTGCTCCGGAAGGATTAAAAAAAGGCAATGTTATTGTGAGTGATTTGCGTCCTGAAATTAATGTAGGCAACAGCCTGCCGCTTAAAAATATTCCTGCCGGAAGTTCTGTACACAATGTTGAACTCAAACCAGGAGGCGGAGGAAAGATCGCTCGATCTGCAGGATCTATGGTCAAGCTGCTTGCAAAGGAAGCTGGATCTGCACATTTAAAAATGCCGTCAGGTGAAGTAAGAATTGTTTCACTTGACTGCATTGCCACTATAGGACAGGTAAGCAATAGTGATCATGCAAATATTTCTCTTGGAAATGCAGGCAGGGCACGACATCTTGGTAGAAGACCTCATGTGAGAGGCAATGCAATGAATCCTATTGATCATCCTCATGGAGGAGGTGAAGGAAAAATGGGAACAGGACGGAATCCGGTAACTCCGTGGGGGAAGCCAACTAAGGGACATCGTACAAGAAATGCAAAGAAACAATCAAGTAAACAGATACTTAAGAGAAGGTAGAGGGAGGAATTGTGCCGCGATCGATTAAAAAAGGGCCTTTTATTGATGAAAAGTTGCTAAAAAAAGTGAAAAAAATGCAGTTGGAGAAGAAAAAAAAGCCCATAAAAACATGGTCAAGACGTTCCACTGTTATACCTGACTTTGTTGGGGTAACATTTGCCGTTCATAACGGAAACAAATTTATTCCTGTTTATATCGGTGAAGGAATGGTTGGACACAAATTAGGCGAGTTTGCACCGACAAGAACATTTAGGGGACATCGCGGTATTGTTCAGAAGAAGTTAGGAAAGTAAAATGGCAGAAAAGTTAGTTAGCTATCTTAAAGGTGCTCGGATTTCTCCGAAAAAAGTAAGACCCGTGATTAAACATGTCAAGGGTAAGGATGTTGAACAAGCACTTGCATTACTAAAATTTATGCCGAGGAAGGCTGCTTCAATCTTATATAAAATGGTTTCTGATTCTGTGGCTAATGCAGAAAATCAGGGCATAGATATAGATAGGCTCGTTGTAACAAATATTACAGCAGATGACGGTAAAAGGATAAAAAGAATGCGTCCCAGAGCTATGGGAAGAGCATTCAGAATATTGAAAAGACTAAGTAATATAAAAGTTACGCTGAGTATAGGGAGGTAGTTTCTTTGGGTCATAAGGTAAATCCGATTTCATTGCGTATAGGTATTAACAAAGGTTGGCAGTCTGTTTGGTGCAGTAGCAAGAACTACACTTCATGGCTGAAGGAAGATATAAAGATAAGAAGTGATGTCAAGAAGATGGTATATTATGCCGGCATTTCTTCGGTTGTTATAGAAAGAAAAAGCAATCATATATATATTACGATCAACGCTTCTCGTCCTGGAATTATCATAGGAAGAAGAGGCGGAGAGATAGAGAAATTGAAAAGTTTTTTAGAAAAGGATACAGACTATGAGTTTTCTATAAATGTTAAGCAGGTTCCCAAAATTGACTTAGACGCACAATTAGTAGCTGAGAATATTGCTCAACAGCTTGAAAAAAGAGTATTTTATAGAAAAGCAATGAAACGTGCGACATTTATGGCGATGAAAAATGGTGCAAAAGGTGTGAAAATTTCCTGTAGCGGAAGATTGGGCGGAGCTGAAATGACTCGCACTGAATGGAAGCTGGAAGGAAGTGTTCCTCTGCATACTTTAAGTACCAATATAAGTTACGGTTTTGCCGAGGCGCTGACTACGGCAGGTATTGTCGGTATTAAAACATGGATACGAAGAGATGATGAAACTGATACACGGCGTAATATAGAAGAGAAAGATTCTAAATTAAAAGAAAGAATAAAAAAACAATGAGCAAACTTTTAGAGGTGGATTCTAATGTTGATGCCTAAAAGAACAAAATACAGAAAATCGCAGAGAGGAAGGGGCAAGCTTGACGGTTTTGCGAAAGGCGGAAGTGCGGTAAAGTTTGGAGAGTTTGGAATGAAGGCTTTGGATTGGGCGGAAATAACAGCGAGGCAAATTGAAGCTTGCAGAGTTGCTCTAAATCGTAGTCTTGCAAAGACCGGAAAGATATGGATAAGAATATTTCCGGATAAAGCGCTTACAAAAAAGCCGGCCGATACTCGCATGGGAAAAGGAAAAGGGTCTATAGAAGTTTGGGTTGCAAGAGTACAGCCGGGAAGAATACTTTTTGAAATTGGCGGTGTAGATAGAGATATTGCGGCAATTGCCATGAAGCTTGCCAGTAGTA
Organism: uncultured Campylobacterales bacterium; assembly: GCA_964487285.1. GTDB lineage: Bacteria > Campylobacterota_A > Desulfurellia > JAADFJ01 > JAADFJ01 > CAZAPZ01. The sequence goes on along the minus strand of CAZAPZ010000004.1, from coordinate 10,899 downwards.
AATTGCCTATTGCAACTAAAATGGTAAACAAGGAAGAATGATGAAATATAGTGAGCTGAAAGAGCTGGATAGTACGGAACTATTAAAAAGATCCAAAGAAATGAGAAATGAAATTTTCACGCTGAAATTGAGAAAAAGTGGTGAAAAGCTTGAAGATACCATGATGATTAAGAAATTGAGAAGAGATCTTGCTCGGATTCTTACTGCTGTAAATGAGGTTAAACCAAATGCATGAACACAGAATGAGGTTCAATGGAACCGTAGTTAGTGATAAAATGGATAAATCTGTAGTTGTTTTAGTTGAGAGAAGGGTAAGGGATAAAAAGACAGGTAAGGTTATTAACAGAAAAAAACGTTATATAGCACACGATGCAATGAACGGTTGGAAGATCGGAGAATCGGTAATGATTCGCGAAATTCGTCCACTCAGTAAAAACAAACATTTTATTGTTGAAAGCAGAGGTAACGAACGATGATACAACAAGAAACTCGATTGAAAGTAGCTGACAACTCCGGTGCAAAGAAGATAGGCTGTATTAAAGTTTTAGGCGGTTCAAAAAGACGCTATGCTTCTCTGGGTGACATGATAGTTGCCTCGGTGAAAGAGGCAATTCCTAACGGTAAGGTTAAGAAAGGCGATGTTATAAGGGCGGTTGTGGCTAGAACAAGTAAAGAGGTTAGACGAGTTGACGGAAGTTATGTAAAATTTGATGATAATGCTGCAGTTGTGGTAAATAATCAGAAAGAGCCTATCGGGACACGCGTTTTTGGACCTGTTGCAAGAGAGTTGCGAAAAAAAGGATTTATGAAAATTATATCGCTTGCACCTGAGGTTCTGTGATGTGCTGTTCCAAAAAGTGTTGTGATTGTGCAGGGAAGTATTAAAAATGGCTAAAATAGCAACAAGATTGAGAAAAGGGGATACTATTAAAGTTATCTCCGGCAGAGAAAAGGGCAAAGAAGGGCAGATTATTAGTTTTAAAAAAGGCAAATGTTTAAGAGTTGTTGTAAGTAACGTAAATATTTCGAAGAAACATCTTAAGGCCAGCGAGAAAAATAAAGGTGGCATTATAGATAAAGAAATGCCTCTCTCAATATCTAATGTTGAACTTCTGTGTCAGCATTGCAAGAAAGTGACTAGGATTGGTGTAAAGTTTCTTGAAGATGGAAATAAGGTAAGATATTGCAAAAAGTGCAATGAAGAGCTTACGGTGGAGTAAAAATGGTGGAATATATACCAAGAGTTAAAAGGGATTATATTGATAATGTTATACCTGATATGATGGAGCGTTTTCATTATAAAAATAGAATGGAAGTTCCGGTTATCAAAGCTATTGTGATTAATGCAGGTATTGGTAGTGCCATCAATGATATAAAATTACTTGATAGTGCGGCTGAGGAGCTTTCTCTGATTTCAGGACAGAAGTCGTTGATAACGCGTGCTAAAAAGTCGATTGCAAATTTTAAGATTAGAAAAGGTATGCCGATTGGCTGCAAGGTAACTCTCAGAAAAAATCGAATGTATGATTTTTTTGATCGTTTCGTAACTTTTGCATTGCCGCGAGTGAGAGATTTTAAAGGTGTCTCCTCTAAGAGTTTTGATCTTAATGGAAATTTAAATTTGGGAATTACAGAACAGTTGATTTTTCCTGAAATTGAATTTGATAAAGTGAAAAACATTCACGGCATGTCAATATCGTTTATAACTACTGCAAAAACAGCAGAGGAAGGAAAGGCGTTGTTATCTGATTTAGGTATGCCTTTTAGAAGATGAAAGGAGGAAAAGTTGGCTAAAAAATCTTTGATAGAGAAATGTAAAAAGACTCCAAAATTTAAAGTTAGAAAGTATAATAGGTGTTTAGTGTGCGGCCGGTCGAGGGGATATATCAGGAGATTCGGTTTATGCCGGATCTGTTTTAGAAGAATGGCAAGCTGGGGAGAAATACCGGGTGTCAGAAAGGCGAGCTGGTAATCATGGGTGACACAATAAGCGATGCAATAATAAGAATGAAAAATGCTTCTCTTCTCAAAAAGCCTTTTGTTGTTGTGAAGAGCTCGAAAATCGTTAACAATATCGCTGATATACTCAAAAAAGAAGGTTATATTGAAGGATATAAAGTGGATGATAGCTCTTCTACCAGGTTATTCTTGAGGTATGATCGCAGTATGAATCCGGTTTTTAGAATATTTAAACGGGTGAGCAGATCAAGGCTGAGAATATACAAAGCTGCAGGCAAACTTGTGATGCCGTACAATGATCTTGGAATGGAAATTATTTCAACAAGCGAAGGCTTGATGACTACTAGAAATGCCAAGAGAAAAAATCTTGGCGGTGAGATCATATGTCAGATTTTTTAAGGCAGATGCCAAGAGGCGGAACATGAGTCGCATTGGAAGAAAACCTATTGAGATTAATAGCGGAGTCAGTGCAGTTTTTGACAACAGTATGATTGAAGTTAAGGGAAAGAACGGTACGCTGACTTTAAATATTGTTGAAGGAATAAATATTGATATCGACAAAAACATTTTAATCGTTAGCGGCAACAGCAACAACCAAGCAATGCAAGGTACTACGAGAGCGCTGATAAACAATATGGTGATTGGTGTGTCGAAAGGTTATGAAAAAGTTCTGGAACTTGTTGGTGTTGGATATAATGCTGCCGTGTCGGGCTCCGCTATAACGCTGAATCTCGGTTTTTCAAACCCTATAGTTTATAAATTATCAAAAGATGTAAAATGCGTTGTAGATAAGAAGGGAGTCACATTAACAATAAGCGGCAATGATAATCAAAAGGTAGGACAAGCTGCTGCTGAGATAAGATCGCTTAGGCCGCCTGAGCCTTATAAAGGCAAGGGTATAAAATATAAGGGTGAGAAAATTAGAAGAAAAGTTGGAAAGACTGCGGGAAAGTGAGGTAAAAATGGCAGAGATTAAAAATAGACGACACAATAGGCATAGGCGATTGAGGATGAAAATTTCAGGTACGGCTGACAGGCCGCGATTGTGCATATATAAGAGCAACTTATATATTTATGCTCAGCTTATAGATGACACCGTTGGAAAAACCGTTGGAAGCTCATCGAACATGAAAGATGAAACAAAAGGCTGCAATATTGCTGCTGCAAAAGTAGTTGGAGCTCAAATCGCAGCAGCAGCACTAAAAAATGGTATAAAAGAAGTATCCTTTGATCGTTCGGGATACAACTATCACGGCTGTGTGAAGGCATTGGCGGATTCGGCAAGGCAAGCAGGTTTGAAATTTTGAAAGAGGTGCGCGTGGAAAAGGATCAGGATGAATTAAGTGAGCATTTAATACATGTAGGAAGAATATCAAAGGTTGTTAAAGGCGGTCGGAAATTCAGGTTTAATGCTCTTGTTGCTGTAGGTGATCAAAAAGGAATGCTGGGTGTTGCGAATGCTAAATCACGACTTGTTGCCGATGCCATAGGCAAAGCTACTAAAAAAGCGAGATCGCATCTGTTTAGAGTATCCATAGTTAACGGGACGCTTCCTCATAAAGTAGTGGCAAAATGTGGAGCAGGAAGAGTGATGATAAGGCCTGCAAGGAAAGGCACAGGCATTGTGTCCGGCGGAACAATGAGAGCTATTTTGGAAGCATCCGGTTATAAAGATGTAGTGGCAAAATCACTTGCTACAAATAATCCTTCTAATGTTGCACATGCTACAATTGCTGCATTAAAATCACTGAAAACGCACAGACCCATTCCCAATGAGACTGTAGTTGCAAGGGATTTGAAATGAGCAGCATAAAGATTAAGTTGACTCGAGGATTGGCTGGGAAGAATGAGCGTATCAAGGCTGTAGCGCATAGCCTTGGTTTAAATAAGACGGCAAGCAGCGTCATTGTTGAAGATACGCCGTGTATAAGAGGAATGATTAATAAGATTGCATTTCTTTTGTCTGTAGAGGAGAAAGATGATTGAACTAAATAAGCTGTTAAAAATCAGTTTCAAAAATAGAACAAGAGTTGGAAGAGGTGATGGATCCGGATGGGGAACGACTGCCGGAAGAGGTACCAAGGGACAGAAATCAAGATCAGGGGGTACAAAAGGCCCATATTTTGAAGGCGGTCAAATGCCTCTCATACGAAGAGTACCTAAAAGGGGATTTAATAGTAGAAATAAGAAAGATACGATTGTTTCTTTAGAAAGGTTGAATAAATACAATGAGAATGATATCGTTAATGTCGAATCTCTCTATAAAATAGGTCTGATCTCTAAAAAGAATGTCTCAGTAAAAATCGTTTCAAATGGAGAGATTAAAAAGGAATTAAAACTAAACGGCATCAAAGTGTCGGCATCTGCACGGGAAAAGTTAATAGCTGCTAATTGTGAAGTAGATTAATGAGCGGATACGACAAATTACCGAATCTTCCCGAACTAAATAAGCGCTTACTTTTTACAATAGGCATGCTTATACTTTTTAGGGCTGGAATTCATGTGCCTACGCCTGGTATAGACATAAATGTTTTCAGTGAGATATTTAACAATTCTCAGAGTACGGTTTTAGGTCTTTTTAACATGTTTACAGGTGGTGCATTAAAACAGCTTTCTATACTTTCGCTTGGCATCATGCCCTATATTAGCGCAGCTATTATCATTGAATTGATTGCGGGCGTTGGAATTTTCCCCGAATTGGCTCGTCTAAAGAAAGAGGGTGAAGAAGGCAGAACAAAGATAACGGAGTATACAAGATATCTTACCGTTATAATTTCAGTTTTACAGGGAATAGGAATTGCGGTAGGTTTAGAGCAAACCAGAGGTTTTGGTGGTGCTCCGGTCGTTATTGTGCCAGGTATTTCATTTGTGCTTATTACCGTAGCCACGATGACAACTGCAACTCTATTTTTGATGTGGATGGGTGAACAGGTCAACGAACGGGGTATAGGTAATGGAATTAGTTTGATAATATTTGCTGGAATAGTTGCAAGAATGCCTGCTGCCATCGGTAACACATTTCGTTTGGTGAGTGCAGGGGAGCTTTCTGTAATAACGCTTGTAATAATGTTGGCTTTAATTATTGCAGTAGTGTATTTTGTTTGCTATGTTGAAATGGCGCAGAGAAGAATTCAGATACAGTATCCTCGGCGCATGGTCGGAAATAAGCTTTATGGCGGCCAATCAAGCTATCTACCTATAAAAGTTAATGTCTCAGGTGTTATACCGCCTATATTCGCATCATCCATACTTCTTTTTCCCGCTACAGCGGTAACAATGGTGCATGTAAAGATTTTTCAGAATATAACGGATTATTTGCAGCCCGGAGGATCAATCTATTCGATACTGTATGCAGCTATGATATTCTTTTTTGCGTATTTTTACACAGCTATAATCTTCAACCCTAAAGAAGTTGCAGAAAACTTGAAAAAATACGGTGGTTTTATTTCAGGTATAAGACCCGGAAAAAAGACTGCTGCGTATATTGATTCAATACTTGATAGACTTACATTTTCGGGCAGTATATATTTAGCTATAATTTGCGTACTGCCATGGATATTTATAAAACATTTTAATGTGCCTTTCTTTTTCGGAGGGACATCTCTACTGATCGTTGTTCAAGTTGCACTTGATACCATAATGCAGGTGGAATCGCATCTGTTTATGCATGACTATAAAGGAATGATTAATAAAGCGAGGAGATAGAGCCGCTATGATATTGATACTTTTAGGGCCACCGGGAGCTGGGAAGGGAACGCAAGGCAAATTTTTGGCGGAAAAGTATGATATTCCTGAAATATCGACCGGAGAGATCCTGAGAGCTGAAGTAGCGGGTAATACAAAACTTGGTAAGAAGGCAAAAAGTTGTATGAACAAAGGCGAACTTGTGCCTGATAAAATAATTGTTGCTATGATGGCCGATAGAATCTCTAAGGAAGATTGTAAACTGGGATTTATTCTTGATGGCTTCCCGAGAACTATTGATCAGGCCGGCGCTCTCGCCGACATGCTGAAAAAGTTAGGCAGAAGTGTGGATTTTGTATTAAATATTGATATTTCCGAGGAAAAGGTACTAAAAAGAATTTCGGGAAGGAGAAGCTGCCCCAACTGTAGCTCTGTGTATAATGTTCACTGTAATCCTCCAAAGAAAGATGGAATTTGTGACAATTGCGGCAATGAGCTGATACAGAGAATTGATGATTCGAAGCACACTGTTTTAAACAGATTGAAAATATATAATCAACAGACAAAACCGATCATTAACTGTTATGACAAAAGATCGTTATTAAGAACGGTTGATGGAGAGAGAGAACCGGATGTTATATTGAATGATATATTGAATCTGCTTAAATAGGTGAAAAAAGTTTGATTATACTTAAATCTAATGAAGAGATTGAAAAAATGTATAAAATCGGACAGATAACTTGCAGAATACTGCTTTTTTTGGAGGAGAATATAAGTGATGGTATAAGTAGTCTCGAAATAGACAGAATGGCAAGACAAAAGGCCAAGGATGTTAATGCGTATCCTGCGTTTTTGGGCTACTATGGATTCCCAAAGGCTATTTGTGTTTCGATCAATGAGGAAGTTGTTCATGGCATCCCATCCAAAAAGGTTATAATAAAAGAGGGAGATCTTGTAAGTTTGGATTTTGGACTTTTATACGATGGATTTTATAGTGATATGGCCAGAACGCTCATTGTGGGGACAACTGATACTGTGGGCAAAAAACTTAATAAGGTAACGGAAGAATGTCTTGATTGCGGAATAGAAGAAGCGGTAGCCGGGAATCGTATATCGGATATTTCGGCTGCAGTTGAAAAGCATGCTCTTGATAATAAGTTCTCGGTAGTGAAAGATTACGTTGGCCATGGAGTTGGTAAAGAGCTCCATGAAGATCCGCAGGTTCCAAATTATTATACAGATATTTCTATAGATAAAATAGTTACAGGGATGACACTTGCGATAGAACCTATGATAACAGAAGGCGGAAGTGATGTATTTGTAAAAAGGAACCATTGGACTGTTGTAACAAGGGATCATAAAAGATCAAGTCATTTTGAAGATAGCATTGCAATTACTGAAAAAGGTGTTAAAATCCTTACTCGTGTATAAATTTAAAAAAGGTTTGAGGAACAATGGCTAAAGAAGAAGTACTGGAATTGGATGCGAAGGTTACGAAAATGTTGCCTGATGCAATGTTTAAGGTGGAGCTCCCTAATGGGAAAATAATACTAGCCCATGTTTCCGGCAAGATGAGAATGCATTATATAAAGATTTTGCCCGGTGATAGAGTGAAGTTGCAAATATCTCCTTACAGTCTTGACAGGGCGAGGATCATATACAGATACAAATAGGAGTTTTAATATGAAGGTGAGGGCATCGGTGAAAAAAATCTGTAAAAAGTGTAGAGTTATTAAGAGACAGGGTGTTGTAAGAGTGGTTTGTGAAAATCCAAAGCATAAGCAGAGGCAGGGGTAGTTAAATGGCTCGCATCGGAGGTGTTGATTTACCAAGAAACAAACGGATGGAAGTTGCGATAACATATATATATGGTATTGGACCGTTGTCCGGAAAAATTGTGCTTCAATCTGCTAAAGTGGATGCAGACAAGAGAACTGACGAACTAACTGATAAAGAGATAAATAGTTTGAATTTGGTTCTTCATAATTATAAGATTGAAGGTGACCTGAGAAGGGCTGTTAGTATGGATATAAAAAATCTTATGAACATAGGCAGCTATAAAGGATTAAGACACAGACGTGGATTACCTGTAAGAGGACAAAGAACAAAAACAAATAGTAGAACTAGGAAAGGCAGACGTAAAACTGTCGGCGGAAAATCGGGGAAGTAACAGCATGGCTAAAAAAGGGAAGAAGGTTGACGGGAAAAGAAAGGCAAAAAAAAGGAGTGTATTAACTGCGGTTGCGTTTATTCAATCCAGTTTTAATAACACAATTATAACGCTTGCGGACAGATCAGGAGCTGTTTTATGCTGGTCGAGTTCGGGTACAGTTGGGTTTAAAGGCACCCGAAAGGGCACACCATTTGCGGCGCAGATGGTAGCAGAGGATATAACAAAGAAATCTCAACCATTTGGCGTGAAAGAGTTAATGATAAGAGTGAAAGGTCCTGGTTTTGGAAGAGACTCGGCAATACGTGGTCTTGCTGCATCAGGTTTTAGAGTAAAAGACATTGTAGATGTGACGCCGATTCCACATAATGGATGCAGACCGCCTAAGCGGCGTAGAGTTTGATTGGAGGATATTGAGAGTGACTATATTTTTAGAGAAACGTTGTTCACTTTGTCGCTATACAGGCAGCAAGCTTTTTTTAAAAGGTCAAAAATGTGAGTCAGCAAAGTGTGCATTTGAGAGACGAAGTTATAAGCCGGGTGAGCATGGGAAAACAGCAGGACGCGGAAGACGTCCGTCGGGGTATAAAGAAAGACTGATAGAAAAACAAAAAGCAAGATATATATATGGATTGCTTGAAAAACAGTTCAAGAATAACGTTCAAAAGGCAAAGAGGCAAAAGGGTGTTCAAGGTGAAAGTCTTTTAGTCTTACTCGAAAGACGTTTGGATAATCTGGTTTATCGAGCCGGTCTTGCTTCATCGAGAAAAGAGGCGAAACAGATTGTTTCACATAAGCGCGTTAGACTGAATGGTAAAAGAGTCAGTATACCTTCAATCCTTATCAACGTAGGCGACAAAGTGGAGGTTGTGGATAAGTGCAGAAATGATGTTGGAAAAGAGAAAATAATAAATAATCTCAAATTAAGGCCGACACCTGCATGGATAAGATCCGAAAATGAATGGAGCATTTCTGTTATCAGCTATCCATCTGATATTCAACCTTCATTTAATGTATCAAAAATAGTTGAATATTACTCCAGGTAAGATACGGTGATAAGAAATATGGTTTTTCCGGAAGAGATTAAAAAGGTGTCAGAAATAGGTAATTTGGAGCAATTTGTTATAGAGCCGCTGGAAAGAGGATACGCCACTACATTAGGCAATGCATTTAGGAGAGTTCTTCTATCATCTGTTGGGGGTTTTGCTTTTACAAAAGTAAAAATTTCCGGAGTAGACTCAGAATTTTCTCCTATAAGTTCGGTAAAAGAAGATGCCTTAAATTTAATTTTAAATTTAAGAAATGTAATATTTAGAACAGATATGACGGATATGAAATCAGAGACTGTTAATATTGATCATAAAGCCGGTATGATATATGCAGGAGACTTAATTTGCGAAAGTCTTGTTGTTGTAAATAGGGATAGTTATATAGCAACGATTGAAGATGGGGGAAGACTGAAATTATCCGGTATTGTGGAATATGGATCCGGATTCCGGAAGGCTGACCTTGCTATAGCCAATAAAGAACCAGGATGGATTCCTATAGATTCGGATTTTTCTTCAGTTGAAAATGTTGCATTTCGTATCGAACATTCGGATACGAAGGGGTTTTTAGGCTATGAAAAACTTATTATTGATATAACAACAAATGGAACTGTAACACCATACGATTCTTTAAAAGAAGCAATTACTATAATTGGTGACCATCTCAATAAAATTCAGGGTAGTGATGTTTCTTCTAAGTCCTCTGAATCAGAAGAAGATAAAAGCATATTAGATAAGAATATTGACGAATTAGCTTTGTCTGTGAGGGCATCCAACTGCTTGAAAGATGACAAGATTGAGACTATTGGTGACTTAATTAAAAGAAGCGAGAGTGACCTTCTTGGAAGGAAAAATTTTGGAAATAAATCGCTCGTAGAAATAAAAAAGTCACTTACTAAATATAATTTATCTCTTAAAATTAATGAATGAGAAGGGAAAATGAGACATAGAAAATCGAACAAGAAACTTGGTATGAAATTATCTCAACGAACAGCTCTTTTGCGTTCGCTTATGAGGGCTCTTATAAAATATGGTAGAATAAGAACTACTTTATCAAAAGCTAAAGCTTTAGCAAAGCAGATTGATGGAATTATTGTTTTAGCAAAAAATGGCGATTTATCTGCGAGGAGAAAGGCTTTATCTGAAATTCCTGACAAAGATTTAATAAATGGTTTGTTTGAAACTGCAAGAGAGAAATTCGCTGACAAAAAAAGTGGATTTACACATGTAGTTAAAATAGAACCAAGACCTGGCGATAACGCTCAAATGGCTTTGGTTTATTTCAAGGAAATTGAGGTCGTATAGGAAAAATGGAAAAACTACTGCTATTTTCATAGTAGCAGTAGTTTTAATTGCCGATGCAGTGACCAAATGGTTAGCTGGAAATTTAGAACATACCATTATAGTTATTCCTGGTTTTTTTAACATAGTGCATGTTGAGAATTCGTTTGCTGCATTCGGCATTTCATTTTTTCTACCAAATCAATTAGTACGTATATTTCTCATAATTATCTCTATAATTTTTATAGTAATTATAGGGTATAAATTGATATTCGGTAATAATTCCCATAATAATCAAGAATACATTGCATTATCTCTTATTCTATCAGGTGCTATAGGAAATTTGTGGCAGCGAGTAATTGAAGGCAAGGTAACAGATTTTCTTGATTTTTATCTGTATGGAATGCATTGGCCTGCATTCAACATAGCTGATGCAGCCATAACAATAGGTGCAATACTCTTTGCAATAGCCACTTATAAGTCATCTGATAAATCATCCGAGCGATAGATCTCTGAAAAATGTAGGATAAGAGGTTGATATGGATTCCGTATCAATAATCCTTAACTTTTTTTTGAAAATAGAACCTAATATTATAAAACTCATTGCTATTCCCGACTTCGCCCAAACACTACAGCAATTCAGATAAAAGTGCCGTAGATAAAGGGCAACTCATTTAGCCCCCCCTCCGCACTAACCCGACAAAAAACTTCAGTAACTTCATATAAACCTCAAAGATCTCATATATACCCTATATACAA
>CAZAPZ010000003.1:0-33363 GCA_964487285.1 uncultured Campylobacterales bacterium | reverse complement strand
CGATAGCTGCTTTCCCATATGCTTATGTTTTACTTCCTTGAATTATCCAGATAGTTCTGCGGAATTTGCCTTGTCTATAGAAAGGCAGATATCGCTGTGAATGTGCTTATTGTGCAGTAGTTTCATTGTACTTGCTGTCCGGCAGTTTCAATCAGTGATCTAATAGTTAATTTAGCGCCTGTAGCTCATCTGGATAGAGCGTCAGACTCCGGATCTGAAGGTAAAGGGTTCGAATCCCCTCAGGCGCACCATTTTCAAAGTCCGGTTACAATTTATATTCTTAGGTTGTTGCGGGAAATCATTTTTTTCTCGCTTTTGTGAAAAAGAATGCCGCTACTGCTAAGATAAGCAGTGAGGTTGCAATAATTGATATTCTATGTAAATTGTTGACAACAATTCCCCAATTTGCCCCTACTTCATATCCCAAGATTGAGAGAAAACCCACCCATATGGCTGATCCAAGAGCTGTTGCTATAATAAATTTCACAATTGACATTCTGGATATGCCGGCGGGTATTGATACATATTGCCTTATCACAGGCAAAAGCCTTCCTGCAAATGTTCCAATGCTGCCGTATCTTTCAAAAAATTGTTCGGATTTTTTCAGATGTTTTAGCTTAAAGCCAACATAATGTCCGTATTTCACAAGAAATGGTCTTCCGAGCCTTAAGGCAATTATATAATTTAACATTGCTCCGGCAACTGAACCGGCTACTCCCATAGTTATTACAAGTTCAAGGTTGAGTTTTCCGGTTGCCGATAAAAATCCGGCAGGAGGCATAACGATCTCACTTGGGAATGGTATAAAGCTGCTTTCCAAAAACATCATTACAAATATGCCGATATACCCAAAATGGAAAAAAAATCCTACTACAGAGTCGATTAATCCGCTCATTTAGGCTGTTCGAGTTTTATCAGCAGCTTGTACACTTCATTATCGTTTTTTTGTTTGAAGGATTTGGTCAAAGAGCTTTTGGCAAGTTTATATTCTTTCAGCCTTTCGTACACAATTCCAAGGTGTTTTAATATGGTTGGATCACCGCTTCTGCCTGCTTTTTTTAAAAAGAAAAGCGCTTTTTTGTATTTATGGAGTTTGTAGTATCCCCACCCTAAGCTGTCTTGAAAATATAAATTTGCCGGATTTATCTTCAAGGCTTTTTTTATTAGTTCGATGCCCTTGGATATATCGATATTTTTATCAATATAGACATATCCTAAATAGTTCATAGCTTCACTGTCATTGGGGAAAATTGAGATTGCTTTTTTCAAGTCGCCAATTGCGCCATTAAGGTTATCGGTATGATTTAGTTTGATATCGGCCATAGCTACATATACATTATATCCACTCTCACTATTTCTTGTAATTTTGAGTATTTTGCCGTATTCCGATAGGCTCTGTTTGTAATTTTTAATTAATGTTAGCGAATGTGCTTTTAGCATCATAAGTCCAATGTTATTAGACTTTAGCATCAGCGCTTTATCAATCAAGGCAAGACTTTTCCTGTGCATATCTAAGCGATTGTATATATCGGCCATGCTTGCAATTGCCGGAATGTAAAAATTAGTTCCGGCATTAATAGTTTGAAGGAGCCGGTATGCGGATTTTAACTTGCCTAAACCTATTTTAGACAGAGCAAGATAATAAACCGCTCCATAGTCACTTTTATTTGCTTTTAAATAGTTTGATAAATATTCTTCGGAATAAGCGAAGTTCCGCATTTTAAAATATATCATGCCCGATGACAATAGCGCCTCGTTTTTCATGCGGGAATTATTAAATATAACTTTTTTATAGAAAGTAAGTGCTTCTTTGTTTTTACCGATTTTTTCTAAATCTTCCGCAATTTTATAATAAATAGAATATGCTGCAGGAGCATATTTCACAACGCTTTTATATAGTTGTATCGCTTTTTTAAGATCGCCTCGCCGTTCATTAAGTGTTGCGAGAAATAACCCCAAATTTATATTTGCCGGTCGCAGCTTATACACTTTCTCAAGCAGGGTTTTGCCTTTTCTATTAAAGCCGAGTTTGAGATATGCGATGCCTTTCTGCAGCATTATTTTGGGGTTTGCGCCGTCAGCTTTAAGGAGTGTTAACAATGCTTTGTTATACATGCCCTTTGAGATATAAATTTTAGAAAGCTCTATTCTTACAGCATTGTCGTCCGGTGAATGGCGCAGAAATTTATTAGCTATGGCAATCTTTTCACGGCTGCCAATAGGCAGACCGCTGCTTAATATGAAATCAACAACTTTCTTATTCAAGGGATTTCTCTTGTAAACGAATTGCGCAATGTTTGCTGCGGCAAATTTGTTTTTATATGCTTTGAGCCTTGCAATATAGATAAGTATATCAGGCGTGCGTGCTATTTGGGCACTTTTTATTGCTTCCTTAATAGCTAAATCTATTTTTCCGTTGTTGAGGTAAAGCAACGATTTCATATATGGAGCATATTGATTGGGCACGTTAATGGCATGAGTGGTTCGGTTTCTGCTGCACCCTGCAACAGACAATAACAAAAAGATAATCAGTAAAACTTTATATCTTAGCATAGCTTGTAAATTACAGTATAATGGGTGATAAGTCAATAATAAAGCAGGTGTCGTTTCTTTATGTATCAAGCTTATTTGCGATAGAATTGCTTTGCAGCATTCTATGAAAGACGACGTTAAAATTATTAAAGTTTTTCTTGACAATACGGAACAGAAAAGTTAAAATAGTTAAAATGTTATAGATACAATTTACTTGTATTAGGAGGTTGTGATGGCTTACGGAGTATTGGAGAGTTACAAACCAAAGAGATTAGCTCTTCCGAGAGAGGGAGAAAGAATTATTGCAGAAGGTCTCAGAAAAATAAAGGTTCCGGATAATCCGGTTATTCCTTTCATTGAAGGAGACGGTGTTGGCGCCGATATAACGAAAGCAACAAAACCTGTAATCGAAGCAGCCGTTGAAAAAGCATATAATGGCAAACGAAAGATTTCATGGTATGAAGTTTACGCAGGGCAGAAATGTTTTGATAAGTTTGGCAAATACCTGATACAGGATACTCTCGATGCATTTAGTCACTATATTGTTGGAATAAAAGGTCCCTTGACAACTCCGATCGGAGGCGGCTTTAGAAGTTTAAATGTTCATTTGAGACAGAATCTTGATCTTTACGCCTGTATAAGACCTGTAAAATATTACGAAGGTGCTCCAAGTCCTATGAAAGAACCTCAGAAGATAGATGTTGTAATTTATAGAGAAAATACCGAGGATGTTTACGCAGGTATAGAATGGAAAATGGGCACACCTGCCGCAAGAAAATTGATAGATTTCCTCAACAATGAAATGGAAAATGAAACGCATAGAAAGATCTCGTTTGATTCTGGAGTAGGCATAAAACCTATGAGCGAATCAGCTTCAAAAAGACTAATGGAACATGCTATCTGGTATGCATCTATGTATGGAAGAAAAAGTATAACCATAATGCATAAGGGAAATATTATGAAATACACGGAAGGCGCTTTCAAAGACTGGTGCTATGAAACGGCTGCCGCACATCCTGATTTTTGTATTACCGAAGAGGCACTCTATTCGCAGTATGCAGGAAAAGTCCCCGAAGGCAAGATTATTATTAAAGATAGAATAGCAGACAGTATGTTTCAGCAGATTCATACGCGTCCTCAAGAATATGACATTATTATTACACCGAATCTCAACGGAGATTATATATCGGATGCAGCCGTTTCTCTCGTAGGCGGACTTGGCATAGGACCCGGCTCAAACATCGGCGATGTTGTCGGCGTTTTTGAAGCAACCCATGGCACGGCTCCGAAATATTCCAATATGGACAAGGTAAATCCTGGTTCATTAATATTATCAGGCTCTATGATGCTTGATTATATGGGCTGGCATGAAGCGGCGGAACTTGTAAAAAGTGGTATGGTGAAAACAATAATGAACAAGACCGTGACTTATGATTTTGCAAGACAGATGGACGGTGCCGCTGAAATCAAATGCTCTGAATACGGCAAAAAAATAATTGAAAATATGTAGTAGGAGAATTACATGAGTGAAGCGTTGAAAAAGCCTCCTGTAAGGGTTGACCTTTATCTTTGCAAGGGCTGCGTTTTGTGTGTTGAAGTGTGCCCTAAAAATGTCCTTGAAATGATAAATAATCCAAGTGTGTGGTTTGGGACGGTAGTTAAAGTTGTAAGACCCGAGGATTGCATAAGATGTCGCAAATGTGAGGATATCTGTCCTGATTTTTCTATGCGCGTTGTTGACATAGGAGTTGAGCTTACTTTTGAAGACAGCACAGGTAAGGAAATTACTAAATCAAAATAGGAGAATTTAATGAGCAGAACTGTTGTTGCTAATGGCAACGAAATGGTTGTGGACGGTGCAATTGATGCGGGATGCCGATTTTTTGCAGGATATCCGATAACTCCATCATCGGAAATTGCTGAAGGTATGGCAAAAAAGCTCCCGAAATTAGGCGGTGTGTTTCTTCAGATGGAAGATGAAATAGCGAGCATAGAGTGTGCCATCGGAGGATCTCTAGGCGGTCAAAAGGCAATAACGGCAAGTTCCGGACCAGGCATATCTTTGAAGCAGGAAGGACTTGGTTTTGCATGTATGGCGGAAGTTCCTCTGGTGGTTGTTAATGTTATGAGAGGAGGACCGAGTACAGGACTTCCCACAAGAATTTCCCAAGCTGATATAATGCAGGCTAGATGGGGTACTCACGGCGATCATCCGGTTGTTGCTCTTTGCCCGGGATCAATAGATGAATGTTATACGGAAACCGTTCGGG
Organism: uncultured Campylobacterales bacterium; assembly: GCA_964487285.1. Taxonomy (GTDB): domain Bacteria; phylum Campylobacterota_A; class Desulfurellia; order JAADFJ01; family JAADFJ01; genus CAZAPZ01. The sequence continues at coordinate 28,561 of CAZAPZ010000003.1, read as the reverse complement.
CATTTAATATTGCCGAAGAATTGAGAACGCCCGTGTATGTTTTAACAGATGCCATACTTGCTCATCTTGCTCAAAAGGTGGAGCTTCCCGATAAAAAGAATATAACAATAGTGAATCGCAGGCGTCCTACGGTAAAACCTGAAGATTATTTTCCGTATGATACTCGATTTGGTGATATTCCACCTATGGCAGACTATTTTAGCGGTTACAGATTTCATATGACCGGATTAAATCATGATAAAACAGGTTTTCCAAGTATTGATCCTGTGCTTCAGGAATCGGAAGAAGAACGCCTGATTAATAAGGTGCTTAAGCGTCAGGAAAGAATCAGCACTTATGAGAATTATAAACTTGACGATGCGGAAATCGTTGTTGTTGCATACGGAAGCAATGCATTCAATGCAAGGGCGGCTATTGATGAAGCGCGGGCGGCAGGTATTAAAGTTGGATTATTCAGACCGATAACTATATGGCCGTTTCCTTCAATCCCATTTCAGAAAGTTGCTTCAACTGCAAAAAAAATCATAGTAACGGAAGTTAATTTAGGACAGATAGTTTATGAGATAGAAAGAATAATGCTGGGCGGCAGAGCAGTTACAGAAATTAGAAACGGCAAAATGATATTTGATACAAGACATCCGAAAAGCAGCGCAGATCTTTCAACCGTGCTTCAGGCTAATGGAATTCCGATACATCCATCACAGATTCTATCTAAAATTAAGGAGGTTGCATAATGTCTGTAGAATATGAAAAATATTTAAGGATGGATAAGTTTCCTCATTATTGGTGTCCAGGCTGTGGTAACGGTATTGTTTTAAAATCTTTTATTCATGCTGTGGATGATATAGGTTGGAAGAATGATGATATGGGTATGGTAACAGGCATTGGATGTTCAAGCAGAGCTTCAGGTTATGTTGACTTTAATACCCTGCATACGCTTCATGGCAGAGCATTTGCATTTGCCACAGGACTTAAGATGTCAAATCCGGATAAACATGTGGTCATTATTGCGGGTGACGGAGATTCTTCTGCTATAGGAGGCAATCATCTAATTCATGCTTGTAGAAGAAATATTGATATTACACTCATTCTTATAAACAACTGGATTTATGGAATGACAGGAGGTCAATACTCACCGACAACTCCTTTCGGGACTAAAGCCGCAACCATGCCTTATGGAAATGTTGATCCTGCTTTTGATCTGGCAAAATTGACTATTGGTGCAGGAGCTACATTTGTAGCAAGAAGCAGTGTGGCAGAGCCGATACTACTTAGAAATATGATAAAAAAAGCTATGCTTCACAAAGGATTTAGTGTAATTGAAGCCATGTCAAATTGCCATATTCAGTGGGGAAGGCGTAACAAATTCGGTGATCCGGTTAAGCTTGTAAACCATATAAAGGATATTACGATTTCTAAAGGAAAGGCAGGCAGAATGACTCCCGAAGAGACAAAAGATCTGTTTGTGACGGGTATTCTCTATGAATCGAAAGATGCCGTAGAATACACGGATAGCTATTTCGGTATGTCAAAACGTGTCAGTCACAAGGAGGGAAAATAGATGCGATATGAGCTGAGATTTTCTGGCGTAGGTGGGCAGGGCAATATGCTCGCAGGAACAATTCTTGCGGAATCGGCAATATACTTTGATGATAAATATGCTGCATATACTCCAACATATACATCTCAGGTTAGAGGCGGACCCACAAAAGCCGATATAGTTATAAGTGATAAACCTATCTATAATGTAGATGCAAATGATATTGATTATTTTATGTCGGTTCATTCGAGAACATACGATATGTACAAAGACGGCAGCAAACCCGGCAGTATCATAGTTGTTGATGTGAATATGGTAAAAGTCCCTGAAGAGGACAAAAAAAAATATAAAATATATGAATTTCCTATTGTCGATACAGCTAAGAATGTTGTTGGCAACAGTATAGCAGCCAATATTGTATCATTGGGTATAACTGCTGCATTAGTAGATATTGTATCGGTAGATAGTTTGATGAAAGGCATAGAAAGAAGAGTCCCACCCAAATTTTTAGAGCTCAACAAGAAGGCATTTGAAATAGGTATGTCACTTGTAAAATAACTTGTTTATGAATCAAGTGGTTTAATGAAGGTATGTTATATTTAAGGAGCAATGATGGAATTAATATCAATCCAAGAAGCAATTAAGTTAGTTAAAGTTGGGGTAAAACCTATTGGAGTTGAGAGAATATTGCTATCGGAGGCTTATGGTAGGGTGCTTGCCAATGATATAGCAGCTAAAATGAACCATCCTGAAGTTAAAATTTCCGCTGTAGATGGATATGCCGTTAAATCAGATGATCTGACACTTGCAACGGAAAAAAATTTTTTGAAATTAAAATTAACGGATACTGTAAGAGCCGGAAGAATGCCAAAAAAAGTTTTAAATAACGGAGATACTCAATTGGTTTTTACCGGAGCTCCAGTACCTGGCGGGTCAGATGCCGTTGTTATGAGAGAAGAGATCGCAATTTCAGGCAAGAATATTGTTTTTAAAAGACCTATTTCTTCAGGAAAGAATGTTCGTGATATAGGAGAAGACTTCGAGGCAGGTGAAGTTGTGGTTCCCAAAGGAACGAGAATGGGGGCTGCTGAAATTGGAATGGCTGCCGAGGTCGACAGGTCTTATCTTTTTGTATATAGAATTCCAACGGTATCAATTGTTTCAACCGGTGATGAACTCCTTGATCTTGGCGACACCCAGCCAGGCAAGTCTGCAATTAGAGATAGTAACAGTTACACATTGACAGGTTTATTGAAACAGGCTGGCGCAGGTTTTGTAATTTGTAAACGATTAAAAGATGACCGTAAATCAACTGCCGAGACAATCAAAACTGAACTTAATCGTTCCGATGTGGTAATTACAACAGGCGGAGTCTCCGCCGGAAACTATGATTTTGTTAAAGACGTTGTGCCTGAGATAGGAGTTAACATCGTTTTTCATGGCGTTTTACAGAAACCTGGCAAGCCCATACTTTTTGGCAGATATGATGAGAACAGGTATATATTCGGGCTGCCTGGTTTCCCGGTATCATCAGCCGTCGGCTTTTTATTGTATGCATATCCCCTTATAAAGAAACTTGCAGGTTTTAAGAATACAGATCTTCCACGTGTTAAAGCAACATTGGACGAAGATTTCTGCCGAAAAAAAGCAAAGCGAGAGGAACTTGCAAGGGTTAAAGTCACATACAACTTAAATAAGGGTTTTCATGTGATACCTGATCTTAAAAGGCAAGGCTCGGGAATCCTAACCGGTTTGGTTGGAGATGCGGCTTTAATGGATATTCCCGTGGGTGTTAACAATATCAAAAAAGGGGATCGGGTTACAATAATTCTTATTAAGCCGATCAGCTCATTTGGAGAACTTGCATAGCTATTTGCTAAAATATGCTTAAACAGCTTAAAGAAGAATAATGAGGCCAATCGCTGACGACGGAATGCACTGAAAAGATAAATTGTGCAGTGGTTTCTATAGTTCATAATTTTTATACATAAAGAAATGATATAAATAACCGATATATAAGATGGAGGTTATTTTAGAATGGATATAATTATTCAATCCTTATACAAAAGCAATAAGGTTGGTACAAACAGAGAAGAGATATCAAGAAATAAACTGTATCATGGGAAAATTGTCGGGATAAGAAAATCAAGATCAAGAAGTAATAAATTAGGTATGGAAAATAATGAAAATTCCAAAACATTGATTATTGTTACAAATTCGAAGATTAATAAGAACCTCTTAGTTGGAAGAAATGTTGAGATTAGAATTATAAGAGGTCGTTGATTTGTGAATAGTGGGCTGAAAAGTTTTGAGTGTGGCTTAAAAATAGATTTCGATACTTCTAATGACAAATTTTTTGTTTTATTTTTCTCAGTTAAAATCTCTGATTATGCAGCGGTATCATTATCGAGAGTGTATCACGCAATTTTTGCCTTGTAATTTTCCGCTATACATTGCGTTGTCTGCTCTATTTATAACATTGATTGCCGATAGTTGTGCGTCATTATATACTGATACGCCAATTGTAACTGTTATTTTATAGAAATTTTCCCCATATTTAAGTTTAGCATTTTCAACAGTTTCTCTTATCTTTTCCGCCGCCGCCGCCGCGCCGGCTCTATCGGTATCCGGCAGTAAAATCAAAAATTCCTCGCCGCCCCATCTTGATATTGTGTCTATTTTTCTTAAACATTTTTTCATAATTTGCGCGATAGATACAAGTATGAAATCTCCGCAACCATGTCCGCATGTATCATTAATACTTTTAAAATTATCAATATCGGCAAAAATTAGTGCAAAGCTGCGGTTGGTTCTTTTGAAACGATCTATCTCATTATTGAGTTGTTTATCCATATGAAATCTATTAAAAAGCAATGTCAGCGGATCTGTAACAGCCATGATATTCGCTCTCTCATTGGCAGCTGCCAGTTTTCTGTTCAAAGTATTAAGTTTGTCCGTTCGTTCATGCACTTTTTGTTCAAGCAGTTTATTTTGCCGTAGTATATTATTGCTATACTTCACGAAAATATTCTTTAATATTTTAGAGAGAAATACCGATGAGATAAAAACAAGTAATATTACAGCCATCATAAAATAAGCTATTTTTGTTAATGAATTTTTAATTATTCCATTGATAATTCTTTCCTTTTTTATAACGAATGTATTAATATCATCAAGATAAAAACCGCTTCCTATAATCCACTTTAATTTTGGGATTGCCGCTACATAAGAGATTTTTTTTGCAGGAAGACCAGTTGAAGGTTTACTGCTTCCGGTATATCTAACAAAAGCTCCCGATGGGTTTTGTCGTGCAGCTTTAATGAGTTTCTGAACAATTTTTTCACCGTCAACCGTGAGATTCCAGTTATTTTTACCTATCAAACTCTTTTTGGGATTAGCCAATGTAACGCCATTATATGCAATGGCAAAAATATATCCGTCTTTAGAATATTTCGTATCACTTATCTGTTTTAAGATCAATGATTCTACATATTTTTTTGCGTTTTTTCTGCTTTTTGCTTGGGTATCTTTTGCAGCTTGACTTATCTCGTTATTTATCAAGCCTCGAAAATTTTTTATTATTGATTTTTGCTCATCTTTTTGAGACGCAATATAATATTTTTTTACATATCCGAGACCGATATCTTTTAGCTTATATGAAAAGATATCAAACAGGATTATATAGGCGATAAAAACCATAAGAACTGTCACTAACGGTATGACAATAATGAGTCTTCTTAATAATATCTCTTTAGTTTTTTGAGGCTCAAACTGTTGTTCAACTGATTTGTTTGCCATCATAACTGAATTATACCGCTGTTACTTCTTTTTGTCTAATTTTCTAACATGAAGATGGAAAAATAGAAAAAAATGTTTATTATGTCGTACATATATAGGAGGAAGTTAAATGGCAGGCAAGGAAAGTAAAAAGATAGATGATTTGAAAAAGAGTTTATTCTATAAAAGATCCACAGGATGGAAGAAGACTAAAAGAAGTGATTATAAAAAAGTGTTTGATTTTGCCGATAGCTACAAAATATTTTTAAACAGTGTGAGAACGGAGCGGGAAACTGTGCGCTATTTTCAAAACGAAGCCCATAAACAGGGCTATGAGAATGAGAAAAGCGGACTTATGTTTATAAATAACAGAGGCAAAAACCTTATGCTCATAAAAAAGGGAAAACAACCAATTACCGATGGCGTGAGAATTATAGCATCTCATGTTGATTGTCCACGGATTGATTTAAAGCAGATTCCCATGTATGAGGAGGATAATCTCCTGTTTTTCCATACTCATTATTATGGCGGGATTAAAAAATATCAGTGGGCAAACATTCCGTTAGAGATGCGGGGCATTATAATTGACAAAGATGGAAATACGATTCAGATAAAGCTGGGCAAGGATGAGGGCATGACATTTGTTGTGCCCGATCTATGCCCGCATCTATCACATAAGGTTCAGGATGACAAAAAATCAGGCGAAATTATAACCGGTGAGAATCTCTCGCTTTTAGCAGGGAGTATACCTGAAACAGATGATGATGGTAAGGATATGGTAAAGCTGCATCTGCTTAAACTGCTCAACGAAAAGTATCATATCACAGAAAATGATTTTATAACAAGCGAACTTGAAATTGTTCCTGCAATGGAAGCATTGGATCTTGGTATTGATAGAAGCATGATCGCGGGATATGGTCAGGATGATAGGATCTGTGCATTTGCATCATGCAAAGCGCTTTTTGATTCCGAAACTCCTTTGTACACAACCGTTGTACTTCTTGCCGATAAAGAAGAGATAGGTTCGGATGGTGCAACCGGAATGAATTCGCTATTTTTAATAAAGGGAATTTACGAGGCGGCACAAGAGTTTGGAATACCTGTTGATGAGGCGGGTATGCTCGAACTGTTATCAAAAAGCGGAGCAATCTCAGCTGATGTCAACGGAGCGCTAAACCCGCTTTACAAATCCGTATATGAAAAAGACAATGCGAGCTTTCTCGGCAGCGGTATAGTGATGACAAAATTTACCGGACACGGCGGAAAATATATGGCAAACGATGCAGACGCAGAATGGGTTTCTCATATTAGAACTGTTTTTGATAAAGCGGACATAGTATGGCAGACAGGTGAACTTGGCAAGGTTGATGAAGGCGGCGGAGGAACGGTTGCGAAATTTCTTGCAAAATATGGTATGAATGTTATTGATGCGGGGCCGGCACTCATATCTATGCATTCGCCTTACGAAATTTCATCGAAAATTGATCTTTACGAGAGCTATCGGGCTTATAAACAGTTTATAGAGAAAGGATAATTTCAAATTTATTGATAATTGAAACTGCCCTGCGTCGGTTCGCAGTGGCAGAAGGATTGCATATTGTTCAATTTTTCCGAATGAAAGTTGGAAACAGGATGTCTGTTTAAAAAAATGATTATTCCTTTGTCTTTCATAGTTTGCGATGTGCCTGAAAAACAAATTGCCCGATGGCCTGTCATTGATTAAAGATTTTCCAAATCTTTCAGCCGCATCGCATTATTTATCCGAGTTTACTTCAAACACACTAATTATTGTACCCGCAGATGAGATTGAAAGGGTTTACAATGAACTTATGTTTTTTTCATCCGGTTCGGTGCCGATTATATTTCCCGGTTTCAATCTCATGCCTTATGAAGATAGATTGATTTCTGATAAGATTTTAAGTAGGCGAATGCTATTTTTTTATCAGATTGATAGCAGAAATACAAAAATTGTTGTTGCAGAACCGGAGGCACTTTTTTACAAAATCAACAGTATAGATCGTCTCAAAAGTCGTTTTTTCAACATAAAAACAGGTAAACCGCTTGATTTGTACAGCTTTGTTGAAACTCTTTCTGCAAGTGGTTATACAAATAGCGATCAGGTGATTTCAAAAGGGCAATATAGAGTGAAAGGCGGAATAGTTGATTGTTTTATTCCAATTTACGATGATCCGCTTAGAATAGAATTTTATGGTGATACAATTGATTCAATGCGGTTTTTCTCATGCAAAACGCAATTATCGACCGAATATATAAATAAGATTTCAGTAACTCCTGCAAATGAATTTGGAAAAAGTTTCCATACTGATGAATCAATATGGAAAACCGATTATTTCAAAAGTGATCCGTCGGATCTTTTTTCGGGCTTTTCTATTATTATAGATGACAGAATCAATTTTGAGATATTTTATAATGAAGCTTACTGGCGATATAAAAACAGAGCTGCAATTGAACTGATAGCTCCGTCTGCAATAATATCAGGTAGAGATAAGATAGAACGGTTTAAAACCAGTAGTTCAATTGCAATATCTCATATGAAATCAAAATATACCGAGCTTAAAATAACAGGCAGTATTAAAAATAAGCTTGACCGGATATCAAATCTTGACGCCGATAAGATTACAATTATTTCTGAAAATTACGAAGAGTTGAAAAGGATAAAGCCGCTTTTGAAACAGGACGGCATAAAGTACGAAAAAGGATATCTTGCCGATAATTTTTGTTTCGGGAATTCATGCTATATCTCTTTTGAACAATTGTTTAAACATAAAAAAAGAGATATAGAAGATAGACCGCACGTTGAACTCATTAAAATCGATGATTTTGTTGTGCATAAAGATTACGGAATAGGAAAATTTGCAGGGATAGTAGAAATCACCGATTCAGATTTTGTAAACCAGATGTATAAAATTATTTATAGAAACGATGAAATTTTATACTTGCCAATCAGCGATGCTGCGAAAATAGCAAAATATGATGGAGCGGAACCAGATCTTCTTGATAGTCTCGGATCTGAAGCTTTTAAAAAACGTAAAGAAAAGGCGTACAAGGCTATTCTTATAATGGCAAAAAGATATGCAGCTATTTATGCAAAACGCTTTGTTGCGAGGCGAACGCCTTACGATCTTGATAATCCGTATCTTTTCCAATTTGAGGAGAGTTTTCCATATTGCAGAACCGATGATCAAAAAAAAGCTATAGCTGATTTAAAATCTGACATGTCAAGTGATATTCCCATAGACAGACTCATAACGGGAGGAACCGGATTTGGCAAAACAGAGGTTGTTCTTGTAGCGGCTGCGGTAGCTCTGTTTTCTAACAGGCAAGTAATAGTTGTTGCTCCTACAACGCTTTTGGCAGATCAGCATTATGATGTTTTCTCAAAGCGTTTTTCAGAATTTCCTGTTAATATAAAACGCATTGATTTGAAGTCGGATGTCACAAATATTGATAATTTTGATATTTTAATCGGGACAGCCTCAGTGACAAAATATGCTGATAAATTAAAACGGTTATCACTTGTCATTGTTGACGAGGAACAGCGTTTCGGTGTTAAATTTAAGGAGCAGCTTAAGAAAAACCGTTCCGATATAGATGTTGTTACTGTTTCAGCTACACCCATTCCAAGAACTTTGCAAATGGCTTTGTCCGGAATTTGGGATATAAGCACAATAAATACGCCTCCCCGGAATAGGATTCCAATTGATACGCGAATATTGGCAAAAACCGACAAAACTATTCAAGATGCCATTCTTTGGGAATTAAGGCAGCATGGCCAAGTTTATTTTGTTCATAACAGGATAGAAGATATAAAAGAGATTTATGATAAAATAGCCGCATTAGTTCCGCATGCAAAAATTGCAACTATTCATGGGCAGATGATAAAGTCAAGATCCAAAGTCATTATGAATGATTTTAGAAATCACAAGTATGATGTTCTGCTTTCAACTGCAATTATTGAATCGGGGTTGGACATTTCGGATGTCAACACAATTATTGTTGATGAAGCTCAAAATTTCGGCCTTTCAGATCTTTATCAACTTAGAGGCAGGGTTGGGAGATCTAACAAGTTTGCAAAAGCCGTCTTTCTTATCGATAAAGCTAAAAATCTTACGGAAAATGCAAAAAAGAGACTTGCGGCGCTTAATAAATTTAGTAAAGGGTTTGGATCGTCTATGGAACTATCGGTTAGCGATAATAAAATTCGCGGTTCGGGAAACCCGCTTGGCATAGAGCAGAAAGGAAAATCGTTTTTTGTCGGATTTTCTCTCTATCACAAGATGGTAAAGGAAGCGGCAGGTAAAATTAGAGGAACATATCATAGCGGAACGGAAGCCGCTGAGCTTTCGTGGGATATTGCAAGCTATATTCCAACAGGACTAATGAACGAAAATGAACGACTTATCTGGTATCAGCGTCTTGGAGCTTCGGATTTGCAAGATGCTAACAAACTGATTTATGAAGCGCATGATCGTTATGGCAGACTTCCTGACGAATTTGAAGCTATAATATCAGCAGCGGTGATAAAAAACAGGGCGGCGGCAATTGGAGCAAAATCGGTTGACTTTCATAATAAAAAACTTATAGTTAGCTTTAGCTCTAATTATCCTATTGACCTTTCTAATGTTATGGCTATAATAACAAGCTATAATGGGAAAGCTGGATTTATAGGAGATTATACGATCTATTTTGAAAAAGTTAACGGTATTCCTGAAATATATAATATAATAAAAAAGTTTGAGAAAAAAAACGGAATTAAGAAAAAAAGCTGAAATAAATGATATATGAAGAGAAAAACAATACTAAATATGAATAGTCCTGTATTACGCATCGCAAAAGATATTATATTGGTATTATTTTTGGTAATACTGCCATTTTACGGGGTATCCAATGCTGCTGTTATAGATGATACACTTGCAGTTGTTAATGATGAACCCATAACGGCAGTAGATCTTTACCAAACTATGAAATATTATGGAATTTCCAATACTAAAAAAGCCCTGAATCAAATTATAGAGGATAAGCTTATAGAACAAAGAGCTGAAAAGATGAAACTTAAATTAGATATCGGTGAATATAAAAGGATAAAAAGTAGGATTTTAACTGCAAAACGCTTGAAAATTTATAAGAAACTTGGATTGACAACACCGGAGCTCGATCATTTTATAAAGCTTCAAGTTTTAAAAAGAGAGCTGATTTCATCTGTTGTAAGGGAGAATATCGACATTACAGATGGTCAGATAAAAAGCTATTATGATGACAACCTGAAGCGGTTTAGGATGCCTGATTCAGTTCATCTATATCAGCTTCCATTTTACTTTACAAAACATGACGAGAAGCCGGCAGAGGCAAAAGCTGCAAACTGGCTTACCATGATAAAAAACGGGTCTGTAAATTTTATGAAGGCAGTTAAAAAGTTGAATTATAAAAAATATGATCTTGGATGGATAAATACAGAAGATCTCTACCCATCGTTTTATAAAATTGTACAAAGTATGAAAACAAATGATGTATATGGGCTTATTAAGACTACAGTAAGTTATTCTATAATAAAACTTGTAGGAAGGCGGCGCAATAAAATAATTCCTTTGAACAAAATTAAAAACAGAATAAAGACCATCCTTGCTAATCGTAACGGGAGCGATGCTCTTGAAAGATGGATATCAACATTAAAACAGTATTCAGCCATAACGATATATGCAAAATGAGGTTAGATAAGTTTCTAAAACAAGCAAGAATTGTGAAAAGGCGGGAGATATCGAAGGAGTTTATCGCTAACGGCATGGTTTTTGTTAATGGAAAAATAAAAAAACCTCCTTATGAGGTTAAAATAGGCGATATAATAGAGCTTCATACGAGAAAAATGAATTCTAAGTTTAAAGTTGTGAATCCGGAACCTCGCAGAAGCAGCGAGGATGCTTGCGAGAGAATAAGTTAGAGAATTTAACCGTTTGCGATTTTACGCTTATAACACGATCCTCAGCGGCAATAGTAACGGTATGAGTCAAGGAAGCCTTATTTTATCATTGCAGGGCATAAAGCAGTAAGAGCATAAAAGTATTAAACGGATGAAAATAGCAATTGCAATGGGAGATCCGTCGGGAATAGGGCCCGAGATTGTTTTGAAATCGTACTTGAAGGGAGCTTTAGACGGTTCGGTTGTTATCGGTTCAAAGAGCGTACTTGAATTTTACAGAAAAATGTTTGGAATGAGCAATATTATTTATAGCGATGCTAATGGCGAATTAAGAGATAATACCTTAAATATTATTGATTTATGGGATGATTTTATTCCGTCGGTAGGTAAGTTGTCTGAAAAAAACGGTAGGATGAGCTTTGAATATGTTAAAAAAGCAGCAGAATTGGCTAAGAATAAGAAGATAGATGCCATAGTTACTCTGCCTATAAATAAGTTGGAACTTAACTTAGCTGGATTTCATTATGTAGGTCATACCGATTTCTTTTCTCGGTTTACCGAAAAAGAAACAGTTATGACTATGGCGTCGTCTGATTTAATAGTTAGCTTGATAACCGATCATGTTGCACTTAAATATGTAACGCAAAATATTACTAAAAGACGACTTGTTTATACGATAAAAACGCTGCATGATGCACTTATAAACTATTTTGGTAAAAAAAATCCTAAGATTGCGGTATTGGGTGTCAATCCGCATGCAGGTGACGGAGGAGTAATAGGAGATTGTGAAATGGAAACCATCAAGCCGATTATAGATAATATTAGCTATTGCGATGGTCCTATAGTGCCTGACGCCGCTTTTTCTTCGGAAAACAGGGCTAAATATGATGGATTTGTTGCGACCTATCATGATCAAGGTTTGATTCCGTTTAAGATGCTTCATTTCTCAGATGGAGTTAATGTTACACTCGGTCTTCCGTTTATAAGAACATCAGTTGATCATGGTACGGCTTATAATATAGCGGGACTTGGCAAAGCAAATCCTCAAAGTTTTTTTACAGCTCTTAATATGGCGAAAGATATGATAAATGGTAAAAGCGAGAATTAAGGCAAAAAAGCGATATTCTCAAAATTTTCTCGAATCCGATGAAATTCTTGATTTTATAGCTGATGCAGCTGATTTGTCCGACAGTGATGTTGTTGTAGAAGTAGGTGCCGGAGATGGCAGATTAAGCAGACGTTTGGCAAAGCGATGCAAACTATATGCTATTGAGATCGACAGATCGCTTGAATCCGTATTACGAGAAAGTTTGAGCGGATTTGATGCAGTGGTGATAATAGATGATTTTTTAAATGTGGATATAGATAGTATAGGTAGATTTAAATTAATATCAAATCTCCCCTATGCAAATGCAAAAAGAATAATAAGAAAATGTATAGAGAGCGATCAAGTCGATTCTATGATTGTATGTTTGCAAAAAGAGGTGGCGGAAAACTATTTGAACGGCGATAAAAACAGATGTTTTTTAGGGTGCTGGTTAGATTGGTATGCTGAGAGCAGGAAACTGCTTGAAGTCAATAGGAACCAATTTATGCCGTCTCCTAAGGTTGATTCTGAAATCATTGCTATTTATCCTAAAAATAGATGCTGCTACAATGCAATTGATAAAGATAAATATATGAATTTTTTAATGCAGTGTTGGAAGCACCCAAAAAAAATGCTTATGAACAATCTTAAAATACAAAAGGAACAGATGGGAAGTTTTGCAAATAGACGAGCTCATCAGATTGACAGGAACGAGTTTCTAAAATTATATAATATATGGAGTAAATATGTCGAGAGGCTGGAAATTAAGAAGTAGTAAAAAAGGAAATTTGAACATTATTCCGCTGGGCGGTTTATCGGAAATCGGTTTAAACTGCACTGCTTTTGAATATAAAGGTTCAATTATTGTTGTAGATATGGGATTAATGTTTCCTAACGATAGTATGTTAGGTGTTGATTATGTAATACCTGACTTGGATTATTTGACAAAAAACGGCAGCAAGGTTAAAGCCATTTTTATTACGCATGGTCATGAAGATCATACGGGAGCCATACCATATCTGCTGCAGAAAATAAATGTTCCCGTTTATGGGACATGCCTTACAATAGGTTTAATAAAGAAAAAGCTGCAGGAGTTTAGAGATATAACATCTCCTAAACTTATAATCGTAAAACCGCGGGAAAAAACAGAAATAGATGATTTTACAGTTGAGCCGATAAGAGTTACGCATAGCATATTAGATTCGGTTTCTTATGCTGTAAAAACGCCTGCCGGAACTGTTATTGTTACCGGAGATTTTAAAATTGATAATTCACCTATAGGGCAGCGAATGGATCTCCAGCGTTTTTCTATGTACGGAGATGAAGGTGTTGATATACTGTTGTCTGACTCTACCAATGCGATTCATGGCGGCTATACACAGTCTGAAAAACTTGTAGGCGTAGCTTTCAAAGATATTTTTCCCAAGATAAAAGGACGTATTATAGGTTCAACATTTGCGTCAAACATTAACAGGATTCAACAATTTGCCGATGCAGCTGTGGCAAACGGTCGAAAGGTTTGCATTACCGGCAGGAGTATGGTAAATAATGTTGAGATTGCGAGTGAACTAAAGTATATAAATATACCAAAAGCCAACCGAATTGACGTGAAATATTTAGACCAGGCTAAGGATGGTTCCGTTGCCATTGTAACAACAGGTTCTCAAGGTGAACCTATGAGTGTTCTTTCGAGAATCGCAAAGGATGAACATAAGATCATTAAGGCTAAAGATGGAGATGCCGTTATTATTTCATCAAAAGCTATACCCGGAAACGAACGGTCGGTTGCCTCGGTTGTTAATATGCTTTATGAAAAAGGTGTTCATGTAATCTATGAAGCAAATGCTTTTGTACACGTATCAGGCCATGGATCTGCTGAAGAATTGAAAATGATGATAAGTTTGGTGCATCCGCGTTATCTTATGCCTGTTCATGGTGAGCGCAGAATGAGAGCCAGGCTTGCGGAATTGGGCGAGGAAGTCGGTATAGCAAAAGAAAACATCATTATGGCCGATAATGGCGATATTGTGACATTAAAAAATGATAAAAACATATCTATCACAGGAAAAGTTCAAACCGGAAGAGAATTCATAAGTGGAAAAAGATTGGCAAATATAGATATCAACGTTATTAAACAGAGGAACAAACTTGCGCAAAACGGAATTATCATAGTAAAAATTACTCCTACCGCCAATTTGGAATCTGTAACTGCAGTAAGTAAAGCCGTGGGGTTTATTTCAGATAATTTATTTACAGATATGAAGGCTGATATAGAGAAAAGAAGTGTCGGCAGATATCTAAAACTGCTTAGTGAAAGGGGCGGTGGCAATTCAATATCAATAAGGATTAGCAAAGATATTGCAAAATATATTGCGAAAAAATCCGGTGTAAGCCCGCATGTTGAGATCTTATTGCCTCAAAGAAAAAATTAGAAATTAGAATTTGTCATGAAAGAGAGTTTCAATGAGGATAAGGTAAAATGAGATGTTAAAGATTTCTACTTATTTATCTATGCATAGAACATTGAGTGCAGAAATATGAAAGCAGCTGTTAGCGCACTGTTTTTCTTGGCCATACTTTTTACAATTTTTGTACAAATTGCATTTTTAGGATATATAGACATAGTTTCTAATATAACGGGTACACTTGGCAGAGCCGTATCGTTTGTAAGTTTCGGCAGCTTTGGATATTCCTCTTTGATACTGCCTCTGATGCTTTTTGTTGCTTTTTTAGATTGGAAGATGGATGGAAAATTTCCATGGCACCTCGCATGGGGATTATTAGGTCTATTTTTTCTGTCGCTTCTAATATGGTCACCTCATAATAATGATTATTTGATTAACCATAAATTTTTGCCTTCGGGCTATTTTGGAAATGTTTTCAATCTATCGCTTTCATCTATTATAGGGACATACAGCGTTAAATTCTTTTCTGCGGCTTTTTTGGTTTTCTGTTTATACCAATTTCGCAGTTCAAGAACAGCCTCATGGCTTTTTGGCAATGTATATAAGCAGGTTAGAGCCGTATTACCTATTGCTTCAAAACTTATTTTGCACATGATAGCCTTACCGATAAAAAACCATTCTAATGAGACTGAATTGAAATCAGGTACGGTGACGGTTGAAAAACGTAAATCAAACGCCAATATTGCCAGTCCACCTGTTTTGCTTAACGAAACCGAATATAAAAAAACCGAACAGACTCCAATTGCGGTAAAATTGACGGATTCGGCGACAAGCATTCGAACTATACAAGATGCCCCAACATCTGAAAATAAAAATATGCTTAAAAAGACCGATGATACTTCTAATGCCTATAGCTTTCCCACTACGAGGTTTTTAAATAGACAAGAGGCGTATATTGCTGTTGACGAAAATTATTTAAGAGAAAAGTCAAGCATACTTACCGATAAATTAAAACGTTTTGGTATTATGGGAGATGTTACGCAGATTCATCCCGGTCCGGTTATAACAATGTTTGAGTATAGGCCTGCTTCCACGGTTAAAGTCAGCAAAGTAGTCAATCTATCCGATGATCTTGCTATGGCAATGAAAGCGCTTTCCGTGAGAATTATAGCTCCTCTGCCGGGTAAAGGAGTCATTGGAATTGAAGTTTCAAATGATAAGCGTCAACTGGTGTATCTTGCCGATGTAATAGATTCCTCCAAATTTAAAAATTCAATTTCCCCTCTTGCTATGGCACTCGGCAAAGATACCGAGGGCTATCCCGTTGTGGCAGACCTTGCTAAAATGCCTCATTTACTGATAGCAGGAGCTACCGGAGCAGGCAAATCCGTTGGTCTTAATACCATTATCACAAGCATTCTTTACAAGTCTCATCCGAATCAAGTCAAATTTTTGATGATAGATCCGAAAGTGTTGGAATTATCTGTATATGATGGAATACCTCATATGCTGATTCCAGTTGTTACAGATCCCAATAAAGCATCATTGGCGCTTTCGGGTATGGTGAGAAAGATGGAGTACAGGTATTCTTTAATGGGAAAAATAGGCGTTAAAAATATTGAAAATTATAATAAGAAAGTTCCTGATAATGAAAAATTGCCATATCTTGTTGTTGTGATAGATGAGTTGGCTGATCTTATGATAGTATCAGCCAAGAAAGTTGAAATTGCAATCGCAAGACTTGCTCAAATGGCAAGAGCATCAGGCATACATCTTGTGGTAGCCACTCAAAGACCATCCGTTGATGTTTTGACGGGAGTAATAAAAGCAAACTTTTCCGCTCGAATTGCTTTTAAAGTGGCATCAAAAATAGATTCAAGGACTGTGATTGATACATCAGGTGCTGAAAAGCTGCTTGGCAAAGGCGATATGCTTTTTGTGGCTCCCGGAACAAGCATGCCGGTAAGAGTTCACTGTGCATATATATCCGAATACGAGACATCCGAGGTATGCAAATTTTTAAAAAGCAACTCCGAACCTGACTATGATGAATCTCTGTTTAGAAGCTTAAATAACTATGAAGAAGATGAAAACGATTCCGAAGGAGCCGAAGAATTTCAAGATTTTCAATCCGACAGCCTTGATACGAATTATCAAAAGGCTATAGATATTGTCTTATCCGATAAAAAGACATCCATATCGTATTTGCAGAGAAAACTGAGAATAGGATATAACAGATCAGCCGGATACATTGAACATATGGAAAAAGATGGTATTATTAGTGCACCCGATCTTCATGGAAGACGAGAGATCTTATCAAGGAACGAATAGATGGCAACTGAAGTTTTGAAATTTGGCGGATCGTCCGTAGGAACATTAGAGAAGATTCAAAATGTTGCTAATCTCATAAAAAAGGTGAAAGGCAAGGTTGATAATCTTGTAGTTGTCGTATCGGCAATGAAGGGGAAAACCGATGAATTGATGGAAATGGCTCATTTTTTCGGGGATAATCCCAATAGCAGGGATATTGATCTGCTTTTATCTTCCGGCGAAAGAATTTCATCGGCACTACTATCTATTGCACTTAATAAATTAGGCCGAAAAGCCGTTGCTATGACCGGCAGACAGATGGGAGTGCTAACCGATAATATACATACGAGGGCAAGAATTAGGTATATTAATACTCAAAAAATACGGCAGCAGTTGGAAGAAGGCAAAATAGTTATAGCTGCAGGTTTTCAGGGAATTGATGAAGAAGGCGATGTCACTACTCTTGGAAGAGGCGGTTC
The DNA here is from genome assembly GCA_964487285.1 of uncultured Campylobacterales bacterium. Taxonomy (GTDB): domain Bacteria; phylum Campylobacterota_A; class Desulfurellia; order JAADFJ01; family JAADFJ01; genus CAZAPZ01. The sequence goes on along the minus strand of CAZAPZ010000003.1, from coordinate 11,028 downwards.
CGATACATCAGCTGTTGCCCTTGCAGCTGTGCTTGGCGCATACCGCTGCATTATATATACTGATGTTGCAGGTGTATATACAGCTGATCCGAGGATTGTTAAGGGCGCTTCAATTATACCTCAAATAGGATATGATGAGATGATGGAATTGGCAAGTCTTGGAGCCAAGGTTCTTCAAATACGTTCGGTTGATATGGCCAAACGCTACAAGATTCCGATTGTAGTGAAGTCGACATTTGAGCCCGAATTGCCAGGTACGATTGTGATAGAGGAGGATAGCATGGAAGAAAAGACTGTTTCAGGCATAGCAGGTGATAAAAATCAGGCAAAAGTTACAGTCATGGGCGTTCCGGATAGGCCCGGTATCTCAGCAGAGCTGTTTGAAGTGCTCGCCTCAAACAAAATTGTTGTGGATATGATTGTTCAAAACATAAGCGAGGATGGATTTACTGACATTTCATTTACCGTACCGGCTGATGAACTTTCCAACTCTAAACTTGTTATTCATCCGATATGTGAGCGATTAAATGTAAAATCTATTATTACGGATAACAAAGTGGCGAAAGTTTCTATTGTAGGTGTAGGTATGCGAAATCACTATGGTGTTGCATCGGATATGTTTAGAATACTTGCAGATGAAGGAATTAATATATTGGTTATTGCGACAAGCGAAATAAAGATTTCTTGTTTAATCGAAGAAAAATATTTTGAGCTTGCCATGCGATCACTGCATAATATATTTTTGGAGGATAAAAGTGATTGAAACATACGATACAACGCTGAGAGATGGCACTCAGGCGGAAGGTGTTACATGTTTGGTAGAAGATAAACTCAAAATAACCGAGCTTCTTGATGATTTTGGTATAGATATTATCGAAGGAGGATGGCCGGGATCAAACCCCAAAGATGAAACATATTTCAGAGATATTCAGACAGTCTCGTTAAAGCATGCTAAGATAGCTGCTTTTGGCAGTACATATAGGGCTAAATTTTCTCCGGTAACGGATCCTATTTTTGAAAAACTTATAAAAGCCGAGACACCTATTATAACAATTTTCGGTAAATCGTGGGATCTGCATGTCAAAAACGCCCTTAAGATTACTCTCGAACTTAATGTGGAATTAATATATAATTCTATAGTCTATTTGTCAAAGTACGCCGACCGCATTATATACGATGCGGAACATTTTTTTGACGGATATATTTTAAATAAAAATTATGCGGAACAAACTATTATGGCAGCAAAATCAGCAGGTGCCGATACCATTGTGCTTTGCGAGACAAACGGGGGAAAACTACCTTTTGAGATAGATAAGATTGTAAGTGAAGTTAGAAAAAAGATGGGCACTGTCCGTATCGGTATTCATACGCATAATGATTCCGAATGCGCTGTTGCCAACACACTTGCAGCTGTAAATGCCGGAGTAGAACATGTACAAGGAACGATAAACGGATATGGTGAGCGATGCGGGAATGCGAATTTATGCTCTATAATACCTAATTTAGAGTTGAAAATGAACAAAACAGCGGGTGCTGCGAATCTTAAACAGTTGACAAAACTTTCCAGAAGAGTTGATGAAGTATTAAATCTTAAACACAAACATTTTCTTGCATATGTAGGCAAAAGTGCATTTGCTCACAAAGGCGGTGTGCATGTCTCAGCCGTATTGCGTGATACAAAAACTTATGAACATATTGATCCTACTTTAGTGGGCAATAGGAGAAGAGTGCTGGTGTCGGATCTTTCAGGCATAAGCAACATTATATATAAGGCAAAGGAGTTGGGTATTGACCTCAAAAAAAGTACACCTGCCGCAAGAGAAGTTTTATCGGAAATAAAGAAAAAAGAAAATATGGGGTATAATTTTGAATCGGCCGACGCATCGTTTATCCTAATGGTTAAAAGGGCGCTAAACGAAGTTCCGGAATATTTTAGATTGATTAGTTATAGAGTTCTTGATGAGAAAAGAGAAAAAGAAGAGCTTCCTCTTGTTGAAGCTACTGTTAGAGTTGAGGTAAACGGAGTATATGCCCATACCGCAAGTATGGGAAACGGGCCTGTAAGCGCATTTGATGCAGCTTTAAGGGCGGCACTTGAGCAGTTTTATCCAACATTGAAAGAATGCAGACTTTCGGATTATAAAGATAGAATTTTAGATCCTGCAAAAGGTACCGACGCTTCAACTAGGCTGCTCATTACAACGGAAGATTCACAAAACAGTTGGGAAACGGTTGGAGTATCGGCAGATATTCTAAACGCAAGTAAAGATGCAATATGTGATTCTATTATCTATAAATTGTTAAAAGATAATGTGAAGGTTTCAGATGGCTCATATATTTCCATTTGAACAAGAAATAGCCGATCTTGATGAGAAGATTGAAGAGCTCGAATCATTGGAAGGTCGTTTTGATATTGAAGGAGAGGTAAAACTTGTGAAAGATAAACGTAATAAGCTGTTTGGCGATCTTATGAACAATCTTTCCTTGAAAGAAAAAATACAGATTGCCAGACATCCGGATAGGCCTCATACCGATTTCTATATAGATAAGTTGATAACAAATTTTGTTAAACTATCGGGCGATCGTCTTTTCAGAGAAGATATGGCTATCATAGCCGGCATAGGGAAGTTTAGAGGAAAGGAAATTGCAGTTATCGGCCATCAGAAAGGGATATCCACTAAAGAGAATTTAAAATGTAATTTTGGTATGGCCAATCCCGAAGGATATAGAAAAACTCAAAGAATAATGGGAATTGCAGAGAAATTTCATCTGCCTATTGTAAACTTTATTGATACTCCGGGAGCGTACCCCGGTTCTGGTGCGGAAGAGAGAGGGCAGGCTGAAGCCATTGCGGTAAATTTATATAAATTATCATCCGTTAGAACTCCGGTAATATCTATTATTACGGGAGAGGGCGGTTCCGGCGGGGCACTTTCACTTGCGGTGGCCGATTATGTTGCTATGCTTTCATACTCAATATATGGCGTTATATCTCCCGAAGGATGCTCGTCTATTCTTTGGAAATCGCCCGACCATGCCGATCAGGCAGCAAAAGCTATGAAGATAACACCTGCCGATCTTTTGCAGTTAGGAATTATTGATAAAATTATTCCGGAACCTATGGGCGGAGCGCATAGAGATAAAGATGAAATGGCAAGACGCATTGGTAATTTTATTGAGGTTACCTTGAATGAATTGCAGTCAAAAGATATTAAAAAGATAGTTAAACAAAGATACGGTAAGTTAAGAAAAATGGGGAGCGAACTTCTGTAATGTTGAATTTTGAATATAAAAAAAAGAGAGAAGCGAAGAACCTTTGAACAACATAAGGAAGGTTACTATGGAAGAGATAAGAAACAAAATAAACGATATTGATAAAGACATTGTTAAACTCTTGGATAAACGGGCAAAGATTGTTAAAAAAATAAGCGATGTTAAGAGAAAAGAGCGAATTCCTATTTTTGCTCCCGAACGGGAAAAAGCCGTTTTTGATAGAATATCCCGATTTTCAGATAGCTCTTTTCCTACCGAAAGCTTAAAGTTTATTTATAGGGAGATAATATCGGCGTCTATTCTGCTTGAAGGATCGCTTAAAGTATCATATTTTGGTCCTGAAGCTACGTTTAGCCAGGAAGCGGCGATTTCACGCTTTGGACTTTCTGCAAAATATTATCCGCAAAACGATATTGAGCAGGTATTTTCGTCGGTTCAGTCGGGCAGATCTGATATTGGAGTTGTTCCCATTGAGAACTCCAGCGAAGGTATCATTAACGATACCTTGGATATTTTTCTTAAAACCAAATCAAAAATAGTTTCAGAAATTGTACTTAAGGTACACCATCATCTTTTGAGCAGAGAGAAATCACTTGCGGATATTAAAAAAATTTATTCACATCCGTACGCATTAGCACAGTGCAAAAAATGGATAAAAAACAATCTGAATGTAGAAACGGTAGATGTTGCAAGCACTGCCAAGGCTGCCAAACTTGCATCCGGTGAACTCAAATCAGCAGCAATAGCATCAATAACGGCAGCAGACATCTATCATCTTAATCTTCTTGCTCCAAATATTGAAGATAGATCGGATAATACAACCAGATTTCTCGTTATAGGTAATTTTGACGCTAAACCATCGGGATCGGATAAAACATCTATACTTTTTGCAACTAAAAATAGAGTAGGAGTACTCTATGATGCATTATCTATTTTTTCGAGATGGGGTATCGACTTAACTCGGATTATTTCAAGACCCAATAAAGAAGATCCGTGGAGCTATATCTTTTATATAGATTGCTATGGACATATAAACGATGAAAATATTAAAAGGGCGATAGGAGAACTTAAAATGCAGTCAACAATTTTTGCATTTTTAGGATCTTATCCGGCTGGAATCTCAAATAACGGAGTAAAGTTATGATAAAAATTAGAAAATGGGTAAGGGATTTAACTACATATGCACCCGGTAAACCGATACAATATGTTGCGCGTGAGATTGGTATCAATGAGAACGATATTGTTAAGCTTGCCTCAAATGAAAATAGTTTAGGTCCATCGCCGCTTGCAACTGCGGCAATTCAGGCAAACATAAACGAAGTTTTTCGTTATCCTGATGGATTATGCTATGATCTTAAAGAAAAAATAGCGGAAAAATATTCTATTTCGTCTGACAGGATTATATTTGGAAACGGATCCGATGAGATTATAGGATTGCTGTATGCAGCTATTTGCGAAGAAGGCGATGAAACTATAATGGCGTTTCCATCATTTGCAGAATATCTTTTAATCGGAAACACCCATAAAGTCAAAGTTAACATGGCTTCTTTGAAAAATTTTAAAACCGATCTTAATGCGGTAAGAAAATCGGTAAACGACAGAACGAGAATAATTTTTCTTAATTCACCTAATAATCCTACCGGTGCTATTATTATGCGGGATGAACTAACCGAATTTATGAATAAAATCCCGAATGACATACTTGTTGTTGTGGATGAAGCATATTATGAATTTGCAATAGGCAAGCCTGGATTTTATGAAACTATAGATATGCTTTCGGATTATGATAATCTTGCTATTTTAAGGACCTTTTCAAAAGCGTATGGACTGGCCGGATTGAGAATAGGATATGCCATTGGCAGTAAAGAGGTTATACAGGCGATAAACAATGTTAGACAACCTTTTAACGTTAATATAGTAGCTCAAATTGCCGCTATGGCGGCGTTAGATGATCGTAAGTTCTTGAAGCAAACGAGAAAAATGGTAAAAGACGGAATGGATTATTTAAAATCAGAGTTTGATATGCTTAATCTAAAATATGTTGAAAGTTATGCAAATTTTATACTCGTAGATCTAAAAAAGCCGGATATTGCTGAAATGCTGTTAAAAAAAGGTGTTATAGTGAGAGACATGAAAGGATACGGGCTTGAAAACTTTATACGTGTTACCGTTGGCAACTCAGATGAGAATAAAAAGTTTATAACAAATTTAAGAGAACTGATGGAGCATAGATGATGATTATTGTAATGAAAAAAACGGCAACCAAGGAACAGATAGAAGCTTTACTCAGAAGAATCAAAAGATGGGGATTTGAAACGCATCTTTCGACAGGAGATAACAAGACGGTAATAGGAATAATAGGAAAAGGCGAAACTCTTCAGGAGCGGGCATTTCTTGCATTTGATGGTGTCGAAAATGTTATGCAGGTTAATAAGCCTTATAAGCTTGTCAGCAGAGCGTTTCATCCTGAGAAAACTATTATTGATGTCAAAGGAACTAAGATTGGCGGTAAAAATATAGTTATTATGGCTGGTCCATGTTCAGTTGAAAACAGAGACACGGTTATGGAGATTGCCAAAGCGGTTTCGTCTCGTGGAGCCGCCATTTTAAGAGGCGGTGCATTTAAACCTCGCACTAGTCCGTATTCATTTCAAGGGCTTGGCGAAGAAGGTTTGAAAATCCTCAGACAAGCGGCTGATGAAAACAATATGTCGGTAATAACTGAAGTTATGGATGCGAGATATTTGGAACTTATAGGAAAATATACGGATATCTTTCAAATAGGTGCTCGTAATATGGCAAATTTTACACTGCTTAAAGAGGTTGGGAAATCCAAACTACCTGTAATGTTAAAACGAGGTATGTCGTCAACACTGCAGGAGTTTTTATTGGCGGCAGAATATATAATGAGCGAAGGAAATGAATCTGTTATTTTGTGCGAGCGAGGCATAAGAACATTTGAGCAATACACGAGAAACACGCTTGATCTTGCCATTGTTCCTGCAATAAAGGAGCTTTCCCATCTGCCTATAATTGTTGATCCCTCACATGCAACCGGCAGAAAATATCTTGTAGCACCCATGGCACTGGCTGCTATTGCATCCGGAGCTGATGGAATAATGGTTGAAGTTCATACAAATCCGGCAGAAGCACTTTCGGATGGAGCCCAGGCATTACTGCCTAATGATTTTGGAAAAATGATGAATTCTGTTAATATTATTGCAAAAGCAGTCGATAGAACAGTATAGGCGGTGTTTAAAAAAGTTTTTATTATCGGTCTTGGCTTAATCGGAGGATCTATTGCTTCTGATATAAAAGATCTGCGGTTAGCAAAAAAAGTTGCGGGGTATGACATTTTTGAAAATAATCTCAAGATTGCCGAGTCGATTGGTCTTATAGATTTTGCGATGCCGATTGAAAATTTATCCGATTTTGATCTGATAATTATTTCTGCTCCTGTTGGCGATATACCAGAAATATACAAGAAAATTGTTCCTTCCCTGTCTAAAAGATCGATTGTTATTGATACGGGAAGTGTGAAAAAATATATCGTTGATGAAGTTGCTAAAATCAAGAGCGAGGCTTCTTTTGTGCCGTGTCATCCCATTGCAGGAACCGAGAAAAACGGTCCCAATGCAGCTTTGAGCGGTTTGTTTAAGAATAAAACGGTTGTTATTACGACAGACGATAGAAATTCTGATGTAGAAAAGATAGCAGGATTTTGGAAAGATTTGGGTGCAGATCCGATTTTCATGAGTGCAGACCGTCATGACAAAATTTTTGCTATGATGAGTCATCTTCCGCATGTCGCTGCATACAGTCTTGTCGAATCAACAATTGAAGATGATAAAATGTCTGAATTTATGGGCGGAGGCATGGCTGATTTTACGAGAATAGCTTTTAGTTCCCCAAAAATGTGGAGGGATATTTTTGTATATAATAAAAAATATGTCTTATCCGCAATATATAAATATGAGAAAAGTCTGTGTAAACTTAGAACCTGTATAGAAAATCAAGCCGGCATTATGGACTTTTTATCAAGAGCGCAGACTGCGAAACTATTGCAAAAAAAAAATAGACGAATTATTATTGCAGTAGATGGACCATCGGGTGCAGGCAAAAGTAGTGTAAGCAGAGAAATTGCTGATAAGCTCAAATTTATATATATTGATAGCGGAGCCTTGTATAGGGCTAAAGCATATATAAAAGATTTAGATATGAAGAAGCTTGAGTTTAAAAAACAGAATGAAAAATGGAATTTATTCTACAGTGGCAAGAATATAGATGGCTCAATACGAAGTGAGAAAGTGGGCATGAAGGCAAGTGATATTGCAAAAGATGCTAAGGTAAGAGATGAGGTAAATAGCTTGATATATCACATGGTTGGAAACAATTCAGCGATTGTGGAAGGCAGAGACATTGGAACTAAAGTTTTTCCAAATGCACTCCTTAAGTTATTTCTTGACGCTCCTATTGATATTCGTGCAAAAAGGAGAAAGAAAGATGATTGCTGTTCTACAAAAGAGCAGATGGAGAAAAGAGATACGGGAGATGCTTCAAGAGCTGCCGATCCACTTCTTTCTGCCAATGACGCAGTATATATTGATACTACTGCTTCTTATAAATCTGTGATGAAAATGATAAGTTCGATTATCAGGAAAACTATCCCAAATGCCGATTGTAAGATTTGACGGCTTATGAAACTATTGTTATCGGAAGAAATTGGATTTTGTTACGGCGTAAAAAGGGCGGTAGGAATAGTTGATAAACTTTCGACAACTCACAAAGTTAAGACATTCGGACCGCTGATTCATAATCCTCAAATGATAGAAAAACTTATTGCAAAAGGCGTGGATATTGCGGATGAAGTGATCAAAGATAATTGCAAGCTCGTTATCCGCTCGCATGGAGTGGGACCTGAAATCTATGAAAGTTTAGAAGCAAACGGTGTTAATTATGTTGATGCGACTTGTCCTTTTGTTAAAAATGCTCAAAATTTTGTTAAGGCAAAAGCTAAGGAAAATGTTCCAATTATAATTTTTGGTGATAAATCTCACCCCGAAGTCAAAGCGGTAATGTCATACGCCAAAAATGTAATAGTTGTTGAATCAATAGACCAGATAGATAAACTTCCTAATTTTGAAAAAGTTGCCGTTGTTTCTCAAACAACACAATCAAAACGGTTATTTCAGAAAGTCATATTGTTGCTTTTAGACAAAGCATCGGAAGTGGATGTCTATAATTCAATTTGCGGAGCTACCGAGAAGAGACAAGAGGAAGCAGCACGACTTGCCAAAATAGTTGACGTAATGATCATTGTAGGCGGTAAGAATAGTGCAAATACAAAACGATTAAAGATGGTATGCAGCGATTATTGTGATAGGTGCTGCCACATTGAGACTGTTGACGAACTAAAAGCTGAATGGTTTGGAAAGAATTCCATAGCAGGTCTTGTAACAGGCGCATCTACACCTGATTTTATTGTTGATGACATTATAGAAAGATTAAACTTATGGTTTGGCGGAGATCTATCTATAGAATGCCTCAATTAGTGAGAGTTGATTTTGAATTCCATAAGCTTTTTTCAAAATAGGCAATGATATTATTATCTGCAATAGCTAATTTTCAGATTGAAAATGACTGAGAAGCAATTTCCTATTATAGTAAGAGACTTTCGTAGTCCCATTTTAAAAAAGAGAAAAGTGGTTTTGGCTTTAGGCAGTTTTGACGGCGTGCATATTGGTCACCAGAATGTTATAAAAACTGCAGTCGAAACTGCTGAAAACATGTCGTTGACGGCTGCCGTTTTTACATTTTGGCCTCATCCGCGGTTTCTCCTCAAGCCTACATTGCCTTTTATTATTTCAAACTTCAGAAGTCAGATGAAGCTGTTTAGCCGATATGGTATTGAAATTGCAATAGTCAACAGATTTAATGAGCATATAAGAGATCTAAATTATGCCGCCTTTGTAAAAGATTACCTTTTGGAAAATATGCAGATAGGCTGTGCTGTGGTTGGCTACAATTATACATTTGGTAAAAATGCAGAAGGTAATGCTTTGAAGCTAAATGAGCTTGGGAAAAGATATGGATTTAAAGTTATAATAGTTCCGCCCGTTTTGATTAATGGAGAAAAAGTCAGTAGTTCTAAAATCAGGAAGCAGCTTATAAATGGCAGTCTTGATATGGCATCTGCAATGATGGGGAGAGATTATTCGATTGCATCAAGAGTCAAAAAAGGTGCAGGCAGGGGTTCTAAAATTGGAATTCCAACTATAAATCTATATCCAAAAACAGGACTTATATCCGATGGGGTATATTGCGGCAATATAGAGTTAGAAAACAAGATATATAAAGCGGCAATCAATGTAGGCAGCAACCCCACATTTGGCAGTATAAGGCATGTAGAAGCTCATATCATCGGTTTTAACGGAAATCTTACCGGAAAATTAGTAACTCTTTTATTCACGCATTTTGTAAGAAACGAGATAAAATTCGATAATGCGGTAAGCCTTGTGAAGCAGATTAAAAGAGATATAGAACAATGCAGATAGGAGCGGCAATGAAACGTATAGCTGTTATAACAAGTGGTGGTGATTCAGCCGGAATGAATCCGGCTTTAAAATCAATAGTTGAGGAGGCGGAAAGAAATAATATATCGGTTACCGGTCTTTTAAGGGGCTTTCGTGGAATAGCTGATAATAATGCTATTGAGATGTATTTCAAAACTATATCGGGAATTGCAAGAAGAGGTGGAACTATTTTAAAAACATCCAGATATCCGGAGTTTAAAGAGCTGTCTATTCAAAAGAAAGCTGTAGAAAATCTTCATAATGAACATATAGACGGTCTCATTATTCTCGGAGGCGATGGGTCTATGTGTGGAGCTCTCGCATTATCTAAATTGGGTGTTCCGGTGGTAGGAATTCCAGCCTCGATAGATAACGATTTGTACGGATCGGATATTTCATTGGGGGTTGATACATCATTAAATATGATAACCCACTGTATTGATATTATCAAGGATACGGCATCCTCTCATAACAGAGCTTTTGTGATTGAAACAATGGGAAGAGAATCCGGCTATTTGGCACTCGTAGGAGCTATGGCAACCGGTTCGGAAGCTCTTTTGATACCTGAAATTGAGTATGATATTGAAAGCGTTGCTAAACGGCTTAAATCAGAGCATGCCAACGGAAGGGCATACAGTATTATTATAGTATCCGAAGGTACCGGTGCTACATCCGATATGTCTAATGCATTAAAGACTATAGCAAAACTTGATACACGCATAACAGTCTTGGGACATCTGCAGAGAGGGGGTTCGCCATCTGTTTTTGATAGAATACTTGGTTTTAGATTGGGAAGTAATGCCGTGCAAACGCTTATGGATGGTGTAAGCGGCGTAATGATGGGACTTATGAACAAGAAAATTGTTATTACACCATTTATAGATGTTCTTAGTCATAAAAAAGAACTTGGAGAAAGGTATGTTGAATTTGCGACACGGCTCTCACATTGAATTTAAAGGGAGTGTTCAAATTTCTATATCAATCCAATAAAAGGCTTTTTACCGAATTGAGTTGGCAGTGATTTTATGTTAATATATCATCCAAGGAAATTTCCATACATATTTCAGAGGAGGAAACATAATAATGAACAAGATATTTGAAGGAGCAAGCTACCGGGGTCGCGTCTTAAGAGCCTGTTGATAAAGCCTCCTTTTCTCTATAGCTCATTATCTAAGTAAAAGCA
>CAZAPZ010000002.1:38496-40517 GCA_964487285.1 uncultured Campylobacterales bacterium | reverse complement strand
CAGGCATTATTTTTGGGGTATTTTAAATGCAATCAGAATAAAAGTAAATAACTGCATGCTGGTTTAGAAATAGAGAACGATTCAAAACAGCTATACTTTTACCTGGGAGGATTGGATCTTAGTCCGATTGCCGCTATATAGTCGGAAGCGCCGAATTTAATAATAAAGGATGATGAATATGGAGAAGAAGATGTAAATTCATCTAAAAACGGAGGCTGATTTTGAGAAAATAGCTATGCTACAGGGAACAGATATTTTCTCAAGCTGATAAATAGGACAAAATGTGAGCCGGTTTATTATGTAGTGGTCTCATAATATGAATCGGCATTATCGGAGACTTATTCGGAGGATATATAGTTGACGGAGGCGGCATTTCGTGAGTCGAGCAGAAGGCCTGCAGACCCCCAAGAGCCACACTTCCGCCAACTACTTAGTTTATCAGAGTTGCTTTTTCCCTGGTAACCCATGTAAAATATAATGGTAGACTCCCATATGCGGCCCTTTTAAATTTAAGACCCAGGATGATCGTTCATGGATTAATATAGGTGCCCCTAGGCGTCTTGAACATCTTTCATCATAATTGTCCATCTCTTCCTCTTTTTCTTATTTGAGATGACCTCTTGTATCTCACGGATACCTCTCTCGCAGCGGCCTTCCTCTCCCCAAGATTAAGAGACATAAAATTACCTCCAGCAAAAAGATCTGTCTTTTCTGTCATAGATTTTTGATGAGATAATTAGTGCTTGACAATTAATGTTATTCTATTATACTGGCCCAGTACCCCAACTCCGGGTGGGGGGATGAGTAAGATATAATTTATATATTATTTTTGGAGGTATTTATGTATTATGTTAGAGGTTTATTAACAGGTGTGTTAGCTGCTTTTTTCTTTTTATCTTTTGATGGCTATGCTTTTAGCGCAACTAATCTGAATAAGCCATATCGCTTAAATCTTGTTGAGATAATGGATGTTAATTTTAATAAATCTGTGGGTGCGCAACCCAAGTTCTATGTTGTTGGCAATAATGGCCGATTAAAATCATCTGCAGGGATATTTATGCCTGCCAATAGAAAGATTGTATTAACAATTACATCGTATGATATGGGTAATGCTCCGGTATCGTCGCAATACACGCATGTTTCAGGAACAGTTAATGATAAGATTCTTCTAATTAACGGCACTGTTGCTTCAGGTTCTAATGTACACAAACAATGGAGAATAAATGTTTCATCCATACCCAAATCTAAGATAATTCACACATTTACGATATCTTCTTTGAATATTAATATACCTATTGAGGCAGGATCCACAGAGATAGCCGTATTAAAGCCAATTAAGAAATCAGGTACATATTATTGGCAATGTATGGCCGCATGCGGCTCAGGCAAAAATGGTTGGGGCGGCGCCATGGCAACAAACGGATGGATGAAAGGTAAAAGTATTGTTAAATAAAATTATATTTTTGCAAAGACTTAAGATTTTAAAATCTAATCTCATGACAACAAACAAAAAAAATTTGATATCTTTGTAGCAATATTATAAAACCAAATGAAATTAGGAAGTTTTTTTATTAACGTCGATTTATATAGAGATGGCCTAGTTTTATTGTACGATTCAGAAGTGTATTTCTATTATTTATTTACTATTTTTTTAAGGAGGATTATTTTTATGAGAAGAAGAATTATTGCTATTATAGCAACAGCGTTATTAGGTAGTGCAGGACTTATTTCAAATGCATATGCAGGAAGTATAACAACAGACGGTTCTACTAATATAAGTCTAAGCGGTGATATAAACTATATAATGGGTTGGTCTACACATTTAGGTGCAAATTTCTTTAATTCCAACTTGGCAGAGAAGGGCGATAGTGTATCAAGCACATCGACTATCAAGAATCAACTAAATAAAACAGCATTTGCATCTACACCTAACCAAGGCTCTGTTGATTTAGCATTTTCAAGTCCCAAATCTAATACATCTGCTAATATATTAATGGCATATGATGACGGTGGTATATTTT
>CAZAPZ010000002.1:0-38396 GCA_964487285.1 uncultured Campylobacterales bacterium | reverse complement strand
AAATCTAATACATCTGCTAATATATTAATGGCATATGATGACGGTGGTATATTTTACCTCAAGAACGGTTATGTGAAACACACATTTGGAAATGCTCATATACTGTTGGGTAAGAATAGTGAGGTGTTTCAGACACCAACATTTTCAGCTGCCGTTCAGGCACCTGTAGGAGCAAATGGCGTAGGTCAGCCTGGATTGATTGAAATAGGCAATAGTTTTAGCTTAGGTTCAGGATCATCGTTTGCTCCCGTGATAGGGTTTGAAAGCAATGCAAATAGTATGGTATTGGATAATACACAAACTACTTCTTCCTCCGTTACTTTAAGTAGAACCGTTGTTCCTACGGTAGCTGCATATCTGCCTTTAAATATTGCGACATCATTCGGATCGCCTGCAGCATATGTAGAAGGTGAAATTGCTCCCGTTGAACTTGAGTACAATAGTAAAGAACATGCAAAAACACCTTATGCTATTGGCGGCGGAATTAGCATTCCTATTTCCATGTTTACATTTATGGCAAATGGTTATTATACAAATGGATTAGTTGGCCTTGCCGGTTTAAGTACGGCAAATAATGAGAATATAGGTACAAATGTGTCATATGTGTATAATCTTGCTAAAAATAAACTTATACAAGAACATTTAACGTGGTGGAATATTGAGGCGAGCTTTGCCCCTATAGCAAATACTACATTTGCAGCTGGATATGACTCTGCAAATTTCTCGCACTCCAACAACAGTGGCGATGATTATTTTATGCCAGGAGCAGTTAAAGATGTTAGAACGACATTTGCCAATGTTGCATATAATGTGACAAATAGTTCTACTGTATCAGCGGAATTGGATCATATATGGGATAGGTATACAGTGGATGGCGGTAATTACTATAGTGGTAGTACTAATAGTTTTACTACAACAAGTGGAAATGCATTTTGGATGAGTTATGATTATTCGTTTTAAACACAAACAAGAAAGGTAATTCGGGAAAAATATTTTTACTTAATTCGATACTCAAGAATCGATTTTTAGGCATCTTTTGTTTTTCAACTCTTCAAAAGATGCCTTTTATATCTTTTACTTGAGCATTAAGGCACTATAAAATATTTGCAGATAGGATTTTTCGTTTTGTCTGTATATGGAATTCTAAGGCATCCAAGAGTCCTTAAGCCATATTTCCCCTTTTTCTATGCATTTTCAAAGCCCGTAAGTACTCTACTAAAATCGCCCCATAGTTCAGCTATTTGGGGGCTTTCCTCCTAATCATGTTATGTAGTGCGTATTCCGCTCTCTTTGTACACCAAATCCGGAAACTTAAAAAAGTGTCCACCTATTTCCTGATTAACTGTCCAGTGAAAGCCGGAATTTGCATGAAATCCCTTATAGATGCATTGTCCATAAGCTGGCTCGCATTATCTATCTGTATCCTTGAGCATACACCTTGCAATTTATGAAACAATCTTCCATGAAGTCGAATATGCTCGACTGCGTTGTGTCCAGTGTCGCATCGTATATCCTATATCTGCTGTAGCCGCATATCAGGCTGTGGATGTAAACCTTTACCGGTTTACCTTTAAGATCAACCATATATTCAGACCAGTCATATTGAGACTGCTCACCCGGATCTATCTCATACGGTTTAAATGTCCTTTTAATTGATCATCCCTTGCCTGTTTGAAGTTTTTCCTCTATGTAACGATACACAGAAATATCCGAGCCTTCAAAAACCCTTTTCTCTCAGATTTTCAATAATCACAGATACTCTCTGCCGTCTTACCAGGTATGACTCTTTGATAAAATCGTTAAGCACAAACAGCTTTTTCGTTGCCGCCCTGTCCCGCTTGTATGCAAGATATATATCGCTTCTCAATGCCCTTTTACAGTGTTTCTTGAAATGCTCAATATCTGGGCTATCCTTCTGCTTCCGAGGTCAGGTCTTAACTTCTTTAGGCTTCTAATGCTCACCCAGTCTTCCATGCTTATCATCTCCTTTACCCCCCCCTATATTTATTTGGGAGTATTCTACTTCATGACGGGTCAGTTTTGGTGATAAAACTGGGTCAATTTTAAATAAGAATTTGCACAAATAGTTTTGGATATTGTAAGAAATGCATTAGAAAATAATACAACGAACCACTAACAATGTATATAAAAAATAAGCGCGATAGTAGTAACATCAAGGTTTATAGCCCGCTTCAACTTCATTGTAAATTGAAAGTGAATTGCTCTGCAGTCGGCTACTATTCTTATACTCGATGTTGGATATAATTCAAAAAAATACGGTATGAATAAGCAAAACCGCTGTTCCAAAGTTATGATAGGATACAGCTTACGACTTAGTTACTTGCGCAAGCGACCTATTTAAAGTATATTCAAAAGTTATTGGAGCATAACAGTTCAAAAACAACAGAGATTCATACTTGTGTATCCAAAAAGGCAATTGATAATATTAGAAATCCGGTAGATTAATTTCTTGAATAGGAGGGAATGGTAAAATGATGGTAAAAGAAAAATATACACAATTGTGTTTAGCCCTCCAATTTGGCGGTATAAAGGCAATGAATATATACAAACGTTAGGCACAATAGAAATAAAAACGAGATGGAAAATATGAAGCAAATAAATAAAATAGCAAAGCCCTTTATTAAATGGGCTGGAGGGAAAACTCAACTATTGAATGAAATAGATAAAACGATACCTAACCATATTAAATAATCAGAGTTTACCTATATTGAACCGTTTGTTGGCGGTGGTGCTGTATTATTCTGGATACTTCAACAATATTCAAATATTAAAAATACAGTAATAAATGACATTAACGCTGATTTAATAAATTCATATCTAACGACAAAAGAAAATGTTGAAAATTTGATAGTGATACTTAAAAGATGGAAGAAAGAATATTATTCATTGGTTTCTAAACCCGAAGAAAAAAAGAATATTATTATTCGAAGAGAACGTTATTTAACACAAGAGAATCTGACAGAACAAAACAAACTGCACTTTTTATTTTTCTAAACCGAACCTGTTTTAACGGGTTGTATCGGGTAAATAGGAAAAATGGGTTTAATGTCCCTATTGGTAACTACAAAACACCGATGATTTGTGATGAAGAAAATTTAAGAGCTGTTAATATGCTACTGCAAAAAGTTACGATATTGAACGGCGATTTTGAAAGCACATTAGATTATGCCGAAGATAATACCTTATTTTACTTTGATCCGCCATATAAGCCATTGAGCGAAACCTCAAGTTTTAATTCTTACGCAAAAGATGAAAAAATAAAAAATGAGTTAGAATTAGCAAGTAGAATTCAACAAAGCTTTCTACCAAAATGTAACTCCATATCGAAAGATAACTTCAATCTAAGCGGTGTCATGAAACCAGCTAAAGAGGTTGGCGGAGACTTCTATGGATACAAAGAAAGTGACGGCAAACTGCTATTTTATGTAGGAGATGTCTCCGGCAAAGGAGTTCCTGCATCTCTATTTATGATGGCTTCTGTCATGCTTATTGAAGATGCTATGGATAACTCATTTGATCCCTCACGCATAATACAAATAGTGAACAATAAACTTTGCAAAATATCCTCTCAAGGTATGTTTGCAACTCTTGTTGTAGGTGTTATAGACTTAAAGACCAAGGAGCTTACTTTCTCTAATGCGGGGCATCCTCCGTTTTTGGTTAAAGAAGAGAATCTTATATATACTCCAATACCTACTTTTTGCCCACCGATTGCAACCTTTGAAGATTTGGAGTATGAAAACAGAGTTTTAAAACTAAATAAAAATTCTATTATAGTAGTTTTTACTGGTGGTGTAAATGAAGCAGAAAATAGCAAAAAAGAGTTTTATGGTATGGAAAATTTGACAAACGAACTACTATCTATAAAAGACACTAATGCAGAAATTATAAAAGATAAATTATTTCAAAAGATAAAACTTTTCACAAAAGAAGGATATGCTTATGTCAGATGTTATACACAAGATTTGACAATATCTCGCAAAACCACTGCTATTATACCATTTCTGATGGTTCAAAGCAAGGAAATGCAGGAGTTTTTCAACAGGCTCTTGAGACACAACCCTCATGACCTATTGCAAATGAGCAGTCAGCTATGCGTTTAATTCGGAACGCTGCACGCTTATTTGATGGGCAACTTATGCTATTTTTTCTTAACTATTTAGGATTTACGACTTTATTTTTTCCAAAAACAATGCCGAGCAGCTCTTTGGCATTATTGACATAGTGCATTTTGAATTTTTCAAGATATTTTTTAGGAAGCTCAATTAAGTCTTTCTTATTTTCAGCAGGTATAATAATATTTTCTATCGTAGCACGTTGTGCAGCAAGAAGTTTATCTTTTAATCCGCCTATAGGTAAAACTTTTCCAGTTAAGGTAATCTCTCCTGTCATAGCAAGATTAGGGTTGACTGTCTTTTTAGTTATGGCAGACAC
The DNA here is from genome assembly GCA_964487285.1 of uncultured Campylobacterales bacterium. GTDB lineage: Bacteria > Campylobacterota_A > Desulfurellia > JAADFJ01 > JAADFJ01 > CAZAPZ01. The sequence continues at coordinate 33,941 of CAZAPZ010000002.1, read as the reverse complement.
AATGGCCGATAACATCGTTACACCGGCTGATGGTCCATCTTTAGGCATTGCTCCCTCAGGCACATGTATGTGAATATCATGTTTTTCAAAAAAGCCAGGATCGATTTCCAACTCTTCGCAGTGAGAACGCACATAGCCTAACGCTGTTTGGGCAGATTCTTTCATCACATCTCCGAGGGAGCCTGTTAGAGAAAGGCTTCCCTTGCCATTTGCAATGCCTACTTCAATGAAAAGTATTGCTCCTCCAGCCGGTGTCCATGCAAGTCCCGTGACTACTCCCGGTGTTGTTGTTTTAAGACGCGTCTCTTTTGTAACTTTTGTTGGACCAAGATATTTCTCAACAGAGCTTCTTGAAACATTGTAGATTTTTTCCATATTGTTTGTTTCGGCCACATCCCTTGCAATTTTTCTTAAGATAGATGCAATATTTTTTTCTAAATTCCTCACTCCGGCTTCAACGGTATAATTTTCAATTATTTTTATTATGGCGCCTGTTGTAAATTTTATTTTTATCTTATCAACACCGTTTATCTCCTTTTCTCTCGGAAGAATATAGCGGGTGGCTATTTTTGCCTTTTCATCAACGGTATATCCTGCTATTGATATAATTTCCATTCTGTCAAGCAGCGGTGATGGAATTGTGGCCGATGAATTGGCAGTTGTAACAAAAAATACTTTGGATAAATCAAAAGGAACGGCGATATAATTATCTACAAACTCCGTATTTTGCTCGGGATCAAGTACTTCAAGCAATGCAGACGATGGGTCACCTCTAAAATCAGTTCCGATCTTGTCTATTTCGTCTAATACAAATACTGGATTTGAAGAGCCGCACTGTTTTAAGCCGTTTATTATTTTTCCCGGCAATGCTCCGACATAGGTTCTTCTATGACCGCGAATCTCAGCTTCATCTCTTATTCCTCCGAGAGAAACCCTCACCACAGCTCTTCCCATAGCACGAGCTACCGATTTAGCAAGGGAAGTTTTTCCAACTCCCGGGGGTCCGACTAAGCAAAGTATCGATCCTTTTGTGTTAGGATTGAGTTTTCTCACAGATAGATATTCCAGAATACGATCTTTTGGTTTTTTTAAGTCGTAATGATCTTGATTGAGTATTCTGGATGCTTTCGGTATATCGTAAATATCTTTGGTATTTTTAGACCATGGAAGAGAGAGCATCGTATCAATATAAGTTCTTATTACATTAGCCTCTGCACTGTCAGGATGCATTTTTGAGAGTCTTTTAATCTCCTTGTTTACCGCCTCTTCTGCGTTTTCCGGCAGTTTCGATTTTTTTAATGATTTTTTTAATTCTCCTATTTCATCAGCATCATCTGTTTCGCCAAGCTCTTTTTTTATAGCTTTAAGCTGTTCTCTTAAGAAATATTCATTTTGTGTTTTTCCTATCTGACCTTTAGCCTCGCTCTTGATTTTGTTCTGCATAGCTAAAATGTCTATCTCTTTGGTAAGAAATTGCGTTATAATAAGTAGAGCTTTAATAGGATTCTGAACAGATAAGATCTCTTGTGCATCTTTTACCGATAATCCGATGTTTGATGATATTATATCGATGAATTTAGTAGGTTGTTGAATATTGCCGATAACAGCGAGTAAGTCGGCAGGTATATTTTTTCCCATTGATATGGCATTTTCAAGTTGATGGCCTATTATCCGCATCAGAGCGGTAGTTTTTATATCCGCTACTTCGACATCATCTATTTCTTTAATGCTAACTTTATAATACGGATCAAATTGTACAAATTTTTTTACTTTTACGCGTTTTATTCCCTGTACAAGAATCTTAACTCTTCCATCAGGCATTTTCAGCATACGCATTATGATACATGCGGTGCCGGTATGATATATCTGATCGGTTCCCGGTTCCTCAATGGATGGGTTAATCTGAGCGGAAAGAACCAACATTCTGTCTTTTGATAATGTTTCATCTATCGCCTTAATAGAAAATTCACGTCCTACAAAAAGCGGAAGTATCATATGCGGGAAGACCACAATGTCCCTGACAGGAATTAGAGGTAAAACCTCAGGGATCTTTATCTCTTCTTCGGACTCGTTTTTTTTATCCAACTATTTCTCCTTTTGTTCTTTAATGGTGATTGTTAAAATACCATTATTCAATTTTGCTTTAATATTTGAAAGGTTAATACTTAAGGGAAGTTCAATGCTTTCCTTAAATTTACCGTAGCCGCGCTCCATTTTATAATATATTCGGCTGTTTTGATTTTCCACTGTTTTTATATATTCAATCAGTATAATATTATTCTTATGTGATAGGGAAACATCTTTTTCACTAACACCTGCAATCTCGGCTTTTATAACCAAAAAATGATTGACATAAAAAATATCAACAGGTATAGAATATGAAAGTAACGATATATCTCTAACTGCAAGTTTTCCTATCAAATCAAATAATATATTTTTAAGCCTTTTGTCCGTGTTCACTTCATCAAGTTAATACCACTTTTTATTTTATTCTGTATAGATCGGTTGTGGCTTTTTTAAAATAGCTTGAGCTTCTTGATAATTTATCAAGAAGTTGCCTTGCTCTTTTAAAATGTTTAAGATCTATCAATGCCTGTATTCTGTAAAAAATAGACCTGTTTTTTAATTTTTCAACATTATATCTCTGCTGTGCATAATTTAATCTTATTAAAGCTGCGGCTGCCTGTTTTGTATTTAGATAAAATTTCGCTACATAGAGTTCGTGGTTCTCAAGTTCCTCAATGAGTAGCGATAGCATATTTTCAGCCCGTGCCATGTAGCTGCTGTTAGGATATTTTTTCATAAATTGAATAAATATGCTTACGGCTTTTTTTGTATAATATTGGCTATGTCTGAAATCATACCTCATTCTAAAATTTGAATATCCAATCATAAAATAGGCATAACTGACATTGCTGCTGTAAGAATAACGTTTTATAAATTCATTGTAGCTTGCAATTGCAGAAAGATACTCACTCTGCTTGAAGTAGAGATCCCCCATTCTAAGCAGCGCTTTTCTTGCATATATTGTCCCTGCATGTTGTTCAATCAGCAGAGTAAAAGAGTGTTCGGCTTGGTCGTAATTATGGTATATCATATCCTGCATAGCATCGTTGTACCAGCTATATGCCGATTTCTGAATTTCAGGCTTAACTTTCGTCAAACCTTTGTAATGAGCGCACCCAGCCGCTGCGATTGTTATTACTGCAACTAAAACTATATTTTTATAAAAACCTAAAGCTTTGGTATTAATCAGCATAAATTGTTTCCTGTTTATTATTTTCATCATCATTACTATACTACCAAAATTAGCTTTTGTCCACAGAAAATCGAATATTGAATGTTAAATTAAAAAGGTGAAAATGCAGCTTAAGTCTCATCTTTATACAAAATTAAGTGTCAATATCATCTTCCAAACGGCAAATAGAGAAAAAAGTACTTGAAATTGAAAATTTTAGTTTTTATAAAACAGCAAATTTTGCGACATCAAAGATACTAATCAGTCCTGATTTTAGTTCATTATCAATCTCTTTCATCAACTTTATATCTTTTGACCAATCTATGGAATGCAGTTCATTAAAACCCGATTGTTCCTGTCCTATAAACTGCCCTGGTCCTCTGATTTTAAGGTCCTCCTGGCTTATGAGAAATCCATCGTTGTGGCTTTCCAAAAATTTCAGCCGCCTAATAGCCGTTTTATTAGCATCATTTGTCATCGCCATAAAGCAGTATGACTGCCCGCTTCCTCGTCCGACTCTACCTCTCAATTGATGAATCTGGGACATTCCAAAACGATCCGATTCTTCGATGAGCATTATCGTTGCATCGGGTACATCCAAACCGACCTCTATAACCGTTGTTGCAACTATGATATTTATTTCCTTATTTCTAAATAAATTCATTGTCTTTTTTCGTTCTTCTATATCCATTTGACTGTGCATCATACCTATCGGACAATTAAATATATTTGTCAATTGTTTATACTCTTCCTTCACATTCTTGAGATTCAGCTTCTCAGATTCATCTATCAATGGCAAAACAACATAGCAAAGTTCACCTCGTTCTATATGTTTTTTTATAAATTGAAACATTTTACTCCTATTTTCAGGCATGACAATTCTACTTTTAATAGGTTTTCTGCCTTTAGGCATCTCTTTAAGCGTAGAGATCGTCAACTCTTTATAAAATGTCATTAAAAGTGTTCTTGGAATTGGTGTTGCAGTCATCATGATCATATGAGCTGACTTAGCTTTATCCATAAGAGCTTCACGCTGGTTGACACCAAAACGTTGCTGCTCATCTATAATTATCAACCCAAGATGTTTGAATTCGGTTTTTTCCGATATGAGAGAATGCGTTCCTACAATTATATCGGCAGCGCCTGATTTTATTATTGCTCTGGTTTTGTTTTGAATTTTCAGTTTCTGCTTACCGGTCAATAAAACCGTTTTTAACTTCAGCATATCTGTAATAGGAGTTATGGATTGAAAATGCTGCTGACTTAAAATATCGGTAGGTGCCATAAAAGCAGTTTGATATCCATTTTCCACTGCTGATAACGCAGCTGCCAAAGCTACAATAGTTTTACCACTTCCTACTTCTCCCTGAAGCAGATGCATCATCGGTTTTTCGCTATCTATAAGTTTTGAAATATCCGTTATTGCCTTTTCTTGATCGCAAGTCAATTTAAACGGCAGCATCAGCTGAAGTCTTTCTATTATGTTAGATGCATGTATCGGGTTGCTATTGCGGCTTTTTAATGTTTTTACAAACAGTTCTTTTTTTACAAGAAAAAAGAGCAGTGCGTTATATTTAAGTCTTTTTCTTGCTTCATCTATATTATCTGAAATTGGCGTATGCATTATTTTCCATGTTTTTATCATGCTCGGAAGATTGTGCTTTGTAAGGTATCGATCAGACAAAAAATCAGAATATTTCGGCAAAGATTTTTTTATTGTGCTTAATAAATTAGGCATAATAGCCGCCATAAACTGCATTCCCTTTGAATAAATCGGGCTAATTTTGCCATCATAATTTTTAATCTGATCTTCGGTTACTATCTTGAAGTTCGGATGAATCATCTTCAATCCGTATTCTTTTTTAATTGCACCATAAGCTAAAATGAATTGCCCTGGCTTTAACAAATATTTGAAAGACCAAAGATTGCCGTTAAAAAAATTCAACTCAATTGAACTATTTAAACAGTCAACGGTAACAGACAAAAACCTGTGTCCTCTTAACGAATTTATGATTTTAGAATGTATAATTTTTCCGGCTATTAAAACATTTTCTCCGTTTTCGATTTCATCCAGATTGCTGATTTTTCTTTTATCTTCAAGATGAAGCGGCGGTGTACAGAGCAGCTTCCAAACAGTTTCTATCCCTTTTTTATGCAGTATATCAGCCCTCTTTTCCCCAATACCTTTTATATTGCAAATGTCATTTTGTAATATTAATTTATCTATCATAATAGTTATATTTTATAAAGGCGGCAGAACATAAGCAACGGCACCAAATATGCATTATAGCTGAAACTTAAATATAATCCATTAAACGAATTGCCTCATCAAAAATCTATATGAAAACAATAGGATGGAGATGATAAAACATAGCCCTCGCAGTGACAATAAGGATTTACGGGTGATTTATTTTTGCAGCAAGCAGACTGAATATGCCGCTATTCCTTCTCCCTTGCCTATAGCTCCCATCTTTTCATTTGTTTTAGCCGAAATTGATACTTGATCTTTATCAACCTGCAGAATATTGGCTATTACCAATTCCATTTGGCCAATGCAACTATTAAGCTTGGGTGCTTCAGCTATTATTACCGTTGAACAGTTTACCATGATAAAGCCGTCTTTTCTGATGATTTCCGATACTAATTTAAGCAGTATTGTACTTCTAATATTTTTATATCGCTTATCTTCGGGAAACAGCTTGCCTATATTTCCTTTGTGGGCAGCCGTTAGAATTGCGTCTATTATTGAATGAATTGCAGCATCGCCGTCTGAATGTCCCTTTAAACCTTTTTCATATTTGACTTTAATGCCTCCGAGATACAACGGTATATTTTCCTCAAGCCGATGGCTGTCATATCCTATTCCAATCCGCATAGTTTCTCCTTTATAAATTTCAGATCTTCAGGGTATGTCAACTTTATATTTGAAACATCTCCTTTTACCGTGTAAACAGTCTCTCCAATTGCTTCAACCGCAGATGCATCGTCTGTTATATCAAGATTATTTTGAATGGCGTATTTTAACGCTTTTTGTATAAGTTTAGCTTTAAAGCCTTGCGGAGTTTGGACTGAAACCAGATCTTTTCTACTTAGAGTTTTCGTTACATTGTCGCCATTTACCATTTTAATAGTGTCTTTTACGGGTATTACAGGAATAGCCGCTCCAAAAGCAACCGTGCAATTTATCACTCTGTTTATAAGCTCAGGTGAGCAAATCGGCCTTGCGGCATCTTCAATAAGCGTAATGCCGCCCTGCACATTTTTTACCCCGATATACGACGATTCGCATCGGCTTTTGCCGCCTGTAACAAATTTAAGAGGTATTGCATATTTATTATGTAACATATCTTTATAGTCTTTTGGAACAACAACGACTATATCATCAACTAAACCTATAAAGTTTTCAAGTGTCCATTGCCATATAGGTTTGCCGTTTATTACAACAAACTGTTTTGCAACTCCATATCGCATAGAGCTGCCTGCAGCCAATAAAATAAGATGTATCATTACTTTAAAATTATAAATTTGCATGTAGAATAAGTGGTGGGCAATACAGGTTTCGAACCTGTGACCTCTCGCGTGTGAAGCGAACGCTCTACCCCTGAGCTAATTGCCCGCAAAGAGGTAGCGATAAGTTTATATAGAGAAAATAAAATGTCAATATGGAGGTTTAAATGGTTCAATCAACGAAATTTATTTGGTTTGACGGAAAAATGGTTCCGTGGGAGAGGGCAAATGTCCATGTGCTAACCCATACTCTCCATTACGGTCTTGGAATTTTTGAAGGAATAAAATGCTACAACACTGAAAGCGGCCCTGCAGTATTCAGACTTAAGTCGCATACTAAACGATTTATCCAGTCGGCGCGAATATTGAATATGAAAATTCCTTTCAGCTTTGATGAGCTTTATAATGCAACAAAAGAAACGGTAAAAGTCAACAATTTAGCAGAGTGCTACATCAGACCGCTGGGATTTATCGGATATGGAGATATGGGACTATATCCTCAGCATAACAAAATTCAAGTCGCAATTGCGGCATGGCCATGGGGCACATATCTTGGAGATGAAGGCTTGAAGAACGGCATCAAAGTAAAAATTTCATCGTATGTTAGAAATCCTATTAATACATCTATGACAAAATCAAAAACTTGTGGAAACTATGTTAACAGCCAGCTTGCAAAATGGGAAGCGGTTGATGCCGGTTATGATGAAGCTATACTATTAGATAATGAAGGATATGTATCGGAAGGAAGCGCCGAGTGTATTTTTACAGTCCGAGACGGAATAATTTATACACCTACTTCAGGAACAATACTTGAGGGCATAACACGAAAGTGCATAATGGAAATTGCCAAAGACAACGGAATCGAAGTGAGAGAGGAGCGAATAACAAGAGATCAGCTTTATATTGCGGATGAAGCATTTTTTGCGGGAACCGCTGTTGAGATTACGCCTATCAGAAATGTTGACGGCAGGGTTATTGGAGAAGGAAAACGCGGCAAGATTACCGAAAAGATTCAAACTCTCTATTTTGATGCGGTGCATGGAAGAATAAACAAATACAAAAAATGGCTTGACTTTGTCTAACAATGAGCTTGTCATAATAGATGGCTATGCATATTTATACAGGAGCTTTTTTGCAATAAAATCGCTTTCTACCAAAGGCGGTTTTCCAACCAATGCAATTTATGGATTTGTAAAACTTGTAAATCGCATTGTAAAAGAGAAATCGCCGAAATATATTGCCGTTGCATTCGATAGCATTGAAAAAACATTCAGAAAAGAGGCTTATGATTCATATAAAGCTCAAAGACCTCCTATGCCCGCCGATTTGTCTGTTCAGATTCCGATAGTTAAAAAAATTATCGATGCTATGGGCATCAGCTATATCGTAAAAGACGGATATGAAGCCGACGATATAATCTATTCGGCTGCGAGAAATTGGGAAGGACCTGTTCTAATTGTTACAGGCGACAAAGATCTTATGCAATGCGTAGATAGCAGAGTGTCCGTATGGAATATAAGCAGCGATAAAATATATACGCCCGATGAGGTAAAAAAGAAATTCGCTGTTTTTCCCGATAAAATAGCAATGTTTTTGGCACTTGTAGGAGATAATGCTGATAATATACCCGGTATTCCTGGAATAGGCCCCAAGCGAGCCGCGTTTTTATTAAACGAGTTTGGTTCGGTAGATAATATATATAATAATATGGAAAAGCTCCCCAAGAAAATACGGAATTCCCTTGCGGAGAACAAAAAACAGCTGACAGATGCGCTATTTCTTACCGAGATTAAGGATGACATACAAATAGACCGAGAGCTTTTCACAAAAGGGGAAAACGATAAAAATGCGTTATCTGAAATTTATAAACAACTGGAATTTAAAAGTTTTCTTTTAGATCTTTACGATGACAACAACATTAATAAAAATTTTATAACATATAATCAATTTTTATCAGAATTGGGAGATGATGCCGCTCTTGCCGTTGAGATAAAAGATGAAGCAGTGCTTCTATCGGCAGATAACGGCACAGTCTGCTCTCTTAATATATCGGAAGAATTTCGCAATGTTATAAAAGGAAGAGAAATTGTTGTTAATGACAGTAAACAGCTTCTACATATTGCCGGAGTTTTGGAAAACTATTTTGATTTAAGTATAGCGAGCTATCTGATTGATAATACAAAAAAGGGTAGTTTGTCCTGGCTATCATTTAATTTAACCGGCAATCCGAAACCTGAGATAACGGACTATTTTAAACTTAAGAAATTGGCTTTGGAACATTTGAAAAATGACGGGTTGACTTTTCTTTACGATATCGAACAAAAACTTTCAACGGTTCTTTTTAATATGGAGAAAAAAGGAATAAAGGTCGATAGAGATCTACTTTATCAAAAACGGAAGGGGTTAGAAAAGGAGATTTTTGACATTTCCGATGCCATTTTTAAGTTATCCGATTATAAACTTAATTTAAATTCGCCCAAACAGATATCGGAACTTCTTTTTGATAAAATAGGTTTAAAACCGATTAAGCGCGGCAAGATAGGATTATCTACCGATATTGAGACATTGAGCAAACTTGCCGACAAGCATCCTATTGTTCCGCTGATTATAAAATATAGATCGATTGAAAAACTTCAAACAACATATATCGATCCTTTAATAAAACTGTCTGATAATCTCGATTGGCGGATTCATACCACATACAACCAGAAGTTGACTGCAACAGGCAGGCTCTCTTCGTCAGAGCCTAATCTTCAAAATATTCCTACTGATGCCGATAAGCATTCAATACGCGATGCTTTTGTTGCTAAAGACGGGTGCAAATTTATAAGTTCCGATTATTCTCAAATGGAACTGCGCGTGATGGCTGCTGTTTCAGGAGACAAGGAGCTGATTTCGGCTTTTCAGAACGGCGAGGATATTCACACATCGACAGCGGCTAAACTGTTTGATACGCCGATTAAAATTATAACAAAAGCACAGAGGAGATTGGCAAAAGTTATTAACTTTGGAATTATGTACGGCATGGGTATTAACAGCCTTGCAAAAAATCTTGCCGTATCTCGTGTAACCGCAGAAAATTATTATAACAAATATTTTGAAAAATATAACGGTGTCAAACAATATATGGAAAATATGAAAATTTTCGCAAGGCGTCATGGTTATGTTGAAACATTTTTTAAAAGAAGAAGGCTAATTGCCGAAATCAATAGTCTCAATCCTCGCATTAGAAGTTTTGGCGAACGAGCAGCCATTAATGCCCCGATTCAGGGTACATCGGCAGATATAATAAAAATTGCTATGATTAAACTATATGATAGGTTAAAAGAGCAGGTAGAAGCCGATATTTTACTTCAGATACATGATGAATTGATTGTAGAGGTAACAGAGAAGGATGTTGCAAAGGCGGCGGTTATTATAAAAGAGGTAATGGAAAACGCCGTTGAATTTGAGGTTAAAATGCTCGTTGATATGAAGGTTGGAAGCAATTGGCTGCATTTAAAACAGATAGATCTATAAATTGTAATGCAGTGGAAGGCAAAAAAAGTAAGTTAAAAAAATGATAAGAATCGCAACAAAAAGCAGATACGGCTTAAGAGCCGTTATAGACATCGCCCTTCATAATGAAAAACCGGTTACGCTCGCAGAGATTTCAAAGCGGCAGAATATACCGCTAAAATATCTCGGCAAGATAATGTTAGAACTCACCAGAGCCGGAATACTTAAAAGTTATAGAGGCCCGAAAGGGGGATATAAATTGGATAAAGATCCGAATGATATAACTATAAGAATGCTGATAGATCCGACATCCCCACTTAAACTGTCGATACCGTGTACAACGAATAATTCATCCGATTGTCCTTTGATAGATATGACCGGCTGCCATGCTCAAGTCGTATGGAGCGGTTTGGAAAGAAAACTGAATGAGTTTCTTAATAGTATAACGCTTTCCGATATTATAGCAAAATAGAAGGGAATTAGGTCGATACTTAAGACTAAAAAAATCTATCCGCGACAGATGAGCTGAGAAAGAAATATAGACAAAATATCAATATAAACTTAATAACTGCGTTTAGTGTGCAGCATCAGTTAATGAATAACCGGTTATAACGACTCGCTTTTAAATCACTGCCGGTAATTTTTATCGTTTGACAAATCCATTTGGTTGTATATACTACTAAATTAAATAGCTTTAAGGAGGGTGGATCGACTTAATGGATTATAGCTTCAGAAACTCGTTGGGATATAATCTGAATAAAGTGACTAACGCAATAAGATTTCAATTTAATAAGTTGCTGAAATCTTTTGAGATTACGGGCGAACAGTTTGCAATTATGAAAATTGTTGATGACAACGGGCGTCTTACTCAAATTCAGATAGCAAAAATGATCTCAAAGGACAAAACAACCGTAGCGAGAGCTATATATCTGCTTGAGAAAAAAGGATGTATTGGAAAAGTACGTAATAAAAATGACAAGAGGGCATATATTGTTGAGCTTAATGAGAAAGGCAGACACATTCTTTCCAAATCTTTGCCTTTTGTAAAGGAATATGAATCTATCGTTAGGAGCAGAGTCAGCGACAGCGAAATTGAAGCCTTTTTTAATGTGCTTGATATTATGCTTGATGCATCGGAGGAGATGTATCGGGATGAGGAGAAATCATGATAAAAAACAGATATAAAACCATATCAAAAATTGTAATTCTGCTGATAATAGCAACAGTTGCCGTAGCCGCTGCAAGTTATGGGAAAAAACAAAAAAATATTCACAGAAAACGACCTATACCGGTAGTTGATCTATTCAAAGTTCCCAAAGCGGGCAATATCCCAATCAATCTCGAATATCCTGCAAGGGTAAAAAGCGTTAAAAATGTTAAAATAAGAGCAAGGGTTACGGGTATATTAATAAAAAAGTTTTATACGGAAGGAAAGTTTATTAAAAAAGGCGAGCTAATGTATGAAATTGAGCCTGCTATCTACCGATCTGCTGTAAATATGGCAAGGGCTCAACTTCAGGTAAGCAAAGCTGAATTAGAAAAAGCGACGAGAGATTGGCATCGCATAAAGATATTATACGGAATAAATAGTGCAAGTGCCCGCCAGAGAGATGCAGCGCTATCAGCTTATGAGATCGCCGGTGCAAAAGTCAAAAGTTCCGAAGCGGCGCTTGATGCAGCAGCAATCAAGCTCGGCTATACTGATGTGCCGGCGACTATCGACGGTATAACAGGGCAGACATTAACCGATGTCGGTAGTCTTGTTACCGATGGAACACCGCTTACTACAATAACTCAGGTTGATCCGATTTATGTTGAATTTTCGATTCCGGATACTGATTTTATAAAAAACATTCAACATCATTTTACATCCGATATCAAGGCTGCGGTCAAAATTAATTCAAAAATTCTTAAAATACAAGGCACTGTAAATTTCATTGATGCGAGAATAAATATGAAAACTTCAAGCATCAAGGCAAGGGCTATTTTTGAAAACCATGACGGCTGGTTGCTTCCAGGCGAATTTGTGAGAATTATTCTGCATGGATTTGTTAGGAAAGATGTTGTCACAATACCTCAAAGGGCTGTTTTACAAAATCCAATGGGGGCGATGGTTTTTATTGAGGATCATGGAAAGGTTGAAGTAAGAGCTGTAAAACTTGGTGAAACATCAGGAAACCGCTATATTATTCGACATGGTCTCAAAGAAGGCGATCTGGTAATCGTAGATAATTTTTTCAAGATAAGACCGGGAGCTTCTGTAAAAATAGGTAAAATTATCAAGGAGCAATAACTATGTTTTCCAGGTTTTTTATAAACAGGCCTATATTTGCAGCGGTAATATCGATAATTATTATTCTGATGGGACTTATTGCAATTAAAGAATTACCCGTTCAGGAGTATCCAAGTATTGTTCCGCCTCAGATAAGTGTGCAAGCCGTGTATCCTGGTGCAGATGCTGAGACTTTGTCGAAAACAGTTGCTGCACCGCTTGAAGAGTCGATAAACGGTGTTAAAAATATGATATATATGACATCAACGGCATCACCAAGCGGAGTATTGACCTTGAGTGTTTCTTTTAAGATTGGTACGGACCCGGCTGTTGCAAAAGTGGATGTTAATAATAGGGTTCAGACAGCTCTAAACAAACTGCCCGAAGCTGTTAGAAGGCAGGGTATCAGCGTCAGGGAAAGATCTCCAGATATTTTAAAAATTTTTACTTTTACTTCTAAGAATAATAAACATAACACACTTTATATCTCAAATTACGTGCTTATCAATGTATTGGATCGTTTAAAAAGGATTCCCGGCGTCGGTGAAGCTATGATATTCGGAAATCAAAATTACTCCGTCAGGGTTTGGTTAAAACCCGATAAGCTTGCCTCTTACGGGTTAACTGTGACAGATATTATAAACGCAATAAGAAGTCAAAATAATCAATTTGCGGCAGGTCAAATCGGCCAAGAGCCGGTGAAAAAGAGGCAAACATATACATATACTGTCACAACGAGAGGGCGGCTTAAAACCGTTAAACAGTTCGGAAATATTATTATAAGATCAAATAGTGACGGCTCTGCTTTAAGATTAAAAGATGTTGCAAGTGTGAAATTAGGATCCGAGCGATATTTTCTGCAGGGCAGCTTCAATAATCATCCGGCTGTATTTGTAGGAATTTTTTTATCTCCCGGTGCCAATGCTCTTAATGTTTCGCAAGCTGTGGATAGTACTATGGTAAAATTATCAAAAAGATTTCCATCCGATCTTCAATATCACAATGCTTATGATACAACGAAGTTTGTACATGAATCCATCAAAGAGGTTATATATACTCTTTTGTTTGCAATTGTTCTTGTTGTTATTATTATCTATATTTTTCTCGGGACAATAAGAGCCACCATTATACCTGTGCTTGCTATTCCCGTATCAATAATAGGCACCTTTGCAGGATTCTATATGGCGGGTTTTTCTATCAATTTTTTGACTCTTTTCGGCTTGATTTTGGCAATAGGGCTCGTTGTGGATGATGCTATAGTTGTCATAGAAAATGTTGACCGAATCTTGAACACGAATACTGAAAATCTGAGTGTTAAAGATGCTGTCGATAGAGCTATGGGCGAGATTGCAGGACCTATTGTTGCCATTGTGCTGGTGTTATCAGCCGTTTTTATTCCCGCATCATTTATAGGCGGTTTCAGCGGAAAAATGTATCAGCAGTTTGCCCTGACCATTGCAACATCTGTGGTTATCTCAGGTATAGTGGCTTTGACGCTTACTCCTGCATTATGCTCAATATTTTTGAAAAAGGAAAGAGTGAAGCCATTTTGGCTGACAAGACAGTTTAATATCATATTCAAACATATAACACAAAATTTCGCAAAAGGCGTTAGACATATCTTAAAATATGGAATCCTGGCAATAGCTTTATTTGCCGTAATGCTTTTTTCAACGGATTTGATAATACACAAACTGCCCACAGGTTTGGTGCCCAATGAGGACAAAGGCGTTATCATGCTTTTTGATTATTTAATGCCTGGAGCATCGTTGAGCAGAACCGTAAAAGTTCAAAAGGATTTGAGTAAAATAGTAATGAGCAATCCTAACGTCACGACGATTGCGACTATGGCGGGACTTGATTTAATGACTTTTGCCTACAAAACGGATGCAGGGATCGGTTTTGCCCATTTGAAAAATTGGTCAAAAAGGAAAGAAAACTCTCAAGAAATAGTAAAACAACTTATGGGTCGGTTTTCACACTATAGGAAAGCTTTTGTTATGGCGCTGAATCCGCCGCCTATTATGGGTATGAGCACAACAGGCGGATTTGATATGTATGTTCAAAACAGGACAGGTTCAAACATCTATTTATTGGACAAATATGTAAAAGAGATTGTTCAAAAGGCAAATCAAAGCCCCAAGCTTATGATGGTGCGCTCAACGCTTAACACAAATGTGCCGCAGTATAAAATTACGGTAGATAGAGAAAAAGCAAAAGCTTTAGGTGTTCCTATCTCCAACATATTTACAACATTAGGTGCAACATTTGGGACATATTATGTTAATGACTTTAACTTATATGGAAGAGTTTATCATGTAAATCTTCAATCCGAAGGGGTATTCAGAGAAAACTTAGAAGATTATAATGATATTTTTGTAAAATCCATAACCGGAAATTTAATTCCCATAAGCTCGCTGGTGGCTCTTAAAAGGATTGTCGGACCAAGTATAGTGCAAAGATTTAACGGATTTCAAGCAGCCGGCATAATAGGTCAGCCTAAATTTGGATATTCATCCGGCGATGCAATGAAAGCTATTAAAAAGATTGCAGAGAAAATATTGCCTGCAGGCTATACAATTGCATGGTCGGGAACGTCATATCAGGAGAGAAAGCTCGCAAAATCAGGCAATAGTTCATTTATATACGCTCTGATTTTTGTATTTTTGATTTTGGCTGCATTGTATGAAAGCTGGAGCATTCCTTTTGCGGTGATACTATCTGTTCCGTTTGCGCTTTTCGGTGCAGCACTGGCGATCTGGTTTAGAGGATTTGAAAGCGACATTTATTTTCAGGTGGGTATTATAACGCTTGTAGGCCTTTCAACTAAAAATGCCATATTAATGGTGCAATTTGCTCTGCAAAGATTAAACGAGGGCTATTCTTTGCTTGATGCAACTATTGAGGGAGCAAGAATAAGATTCAGACCTATTGTTATGACATCGCTTGCTTTTATTGCAGCAACTTTACCTCTGGCGTTTAGCACCGGCGCAGGAGCAAACAGTCGTCGCATCATAGGCACAACAGTGGTCGGCGGTGATCTTTTTGTAACGCTGATAGGAATATTTTTTATTCCTTTATTTTTCTATCTCGTTATGAAATTCAAAAAAAGGTTTAATAGGAGAGTCAAAAGTGAGAACTGAATTTTTAATCACTGCCGCAAGTATAATTTTATTGCTGCAGGGCTGTTCGGCACCAAAATTTTCAAAGCCGAAAATGGATTTACCCTCACAATATTATAATAACGGTATCCGGCAGCAAACCATCAATATAAACTGGTGGAAAAATTTTAATGACAATAACTTGAACAAATTGATAGAAAAAGTGCTGAAAAACAACGATGATTTAAAACTTGCCATTATTAGAGTTGAGGATGCGAGAGCATATCTTGGCTTGCAAAGCGCTAATCTTTATCCAAATATTTCAGCATCAGCATCAGGTTATAGGCAGAAGACAAGCAATGAAGTATTGCCAAAAGGAAGAGGGATGATTTTGAATAATTTTGCAATATCATCTCCAATGACTTACGAAGTTGACCTTTGGGGAAAATTAAAAGATCAAAAGAAAGCAGCTTTTGCGTCTCTTCTGACAATTAAAGCAAATGAAGAGACAGCGAAACTCTCTTTGATATCAAATGCAGCCAATCTGTATTTCAATATTATTGCTGTAAATAGACAGTTAAAAATAGCACAGGACACACTTAGATCATATAATGAAACTTACAAGTATAGAAAAAGAGAGTATAAGTATGGAGCAATTAATGAACTTGTAGTTTTTCAGGCAAAAGCTCAATATGAAAATGCAAAAGTTTTGGTTGAGTCTTTAAAAGAACAAAACATAGTTCAGATGAGCGCTCTTTCCATGCTGCTTGGCAAAAGTCCAAAAGAAATTTTTAATAACAATATTACACTTAATGAAAAATTGCCGAATCCTATAAAGATTCCAGATGCACTTCCATCAGCTTTGCTTGATAACAGGCCGGATATCAAAGCGGCAGAGGAAAATTTAAAGGCAAAAAATTTGCTTATCGGTGCTGCAAAGGCGGCATATTTTCCGTCAATCTCTTTAACCGGATTGCTTGGTTTTCAAAGTGAGAATTTAAGCAATTTGATACGGCGTTCGGCAAATATTTGGGGAATTGGACCTGCTGCAGCTATACCTATTTTTGATTTCGGAAGGATTAAATCAAATGTTAAAATAGCAGAAGCTCAAAAAAAAGCAGCTGTTGTTCAATATAAACAGACTGTTAAAAATGCATTCAAAGAAGTTTTTAACGCTTTGAATAAATTGAAAATTTCAAAACGAAAGATAGAGGCTCAAAGTGAAGAAGTAAAAGCTTTAAAAAAAGCGCTTTATTTGTCAAAAAGAAGATTTGACAGCGGATATTCGGATTATTTGAGTGTTCTTTATGCAGAAAGGGGATACTTTGCGGCAAAGTTAAAGTTAGTAAGTTTAGATGCAGCGGTTCTTACAAACCAGGTTACGCTATATAAAGCATTGGGCGGAGGATGGAGCAGCAAAGATTTAGAAAATAGAAATCGATTTTAATTTGTGAAGTCTTATTTTAAGTATTTGAATCTGAAAAAAGAGTGCGTAAGGCAAGGTTATTTAATAAAATTAAATAAATTAAGCTGATTAATCTGAGCCATACTTGACAAAGTAGCCTGTAATATAATCTGGAGCTGTTTATATTGAGAAATGACAGAAGCGTAATCAGCATCCATCAAAGACGATTTCTCTGTTTTATCAGAAATAGTGAGGGCGGACATACGAGTTTTTTGAGCTTCGCCTCTATTTGTCAAGCTGCCGACTTTTGAAAGGCTGCTTTCCAACTGAGCTGAGTATTTGTCAATAAGTCCGATAGAAGATTGGACTTTATTGGCGAGATTAACACTAAAACTATCACCCGATGTAATGGCGCCTGTTGAAAAAGAAACATTAACTCCATGAGGAAGTTGCAAAATGTCCCCGTTGCTATACGCAGCGGAAGTAGTGGAAAGTGTATTGCCGTCTTTATCTTTAACTGTTGTTGAGCTTGCTGTAAAATCAATAATAGCAACCGGATTATTGTTGTTATCGGTTATTTTGATTGTTGTTGTGCCTGTGGTTGGAGGAATAGTTCCGCCGGCTTTGGAAGTAAATGTCCATTTATCATCTGCCCCACCATCATAGATACCACTCATTGTCTTTGTAACCGTTGAACCTGATGCCCAATCTGAAGCCGTACCGACAACACCTAATTGATTATTGTTTTTTAAGGCATCTTTAAGATCGCTTCCGATTCTAAACAGATCGTAGCCTCTTCCGGATGTTTCTGTCTGAAAATTACCGAAAAGGTTTTGATTTGGTGTACCTGATGATGTATCGGTAAATCCAAATTCAAATTGACTTTTTCCTCCTCTTTTATCGGTTAGGACAATTTCGCCATCTTGAAAATCTGCAGTAACGCTGTTTCCGTAGCTTTTCTCAATGGCAGTTAGTAAATCGGAAACAGTTGAATTCGAGTCTAATCCGTTAGGAATAGGACTGCTAATATCAATACCTGTGTGATCTGCGCCGGAAAAGCTGATTGTTGAAGGATCGGAAATAAGGTTATTTCCAAATCTCAGATTGGTAAGTTTCGTACTCTTGGTTGCTGTTTTGCCGGTTGAAATATTGGTAAGCTGATTAAACGAACCCAGCGATTGTTTTATCGGTTTAAATGTTTCTGCCCCTGTTACGGTAAACGAAAGATTCAGCCCTTTGCCTATGGCAGCCTGCATGGCCGTATTGTTGCCTTGATAAAGAAAATTACCACCTTTTTTATAATCAAATGTTATTGAAAAATCAGCAGTTGGTTTCACTGATGAGGTAAGTTTTACGCCTAAACCGGTATCATAGGTTATCGGCTTTGTATTATTTACAGCGGCTGCGGAGACGAGATCATTGTGATCGGTCATGGAAGTATCTCTTCCGTTTCCATCGATATTGATTGTATTTCCATTTGAATCCGTTAAAGAAATTTCTGAGTTCGTGCTGTCAAAAGATATTGTATATTTTCCGTCTGCAAGCTGATAAAGATCTGCAAACTGTTTTGAAATCGATATCTGAGCACCTGTTGGCAATGTACCGGTGTTTGATACAAAAGCCGCCGATTGATTTTCAGCTGCAATTGCAGGTTTATCACTTTTTGTTCCGCTAAAAATATATTTTCCGTCAAAACTTGAGTTTGCTATATTTTTCAATAACTCAAGTTCCTGGTTAACATTGTCTGCCAAAGCATTGTAGCTATTCGGGTCATTTGTGCCGTTTGCGCCTTGTATAGCCAAATTTTTGATATTCATAAGTTCGTTACTTGCATTCTGAAGACTGCTGTCCGCAGCATTAAGATTGCTGACCGATGTATTTATATTCTTGGTATAACTGCTGAACATGTTTAATTCGCTGTTTATATTGAGCGCTTTTGTCAAACTTAAAGGATCTGACGATGGTGATAAGATTTTTCTTCCTGTAGCAATTTCATTATTTACACTATTTATCTGCTCATCTATTTTGTTAATGTTAGAAAGGAAGTTGTTATAAATCATCCCTTCGGTTATTCTCATTATGTTATCATGCCCAGTATGGTATTTGTTAAATTATCAATAACTGTAATAAACTTAGCCGACGCACTAAATGCCTTTTGAAACTTTATTAATTTAGCGGCTTCTTCATTTAGAGAAACACCGCTTTCCGATTCCCTTTCCGTGTTTATTTGATTGGTTAGAGATTGCTGATTGTTCTTCAGAGATTTATAATTTTGTCCGTCTATACCTACATCGCTTACCAGAGAATTATAAAGCTCGGTAATTGATGTAGTGCCGTTTTTTAGTACTTGTGCCGATGAAAGCCCGGCTATAGCGGCTGCATTTTGTCCATCGCCTGCATTGTCGGTTAGCCCTGCTGCAATTTTTGAAAAATCATTAGCTATGGCAGGGTTTAACTTCATATTTGATGCACTATTTCCACTGAAGAATGTACCCATACCGACGGATGCCAAAAATCCGGTGTTGTCGTTTGTTAAAAAGAATTTTTTGCCTGTATCCGCTTGAACCACGAGGTGATTATTTCCGCCAATGTATGCACTGATTCCGCTTATGTTGCTGAGGCTGTCTTTTACATCACTAAAAGTCGATGAATCATTGATAGTTATGCTTGCTGTTGTATGATTTCCGTTTGAATCGACAACTACAACATCAAAGCTTCCTTTTGTGATAGGTATAGGAAGCCCGCCCGATGAAACAACCGCGTCAGCTGAATTCACTTGATTTGTGCTTGCAAGCGATGAGTATCCCGTCAGTCCCATTCCCTTAGTATGGACAAGGTTAACCTGATCTATCAAATCTTTTGCGATCTCATCAAGTTTTGATCTATATTTTTTAATTATATCTTTCGTGTTAAGTAGAGCAGAAACGGATCCGGTTGACTTGTTTTTCACGCTATCGGTTATGTCTGTGAGTGAACCACCGGAATTTATGTAAAATAGTCTGTTCTGCTGTCCAACTTGAGCTGTTTTTAATTGATGAAAATCTTTACCGCTTATAACAGACATTCCTCCGATTTGAAGTGCAAATTCGGCTTGACCTGTAGATTTATAACCTGTTTCATAAGTATTTATAGGAACAATATCGGACAGCTGCTTAACTAATTCGCCCCTTTTATCTCTGAGACTATTTGCCCTATCTATTCCGCCTAATTCTGCATTTGAAATATTGCCGTCAATGTGAGCAATGGAGCTGATGAGCTGGTTAGCCTTATCAATATTTTGCGATAGCTCGCTATCGCCTTGAGTTAACATATCAGATAAGCTACTATCAATCTGTTTAAAAGATTCCGCCAGCGTCTTTGCATTATTGGCCGCATTGCTTCTCGCAGTTTCCGATGATGGATCGGTGGAGAGATCGTTAAATGAACTAAAAAAATTGTTCAGGGAACTGTCTAAGCCTGATCCTGCGGGCTCGTTAACGAGTGTTTCGACCTGGCTTAACCAATTCGAAGTAGTTTTGTAAAAAGTTAAAAGCGAGCTTGAATTGCGCAGACGCTTTTCAAGAAGATCGTCTCTTGAAGATGTAATTGAAGTTATAGCAACGCCTCTTCCTCTTGTGCCGGGTATATCCAGTGCAGAAGGTGCTTCTGCAAGGTTGACTGCTTGAGTACTGTAGCCCGGCGTATTGGCATTTGCAATATTGTTTTCTGTTGTATTGAGTGATGTTTGACTTGCATTTAGGCCTGATAAACCGATTGAAAGCCCGTCAAACAATCCGCTCATTACGCCCTCACTAAAACCGTATTAGGCAAATTTGATCTAATTTTTCCATTTTGATTATACAATGCTCTGTCAATATCGATCAGATCGTTATAAAATTGCATACTGTCAATAGAAAGTTGAATAAAATCATCTTTCAGCCTGTTATAAAGATCGATTCTACCCCTTAATCTTGACAATTCACCGGATAAACTGCTCTCTTTTAAAATAGAATAATCTGAAAAAGACTTGAGAGAAAAAACGAGTTTTTTAAGCTCCTCTTTTGCAGCTGCTATTTGCGAAAAATCAACAGAACCTTTGCCTGATACGATATGCTTCTCTGCATCACGCACAAATTGTATTAAGTTTTCATAAATATCATAAATATTTTTAAGCGTAACTCTTATCTGAGAAGTATTCATTTTTCAATTAGCAGCCGGGCGATTTTATCCGTATTAATCGTATATTTCCCATTTTCTATCGCAGTTTTTAAGTCATCGATTCGCAGGTTAAACTTGTTTGTTTCCAATGCAATATTTCTTGTCTGCATTGCTGAGGTAGATATTTCAACCTTATCATTTCCTTGAGCGGCTGTTTCATTTTTGTCTTGTTTCTGCACATCTGTACTGACTTTGGATTTGTTCTTTAAATAGTTTGATTTTATCTGATTCAAACCGTTGATTCTCATAATAACTCCTCCTAATCTATTCTATATTAACTTATCCGTATTAACTATATCGGACTTTTTTGAAAATTCTTTAGCATCATAGATCTTTTTATATTTTAATACTTTATGCACATAATTCTGAGTCTCTTTATAGGGAGGAATGCCTTTATAAGATTTGACTGCAGATGGACCGCTGTTGTATGCAGCCAATGCCATTTTGGTGTTTCCAAATTCATTTAGCATCTTTTTCAAATACGCTGCTCCTCCTCTTATATTATCTTTCAAAATGTTTGGATTACTACCCATTTCCTTGGCAGTGGCAGGCATAAGCTGCATAATGCCAATTGCGCCCGCACGCGACACTGCTTTCTGGTTAAAGTTTGATTCTACCTTACCAACCGCTTTTATCAAGTTTATAGGCAAACCTTGTTTCAAAGCGGCAGTGAGCATTAGTTTGTCGATTTTTGACTTATTATTTTTATCATTGGCATTTAAGTCGCCATTTTTATTTTCTGTTGAATTGAGGCTTTTAACGATCATTTTTGCTATGCCAAAATTACCATCTTTTGCCATAAGTTCAGATAACGAATTAAGCCACATTGATCTATAAATGGAACTGCCTGCACCCTTGAGAAGGGGATCGGAAGGAATCATTTTCTCAAGAATCTGCCTTACAAAAATTGCCTCAAATTCAATTGACGCTTCCTTGAGAGATTTGCCGTTGGTTTTTGATATATTAGCATTAATACCGTTATGGCTAATATTGTGCAGTGGTCTCATTATATGATAGTGAGTTTTGCTTCTAATGCGCCTGATGCTGATATTGCCTGAAATATAGCCATCATATCACGCGGAGTTGCGCCCATGGCGTTTAATGCCTTTACTAAATCGGCAACCGTAGAATTTCCAAGCTCTACAAAATGACTTTTCTTTTCCGTAACTTTTATGGTTTTTTTCGGCACTTTTGCAGTCTTTCCTTTGGAAAAAGGCAGCGGCTGTGAGACTTCAGTTTTATTTGTTATTGTTACCGTTAGTGATCCTTGAGACACGGCAACAGGCATAATTCTCACATCTCCGCCAATTACAACGGTGCCTGTTCTTTCATCTAATACCACTCTTGCAATCATATGTCCTTTTACATCAATATTTTCTATTCTGCTTATAAATGCTACGGGATTGTTAGAATACGCATCGGGTAAACTAACATTTATCTCTTCGGGATTTGCAGCTTTTGCAATGTGCGAACCAAACGAACCGTTTATTGCGTTAGACACATTGCTTGCTGTGGTAAAATCAGGTTTATCAAGAAGCAGATGCAGTTTTTTATTATTATCAAGCATGCTGCTGTTTACTGAATTTTCAACAATTGCCCCTGATGGAATTCGACCTACCGTCGGATGATTTTTTTGTGTTGAACCACCGCCGCCGCCAAAGTTAAATCCGCCTATTGATATAGCTCCTTGAGCTGCCGCATAAATTTTACCGTTTGCAGCTTTTAATGCGGTTTGAAGCAGTACACCTCCCTGCAGGCTTTTAGCATCACCGATAGACGAAACCGTAACATCAATCTTTTGTCCGTTTCGAGCAAAAGGCGGAACTATTGCCGTAATCATGACTGCGGCAATATTTTTAGGCTGTAGAGATCGTATATCCGCTTGAGGAAGTATTATTCCCATTCTTTTTAGTATGTTAACCATAGAAAAAATGGTAAATTTTGAGTTTGTCCCATCGCCTGTTCCATCTAATCCTACAACAAGCCCGTATCCAATAAGCTGGTTATCTCTTACTCCTTCTACCGAACTTATATTCCCAATTTTTACTCCATAGCAGTTAGAACTTAATAAACTACTGCTAAAAAGGAAGAATAGCAGCAAGAAGACTTGCCAAAAACCCTTTTTTCTCGCCATTTGTTACAACTCCTTTTCCATCATACGTGACTATTTCATCTGCAATATACTCTGAACCTATGCTATTGTCGCTTGCTATATCCGAGCTTCTCACCAGCCCTGACACAATCAAAATATGAGTTTCACCGTCTGAATTAACTATTTTTTTACCTTGAATTTTGAAAATATTGTTTGGAAGGATGCTCACTATGCGGGCTTCTATTTTTGCATTAAGCTCGTTTGTTCTACTATTTTTAGCAGATCCTTTGAATCCAGACTGACTGCCGATGTCAAGAAGATTGTTGCTATCGCCTGATTTTGGTACGGAATAGCCTTTATAAATTCCCGATGGGTTTACATCGGCTGCACGCCATATCTTTGATTCTAGTCCAAACATTTTGTGCAAAGTTAATCCGCTATTGTATTTCTTGGAATTTTGGAGAGCTGCATTATTTAATGATGATGCTGATTCATCAACTACTATTGTTACAAGATCGCCTATGTTATGAGCCTTTATATCGCTGAAAAGCGATCCTCTGCTGCTGAAAAGCGATCCTCTGTGCTGAGAAATATGTTGCTTATGTTGAACTAAATGCGGCTGGGCATTGTAGTTCAGCTTAGCGGGCTGATGTACAGCGCATCCTGCAAATAATAATATTACAGAAAACAACAAAATTATTTTTTGTTTCATGTTTATCTCCTTACTCAATTAACAAGCAAAAACTATTCTATAGTTAAAATAAGTGAGAAAAAAGAGACAAAATGTTTTTACAGAAACAAGAATTTAGCCCAATCTTTTTTAATTCGCTGTTTAATTAAAATTTTATCTTTCTTGACTTATTGAAATTTTATGGTAGATTTTTCACTATAAATGAAAAATTTTCCTAAACAACAAGGCGTATAATATGTCATTATGGAACAAAATTAAACAGAGCTTATCAAAAACCAGGTCTGTTATCGGCATTGAGAAATTTGATTCCGAACTTCTCGAAGAAAAATTGCTTGCTGCCGATTTTGGATTTGAATCTGCCGGTGAGATAATCTCCGCAATAGAAAAGGGCAATGATAAAACCAGATGGAAAGAGACGGCAAGAAGCATAATAGAAAAACAGCTCTTGGCGGTTGAAAAACCCATGCGCTATTACAGCAAACCGTTTATTATGATGTTTGTAGGAATAAACGGAGCTGGAAAAACAACCACAATAGGAAAGCTTGCGTATCAATACAATCAGTCAGGTAGATCGGTTGTAATGGCTGCAGGTGATACATACAGAGCCGCTGCTATTGACCAGCTCGAAATATGGGCAAAGCGATCGGATGCAAGGCTGGTAAAACAGAAGTCGGGAAGCGACTCAACATCGGTTGCGTATGATGCATGCGCATCTGCAAAATCGAGAAATGACGATATAGTTATGATTGATACGGCTGGAAGACTTCATACAAATGACAATCTAACAAGAGAGCTTGTAAAAATGAAAAGGGTTATTAAAAAGATAGTAACGGATGCCCCTCATGAAATTATACTTGTATTAGATAGTACAATTGGTCAAAATAGTCTTGTGCAGGCTGAGAAATTTAATGAGGCATTGGGCATTACGGGGATTGTTGTAACTAAGCTTGATGGAACTTCAAAAGGAGGAATAATTTTACAGATAGCAAAGGAGTTAAAAATTCCTATAAGATATATAGGATTTGGCGAAACGATAGAAGATCTTAAAACTTTTGATGCAAAACAATTTGCACAAGCAATTATCTAAATATAAGGAGGAATTATGGGTGATATGCCTCAATTCGATTTAAACAAGTTGAACATAGATTTGAAAAAGATGAATTTCAAATCTATAGGAACTTTGGTCATTATAGCAATAGTCATAATATTGCTTTTGTCATCATGGTTTACAGTTAAAACCGATTCGGTTGGTGTTGTACTTAGATTCGGCAAATATGTAAGAACTGCAGAACCGGGACTTAATTTCAAACTACCTTTTGGTATTGAGAATGTATATGATATACCTGTTCAAAGGCAGCTTAAACTTGAATTCGGGTTCAGAACGGAGCTTCCAGGAGTAAGAACCCAATTTTCTGAAAAAGGATACAAGGACGAATCTCTTATGCTGACCGGCGATCTTAATGCAGTCGTAGTTCAATGGATAGTACAGTATAGAATTGACAATCCGTATGATTATCTTTTTAAAATAAAAAATCCAACACAGACATTCAGGGATATGAACGAAGCTGTTATGAGATCGGTTATTGGAGATAGAACGGTTGATGAAATTCTGACCGTAGGACGCCAAGAAGTTGCAGCTACTGCAACAATAATGCTTCAGAAGTTGGTAAACCGGTACAATATGGGAATAAGAGTTGCTCAGGTTGTGCTTCAGGATGTTATGCCGCCGGAACAGGTCAAGTCGGCATTTAATGCAGTTAATGAAGCTCAGCAGGAAAAGGCAAAGCTTATCAACCAAGCTCTTGCTAATTATAACAGAGCAGTACCGAAAGCCAAAGGTGAGGCAGCGAAAACCATTCAGATAGCAAGAGGATATGCAATCGCAGAGGTAAATAAGGCTCAAGGTGATGCTGATAGATTTAACAAAATGTTCGGTGCGTATATGAGTGCAAAAAATGTTACATATCAGCGTATCTATCTTAATGCAATGGCCGATATATTATCAAAAGCCAGATTGGTCATAAGCGATGGAAAAGCAACTACGCTTCCAATCTTACCGCTTAGTCGGCTATTTCAAAACAGAGGTGAAAAATGAAAGGAAAAAGATCGCTATTTGTAATAGCAGCAATATTTCTGGCTATAGTTGTTATTTCATCTGCATATATTGTTAATCCGGCTGAACAAGTTATAATAACACAATTCGGAAAACCGGTAGGAAAAGCAATTGCAAGCTCAGGTCTGCATTTCAAGATTCCGATAATACAAGAGGCACATTTTTTTGACAAGCGTGCCATGGAATGGTATGGATATCCAACGCAAGTCTCCACAAAAGACAAACGATTTGTTTGGATTGATGCATATGCAATATGGAAAATAACTAATCCGCTCCTGTTCTTTAAGAGAGTTAAAAATGAAAGGGGAGCTCAATCACGGCTTGATGATATTTTGGACGGACAGACAAGAAATGCCGTTGCCGATCATGAACTCGTTGAACTGATACGGTCAACAAACCGAAGCATTAAAAACAGCGAAGCATTTGAGAATTCGCCCATTGAGACACTTCCGAATATTAAATTTGGAAGAAAACAAATTACCAATTCGATAGTGCTTATTGCAAATAAACGTACCAAAAGGCTGGGGATTACGGTGCTTGATCTTCAATTTAAAAGAATAAATTATGTTGAATCGGTAAGAAAAACAATATTTCAGCGTATGATAACGAGAAGAGAACAGATAGCAGATAAATTCAAATCCGAGGGAGCCGGAGAGGCTGCAAAAATTTTGGGAAGTAAAGATCGTGAACTGAAACAGATAAATTCAGAAGCTTATAAAACAGCTCAGGAGATAAAAGGTGTTGCGGATGCAAAAGCCACTCTCATATATGCAAAAGCTTATAACAAAAATGCAGAATCACGCAAATTTTATAAATTTCTAAAAACTATGCAAACATACAAAAAAAGTATATCTAAGAATGATTGGCTTATGCTTTCTACCGATTCCGATATATATAAGCTGCTTAGCAAGGAAGGAAATGAATAGATCTTTAAACAGCTAATAAATTTTTTATAAGATAATGTATGCGATCCGTTAACAGTTGTACGAATTTATTGCAAACTAAGGCATAAAAATATATTTATGGAGGCCGTAAATGGCAAAGAGCGTAACTTATAAAATTTTGGAGAAACATGTCGTAGAGGGCAATCTTGAAAAAGGAAACGAGATTGGAATACATATTGATACGACTTTAACGCAGGATGCAACAGGAACTATGGCGGATCTGCAGTTTGAACAGATGGGAGTCGATAGAGTTAAAACGCTGCTTTCGGTTAGCTATATAGACCATAATACCATTCAGATGGGCTTTGAGAATGCGGATGATCACAGATACCTCGAAAGTTTTGCCAAGAAATATGGGGAGGTTCTGTCAAAGGCTGGAAATGGTATATGCCATCAGATTAATATCGAACGATTTGGAGTTCCGGGCAGAACACTGCTTGGATCCGATTCTCATACACCTACAGGCGGTGGAATCGGAATGATTTCCATAGGAGCCGGAGGATTGGATGTTGCTTCTGCTATGGCGGGACTTCCATTTTATATAAGAGCTCCTAAACTTTACGGAATTCATCTCACAGGATCATTAAAGCCTTTTGTTTCAGGCAAAGATGTTGTATTAAAACTGCTCTCAATATTAAGTGTAAAAGGGAATGTCGGATGGATAGCAGAGTATTACGGATCCGGCGTTGAGACACTAAGCGTGCCTGAAAGAGCAACCATAACTAATATGGGAGCTGAACTCGGTGTTACAACTTCGGTTTTCCCTTCAGATGAGAGAACAAGAGAATTTCTTAAACTTGAACAGAGAGAAGAGGACTGGAACAGTTTAACGGCAGATGATGATTCTGAATATGATAAAATTATAGAGATTGACTTATCTAAGTTAGAGCCTATGGTGGCACTTCCGCATAGTCCGGGCAATGTGAAAAAAGTCAGAGATATAGAGGGAATGGCAGTCGATCAGGTACTGATTGGAAGCTGCACAAATTCATCTTATAGAGATATAACGGTTACAGCCGACCTAATAAGCCAGGCTTTGCAGAAAGGAATAAAAGTAGATCATAATGTGAGTTTTGGTGTTGCTCCAGGTTCAAGGCAAGTAGCTATTATGACTATGGCCAACTGGTCACTTTTAACTTTTGAAAAATTCGGTGCGAGAATATTGGAATCTGCATGCGGCTTCTGCATAGGAAACGGAATGGCTCCCAAATCGGATGCGATAAGCATAAGAACAAATAACCGCAACTTTAAAGGCAGATCCGGTACTGTATCTGCGAAAGTGTATCTTACAAGTCCTGAAACTGCTATTGCATGTGCAATTACTGGCAAACTTACAGATCCGAGAGATATGAAAAAAATGGGAATAACTTATCCCGAATTTAAATTTCCCGAACGGTTCCTAAAAGATGATACGCTTTTTGAGTTTCCAATCCCTGCGAAAGATGCTGAAAAAATTACTCTTTATAGAGGTCCTAATATTGTTAGACCGCCTGAAGGGGAGCCATTGCGAGATTTCGTTGATGGTGAAGTTACACTGAAAGTTGCAGATAATATTACAACTGATCATATTATGCCTGCGGGAAGGCGGCTGGTATATCGTTCTAATGTTCCAAAATATTCTGAGTTTGTTTTCGAACCTCTGGATCCAACATTTCCGGATAGAGCACTTAAAAATAAAAAGAACGATATTTGCAATATTATTGTTGCCGGCGAATCTTACGGTCAAGGTTCAAGTAGGGAACATGCCGCGCTTTGTCCTATGTATCTTGGTGTTAAAGCTATTATTGCAAAGTCAATTGAAAGGATTCATAAGGCGAATTTGGTGAATTTTGGAATTTTGCCATTAACATTTGAGAATCAAAACGACTACGATAAGATTGCCCTGCATGATTTGATTATTCTCGAGAATACGCGATTAGCGTTAATCAATGGAACAGGCATAATTAAACTCGTTGATAAAACAAGTAATATCTCCTTTAATTTGAAATATGATCTGTCAAGCCGTGAAAGAAAAACGATTCTCTCGGGAGGAACAATGCAGATCGCAAAAAAATTCAAAGGTAAAACCTTTGAGGAAATAACAATAACCGAATAGGTAAGAAATTAAGAAGTTCTGAGTAATATACTTTGGGCGTAAGGTTTATGGGTTAAAAAAAGATAAAGAGATATTTTTTAATTTTTTCCCTAAGACCTCACGCCTTTTTATTTTTATATTATGCAGTGGTCTCATTGTGTTAATTATCTTACGGCTTACGGTTTTTCTGCAGTTGTGCAGCGGGCTCATTATGTATTAAGCACAAATGATAGGGAATTAGGCAGCTGACATTAGTTTGCTGAAGTGCTCTCTCACAAGAATCTGAATCTCTGCCATTCTTTTTTCGCTCAAATTTTTATATCTACCTTGCAGTTCATAGTATTCTTTAATGGGAATGAGTTTTTCGGGTATATAAGTCAGGTGAGTTGAGCCGTCCCATTCAAGCAGGGGAAAGACTCCTGTTTCAACCGCTAAGCGCAGCACTTTTATACTGTCATCCTCGTTCATTTTCCATCCGGGAATGCATGATGACAACAAATGTATAAATTTAGCACCTTTTAGCTTTGATGCTTTTTCAATTTTGCTATAAAAATCATCAGGGTAAGCTATTGTTGCAGTTGCTGCATATACAGGTCTGTGGGCAACGACAATTGAAAAAATATCTTTTTTCCAATTTTCCACAGGTTTGCCATGCGGCGTTGTTGTTGTCCATGCTCCTGCTGGTGTTGCAGAGCTCATTTGTATTCCTGTATTCATATATGCCTCATTGTCATAAACAATATACATAATATTATCGCCTCTTTCGAGAGCTCCGCTAAGCGCTTGAAGGCCGATGTCAAATGTTCCTCCGTCCCCTGCAAAAGCTAAAACGGTTGTGTCTGTATCGCCTTTCATATCAAGAGCGGCACGCACACCTGATGCGGTACTGGCAGCGGTTGCAAACGGTGTATGCAGAATTGGTATAGATAATGCAGTTGTTGGATATGTACCCGATATTATAGACCAGCAGCATGCCGGTATGGTTACGATAGTTTTTCCATTTATAGCTTTCAAAACATGCCGCATAGACAAGCTGGCTGCACATCCCGAACATGCAAGATGTCCTGAGTTCAGTTTTTCCTCATGTGTTATATTGTTAAAGTTCATTTTTATTCTCCTAACCATATGGTTTTGCTTGTGTCCTTAATATTGAGAAGATCAACCAAGGTTTCAGGATAAACATCTTTTCCGCCGAGGCTTACGATAACGTCTAAAATAACATTATTCATAGGGTACAATGCACTTTTTATTTCCTCGGTCAATGTTCCGCTGTTGCCGTATGAGACGGCTCTGTTTAAAACCCACACCTTTTTGTCTTTAATCGCCTCTTTTAACCACTTAATCGGAAGCGGCCTGACGAAACGCATGTTAATCAGACCAATCTTAATACCTTTTTCTCTTAATATGTCAACGGCCGTTCTTGCGGTTCCGCATAATGCACCGGTTGTAAGAAAAAGCTGGTCGGCATCCTCTGATTTGTAGCAGTTGACAGGTCGATAGTCTGTACTCATAAGTTTGTTATATTCGGAGAGCGCAGCGTTGATTTTTGTCCAGTCGACGATATTGTTGAAAATAGCTTTTTTCATCTTGTAATAGCTATTACCCATAGCAGCATTACCAAAACTTTGGGGATTGTCGGTATCAAGAAAATAATCAGGCTCATACTTCGGCAAATATTTGTCGATATCGGCTTTGTTTCTTATAATCAATGGTTCAAGCGTGTGAGACAAGATGAAACCGTCTATGCATACCATAATCGGAAGATATAGGCTTTCTGCTATTTTATATGCAATAGGAACAAAATCTTCAGCCTCCTGAGCATTTTCACAATAAATCTGAAGCCATCCAGTATCTCTTTGCGAAAGTGAGTCGGATTGATCTGTCCATATATTCCATGGATATCCGACAGCTCTATTTGCATTTACAAGCACCATAGGCAGTCTTGCCCCACTAAACCAATGGAGCATTTCATGCATTAAAAGCAGGCCTTGGCTTGCTGTTGCGGTAAATGTTCTTGCTCCTGCCGCAACGGCTCCGTAACAGCTGCTAATTGCTGAGATTTCAGATTCTACTTTTATAAATTTAGCATCAAGCTCGCCTAATTCTGTCATTTCCGCCAATGTTTCTATTATATGTGTTTGTGGTGTAATAGGATATGCGCTTATTACCTCCGGTCTCGAAAGTTTTACTCCAAGAGCTATCGCTTCGCTTCCCATCATCATATCTTTCATAGTTCCTCCTTCATGGCTATGGCTCCTCTCGGGCATTCTGTAAAACAGGTGCCGCATCCTTTGCAATGATCATAGTCAAAAGAGATTGTTCCATTTATAGTTTTTATTGCCACATCGGGACAGTAAAACCAGCAAGTTTGACAAAAATCGCAGCTGCCGCAATGAAAACAGCGGGAAGCTTCTTTCACTGCCTCGTCTTCACTGTAAGCTCCTATGATTTCGCTATCTCTGCCCCTTTGCTTGACTTCCAAGATGGAAGGTTCCATACGTTTCTTTTTTACGAAATAAAAATCGTTTATCTTATCATAGCTTACAATATTCCGGCCGCTTGGATTTCCCAGTCTAAAAGAATTCTTATCTACTTGAAAATTAGTGCCTGTTTTAAGAAATTGTTCTATTTGAAAACTTACAACTTTGCCGGATGATATTGAATCTATAACCGAACTTGGACCTGTGAGATAATCTCCTCCGACAAAAATATTCTTTTTATCCTTTATTCTAAATTCAGCGTCTTGTCCTATTGCGTATATTAGCATATCAGCATCTATAATTTCTAAAGCGGTTTTTTCTGTTACAACTTTTTTGTCTACAATTGCCGCCTTGCTCATTTTTACGCCTTTCAGCTTTTTTGAATTACCGTATATCAAGCTTACCGGAAGCTCGCACTGTTTAATTTGTAGATTTTCCTCAATAGCCTGCTCGAATTCTTCTTTAAATGCAGGGACTTGTTCAGCTGTTTCAGCGCAAACTACAGTAATATCTTTTCCAAGTCTCATAAGTGATCTTGCCACATCCATGGCAACATTGCCCGAACCAACCACCACTGCTTTTTTACCCGAAGGAGGTTTTTTACCGGCAGCTAAACTTTTCAATAGTTCGCCGCCTGCATACACACCGTTGCCTTTGAGAATTATTCGATCCTTCCATAAACCGGGTGCAAAAAAGAGAGCATCATAGTCATTAGCTAACTTATATATAGAGGTTTCATCAATATATACGCCCGTTTTCACATTTATGCCTCTGGTTATTAAACCGAGTTCCCTTTTTCTTACATCGGAGGGTAGTCGATACAGCGGTATTCCGTAAGTTAGAACTCCTCCAACTTCATCATTACCTTCGTAAATCGTTACATCATAGCCTGTCTTAGCCAAAAAATAAGCGCAGCTTAATCCTGACGGACCAGAGCCTACTATTGCTATTTTTTTATCAGATGTTATTGTTGGCGGCGACTCGGGATAATCAAGCGACCAATCACCGAGAAATCGTTCAACTTGCCTTATAGCTATCGGTTCATCAAACTCTTTTCTATTACATTCCGTTTCGCAGAATGCCGGACAGACACGCCCTGTAATCGCAGGCATAGGATTCTCTTCGCGCAAAATTTTAACCGCAGTATCATTATCGCCCTTACCGATATACTGCATGTAACGCGCCATATTAATACTACCGGGACATCTATCTGAGCATGGAGCCATATTATCTTCTACTTCAGGCCTTATAAATCTCCAAGATCCTGTCATGTTAATTTCAGTTGTAGTAAGCGAATATGTTGTGGGCTTATCTTTGTAACCTGTTAATTCTTCTTGCTTAATTGCTTCACTCATTGTTTTTCTCGTAGGCCTCCTTTAATGCAGATAGATTTTGATCTTTATGATTTGGAGCAAATTTCTCTGTTGCTTTTATCAAGTTTTCAAGTTTTATATGATCAATTCTTCCTATCATTCCAAGTGCTGGAATATTTATTATCGGAGAAGATGCAGAGCCCAAATTATTGGCAACGGCTATTTTGGCAAGATCTGAAATAATCAGTTTGGCATCTGTTTTTAAATCAAGATCGCATGCATGTTTCTTAGAATTCAATAGAATAATACTTCCGTCATTCATGCCGTCTTCCAAGTCAATAAATTTTAGGATAGTGTCCGAAAGAATTACAGCAATATCCGCTTTTCTTACAGGGCATCTTTCATGAATAAATTTATCATCAACTTTGATAAATGCAGTCACAGGAGCCCCTCTACGCTCGGCTCCATAAGTGGGGAAGCTTTGAGAGAATTTTCCTTCGAGAAAATATGCATATGCCAAGATTTTACTTGCCAATACTGCACCCTGACCTCCTCTGCCATGTATCCTTATGCTTTTCATCTTTAATAGTCAGAATGCACAACAGCGATAGTTTTTGCAGGTTTTCCATCAAGTGCTCTAAAACCATGGCTTATATTTGCTTCAAAATAGAGAGAATCACCTTTAACAAGCGTTATCTTTGTATTATCACCAATGAATTCAAGCCTTCCATCTAATATAAAATGAAACTCTTCTCCCTGATGACTGAAATATATCACTTGCTCCATCTCTTTTGGCTCAAATGTAACGATAAACGGTTCCATAGCTTTTTTTGCTTTCTTCCAAGCAAGCGATTCGTATGAATACCCAATAGATGTTCCGGACATTCTTCTTCGTTCCGCTTTTTTTCTTTCATCTTTTTTTACAACAATAATTTTGCTTATGCCTGCTTGATCATCCTGAAAAAATTGCGCCATAGGAATATCAAGAACCCGTGCTATTTTAAACAATGTAGAAA
>CAZAPZ010000001.1:8238-41452 GCA_964487285.1 uncultured Campylobacterales bacterium | reverse complement strand
GTCGTTGACGAGCTATGCTTCGGCGATAACGACAATCTGTCAAGCCTTGTTTCAAGTCTTATCGAAGCAGATCTTCTAATATTGCTTACGGATGTGGCTGGAATATACGATAAAGACCCAAAGACAAATAAGAATGCAAAAATGTTACGAGAGATAGCCGACATAGATAATATGACTATAAATATATCAGATCATACATCAAGATGCGGAACCGGTGGAATGCAGAGTAAGATAAAAGCAATTAAAAAAGCATCTGAGAGCGGCGTTACATCGGTTGTAGCCGATGGAAGATTGGAGAATATAATAACAACGATAGTTTCCGGAAGCAGGATGGGAACCATTATTTATCCTTCAAAAACCCACCTTCAGGCGAAAAAATACTGGCTTTTATACGGCAGTGTATCAGAGGGCAAACTTTATCTTGATAGTGGAGCGATAAAAGCTATAAAGTCAGGAGGCTCACTGCTTCCCGCAGGAGTATTAAAAGCGGAAGGTCAGTTCAGCAGAGGCGATATTGTGGATATATTACAAGACGGCGCCATAATGGGAAAAGGTATAATTAACTATAGTCATAGCGATACTATTGGCATCATAGGAAAAAACAGTTCTGAAATCACTAAGATTCTTGGATTCAGCTACGGTGATGTATTGGTAAGGCGCGAGAATATCGTTTTTTATAACTAACTTATCTCAAACTGTACATCAAATTTTTCATATCAGTATCCACCGCATAATTAGAAACTTGGATTGCGGCAGTTGGACTTATTGTTTGAAGTTTAAGTTTCGTTTACAATCCTAAAAATTCTCATCATCACGCACCTTTTTCATTGAAAATAGCATAAATTCTACTATTGTGCATAAAAGGAGGTCAAATGGGCATTTCTAAACTGATTTACGATAATGCTTTAAAAGTTAGAGCGGCTTTCCCTGATATATCAACTGCCGATACAAATAAGAAAAATCTCATGCTCGAAAATATAAGCAAGCTTTTAAAAGCGGAGGCAAAAGAGATCATACAAGCCAACCGAATAGATATAAAAAATAATCAGCAGCTGAATGACGCTAAAATTGACAGACTGCTTATCGATGAGAGGCGAATTACATTAATTATAGATTCGGTAAATGTTATAAGAAAGCTGGATGATCCTATCGGTAAGATAATTGATAGTAAAAAACTACCAAACGGTCTTTTACTTCTAAAAAAGCAGATACCTATCGGATTGATATTTATAATATATGAATCCCGTCCGAATGTAACTATTGATGCAGCTGCATTATGCCTAAAAGCCGGTAACTGCGTTATACTTAAAGGTGGGAAAGAGGCAATTTGCACTAACAGAATATTAAGCGGCATTTTAACCAAATCATTGAAACTCGCCGGATTAAGCGAAAATGCGGTTTATTTTGTAAACACTTCCGATAGAGCTGCAGCCAAACTTATTCTAAAAATGGACGACACTGTAGATCTTGTTATACCAAGAGGAGGAACAGGACTCATACATTACGTTTCTGAAAATAGTAAAATACCTGTCATTAAACATGAAAAAGGATTATGCCATATTTATGTTGACTATTCGGCAAATTTGCAAAATGCAAAGAAAATTGTCTATAATGCAAAGGTTCAAAGACCGGGCGTATGCAATTCGGTTGAAACTCTTCTTGTCAGCAGCAGTATAGCAAACGAATTCCTGCCTGAGATGGCAAGTGAACTAACTGCCGCCAAGGTAAAACTTATAGGATGCGAAAAAACAGATAAAATTATAGATGTTGTTAAAGCAACGGAAGATGACTGGAGTGCCGAATATCTTGATCTTGTTCTTTCTATAAAAATCGTCAAAGATGTAGATGAAGCTATAACACACATCAATCGTTACGGATCGCATCATTCAGATGCAATAATTACTGAAAATTTCTCAAATGCAATGAGATTTACGGATGTTGTGGATTCTGCCGCAGTTTATGTCAACAGTTCAACAAGATTTACAGACGGAGGAGAATTCGGTATGGGGGCTGAAATCGGAATATCAACAAATAGGCTGCATGCCAGAGGTCCTATGGGGTTAAACGAGCTGACAACATACAAATATGTCATTTTC
Organism: uncultured Campylobacterales bacterium; assembly: GCA_964487285.1. Classification (GTDB taxonomy): domain Bacteria; phylum Campylobacterota_A; class Desulfurellia; order JAADFJ01; family JAADFJ01; genus CAZAPZ01. The sequence continues at coordinate 39,356 of CAZAPZ010000001.1, read as the reverse complement.
GGAAACGGTCAGATCAGATAATGAAAATAGGTATTTTCGGAGGCCGTTTCGATCCCATTCATATCGGGCATATAAGAGCTGCTATAGAATTTTATGAACAACTTGGACTTGACAAACTTATTATTCTTCCTACAGGCAAAGCAGCTCATAAAAAGGTTTTTGCATCTATCAAAGATAGGTTAGCTATGGCTAAATTAGCCTTCGGCACTCTTGGCTTTATAACAATTGATGATTATGAAGCAGCTGGCAAAAGTTGCTGCACGGTAGATACGCTCAGACATTACAAGACAAAATACTCTTTTGATGAACTTTTTTTTTTAATTGGACACGATGAATTTCTTAATTTTCAAAATTGGAAAGAGTGGCAAACCTGTTTTAAACTTGCTCAATTTGTAGTAATCAGCAGAACCGTAGATTTCAATGATCCGTTTCATAAACTACAAAATTTTCAAAAAATAAAGATGAATAGACTTGATATCTCATCATCACAAATTAGAATGACAATAAATAAAGGTAAAATGGTTGATTGTTTGACTCCTTATATTGTAAAAAAATATATTACCGAAAAGAGGCTTTACAGATGAAAGAAAACGATATCATAGACTATATAGTAAAACTTTTAAGTGATAAAAAAGGAGGTGATATCAGTGTAATCAGCATGTCACCTGAAAAATCACTTTTCGATTACAGCGTAATTGTCACCAGCACCAGCCAAAGACATTCTATAAGTCTTGCCGATTATGTTGAAAGGGAGTTGAGAGGAATCGGCATAAAGAATATTAAAATAGAAGGAACAAGAAATTCCGACTGGATACTTATGGATCTCGGTGATATAATGGTTGATATATTTACAGAAGAGACAAGAAAAAGATATGCACTTGAAGAACTCTGGAAAGATCATGAAATTAGGAAATTGAATGAAAAGCATGAGGCATAATTTAATGTTTGATATAATTCGTAGAAATAAAAAAATATTAGAAAATCGTCTCAAAGAGTTGGAAACTGAATTAGACAAAGTAGCCGATTCGTTAAAAAGCGGAAGAAAAAAAGAGATAATCGACAAAGCTGCAAAGTCGGAATCAGCGTTAATTCAGGGTATGGAGTATGAGAGAAAATCCAAAGAGATCCATGCCATAAGAAATTCGATGAAACGGATCAAAGACGGAACTTACGGCGAATGTATAAGCTGTGGAAAAATTATTGATCGGAAAAGACTTGAGATTAAGCCGACGGCAAAATTTTGCATAACCTGTAGAAAGGAAAATGATAAAGACGGTTTTAAATAAGATATTAGAACCGGTTTTTCCTGAAAGATGTGTAGTATGCGGAAAAAACGGAAGCTTGTTGTGCGATCAATGTCAACCTTTGTTCATAATTCCTGAAACACGCTGCACAAAGTGCGGAAGACCTTTACCGTCTGCACCTTCATCGTATCTATGTCAATCCTGCTTGACTGAAAAAAAATCATTTGTACAGGGTATCTGTTTTTTTCAATATTTTGGAGCAGTCAAAGAATGGATACATAATATAAAATATAAAAAGAATGTATATCAGATCAAAATCTTAGATCTATATAAAAGTAAGATAATTGATGCCTTGGCGAAGTTCGAATGCGATACGGTTGTGCCTATACCTATAACAGCAGAGCATGCATATAAAAGAGGGTTCAATCAATCTTTGCTTATCGCACAAAAAATTTCACAATGGATAGAAAAGCCGATCTCAACAGCGCTTATGAAAACGCATTTCACGGTAAGTCAAACATCTTTGAGCAGTAAGGAGCGAAAAAAGAATGTTAAAAACAGTTTTATTGCAGATAAAAAAATAAACGGAAAAAATGTTCTCATAATTGACGATGTTTTTACAACGGGTTCAACGATAAATGAAGCTGCAAAAGCGATAAAAAAATATTCAAATAGTGTCTACTTTTTCACAATGGCAGGCGTATAAGGAGAAAATATGGATAAAAAGATAAGAGTAGCTATAAATGGATTCGGCAGAATAGGGAGAATGACTTTTAGAATTCTCAGCGAACAAAACAATATTGACATAGTGGCAATAAATGATCTGACAAACCCATCTATGCTTGCTCATCTGCTAAAGCATGATTCGGTGCATGGAACATTTGGCAAATCAGTCAAAGCCGAAGGCGACAACCTCATAGTAGATGGCAAAATCTTGAAGGTTTTAAAAGAAAGAGATCCGGCACTTCTTCCATGGAAAAATATGAAAATTGATATTGTTGTTGAATCAACAGGATTTTTCAGAACAAAAGAACTTGCATCAAAACATATTTCCGCCGGTGCAAAAAAGGTGGCACTTAGCGCTCCGGCAAAAGGCGGAGAGGTTAAAACGGTTGTACTTGGTGTTAATGATAATGATGATATGCTAAATGAAAAAATATTATCAAATGCATCCTGCACAACCAACTGTCTTGCACCTGTTATGAAAATTCTCATAGATAATTTCAATGTAGCGGCAGGATTTATGACAACAGTCCATTCATATACAAATGACCAAAGAATTTTAGACCTTCCGCATAAAGATCTCAGAAGGGCAAGGGCCGCATCAGTAAATATGATACCTACAACAACAGGGGCAACCATTGCTACCGAACTTGTTTTACCTGAACTTAAAGGCAAGCTTGACGGAATTTCCATTAGAGTTCCTACACCGGACGGATCATTGATTGATTTAACATTTGACACAGAAAAGGATATGACTGTCGAAAGTATAAATTCAGCTATGAAAAAAGCTTCGGAGACCAATTTAAAGGGAATTCTACAATATTCCGAAGAACCTCTTGTATCAACGGATATTATCGGCAACCCGTATTCGGCTATATTTGATTCGGAATTCACCAGAGTGATCGGCAGCAAAAGAGCAAGGGTCGTGGCATGGTACGATAATGAATGGGGATACTCATCACGTCTTGCGCAGTTAGTCGAAAAGATGGGTGAAACCCTGAACAAATAATGTTGTTTATAAACGACGTAGCCATCTACAACAAAACTGTTTTTATAAGATGCGATTTCAATGTACCGATTGATCAGGATGGACAAATTACCAATGACAGACGGTTGAAAGAGTCCCTGCCCACAATACGATATGCCATAGATGAAAAAGCAAAAGTTGTACTTGCATCGCATCTTGGAAGACCTCAAGGAAAAAACGATACCCATTTGAGCTTAAAAAATGTAGGCAAAAGACTTGAAACGCTGCTGGATATTAATGTTTTACTTTTACACGACTGCGTAGGAACCGATGTTGAAAAAGCGATAAAAACTATGAAGCCGGGCGAGGTAGTCCTACTTGAAAATCTGAGATTCGATAACGGGGAAATAAAAAACGATCCTATGTTTGTAAAATCACTTGCGAAATTGGCGGACGTTTATGTAAATAACGCATTTGGAACATCCCATAGATTGCATGCGTCAATCTATGGAGTACCCAAAATTATGAAAGTTGCCGTGGCAGGATTTCTTCTAAAAAAAGAGATTGCCTATTTTAAGAAAGTTCTTTATAATCCTATTCGTCCGTTTGTATCAATCCTGGGTGGTGCAAAGATGGAAGGAAAGATCAAAGCAATAAAAAATCTCCTTAAACTATCAGATAAAATTCTCATAGGTGGAAAATTGGCTTTTCCGTTTATTGTTGGAATCGGAAAAAAAATTGGTATCAAATATGATGATGATATCATGAAAACCGTTGATGAGATTCTTTCCATGTTGAAAACTACTGATAAAAAACTATATCTTCCAGTTGACGTGGTAAGTTCAGACGATACTAATAAACCTAACGCTATCAAAGTTGTTCCTGTGGAGGAAATTCCGATAGGATGGCATGGTGTTGACATAGGACCTGCTACTGTCAAACTTTTCAGCGAAGCTATTGAGGATGTCAGGACAATTTTCTGGAATGGCCCGATGGGCATATATGAAAATGATCTTTTCTCAAGAGGAACATTCAGCTTAGCTCACCATGTAGCCGATTCATACGCTCTTACCATTATTGGAGGAGGAGACACTGCCGATGCTATTTACAGGGCAAATGAAGCCGAGAATATGAGTTTTATTTCAACAGGCGGAGGAGCTGCACTGCAGCTTATAAGCGGAAAGCCGCTGCCGGGACTTGAGGTTCTAAATTGATAGATAAACCAATCATAGCTGCCAATTGGAAAATGAACCTAAAAAAAGATGACTCCATCAAGTTAATTGACAATCTAAACAATTCCTACGGCGAAGGAGCAAATGTTATTATTTTACCGCCTTTCACACTGCTTGATTCTATAAAATCCAAGTTAGGAAATAATATAGCCCTCGGAGCCCAAAACTGCTATTATAAAAATTATGGTGCATATACAGGTGAGATATCCCCGATTCAGCTGATAGACATAGGCTGCAAATATGTTATAATAGGTCATTCAGAGAGAAGACATATTTTCGGCGAAGATAATAAGTTTCTATCTAAAAAGCTAACGGCTGCAAGAAAAGCAGGATTAATACCGATCTACTGTATAGGAGAGACGTTGGAAGAAAGAGAAACAGGTAAAAAAGAGCCAGTTCTATCAATGCAGATAAATATCTTACGAAAAGAATTGATGCCTTTTATCGTTGCATATGAGCCTATTTGGGCAATAGGTACCGGTAAAATAGCCGATATTAAAACGATAGAACAAACACATAGCTTCATTAGAGACAAACTAAGCGGTCAAATGGCTGATGTGCCGATTATTTATGGCGGCAGCGTAAAACCTGAAAATACGTATGAAATTGCATCATGCGACCGGATAGACGGAGTGCTCGTTGGAGGAGCAAGTCTAAATGCAAATCAATTTATAAAGATTATAAACATATTTAAAGAGGTAAAAACATGCTAATCTTATTTATTTTCGTTCAATTTTTTTTAAGCGTAATATTAATCGGTATCATATTGATGCAAAAGGGTAAGGGTGCTTCAATGGGAGTATCTTTTGGCGCAGGTGCCAGTGAAACTGTGTTCGGCAGCAGAGGAACTATGCCGTTTCTTGCGAAACTAACTTGGATAATTGGAATTCTATTTGTTGTGAATACTTTTCTCATCAATAAAACTTTAGTTAGTTCATCTGTCAAATCTGTCACAACAACAAATGTAATACAGAAAAAGCCGATAAAAAAGGTGAAGAAACTTCCAACGCTACCTGTCGCCCCAAATAAGACGTCCGGTACAAAAACAGTTAAATAACAGTTCCAAAAAGCTAAAGTTATGAGACCATGCTATGTTCCTAACTTTTAATCGGAATTTGTATAACGGTTCATTTAGGCAGTCTCTTTACTATGGCAAAAAAATTTTGCTGACGGCTATTTTTTTCTTGATAGTCGTTAGATCTGCTTTTGCTTCGACTTTGATACAAAGATCTATAGGTGACGCAAATCGTGTAAATCCTATATTTGCCACCGATTCGGCATCAGCTGATATTGCGGGACTAATTTTCAACGGTCTGCTAAAATATAACAACAATTTAAGACTAACGGGTGATATCGCAAAACGATTTGTTGTATCGCCTGATGGCAAAACTATTACTTTCTTTTTAAAACGGGTAAAATGGACGGACGGAGCACCTCTCACAACAAAAGACCTGATTTTTACATACAAAGCGCTGACTAATCCCAATGTTGCCACACCATATTCAACCGATTTCCTGCTGATTGATAAAATTACCGCCATAGGTCCATACGAATTAAAAGTTCATTATAAAACGGTTTTCTCCCCTGCTCTATCAAGCTGGACGATGGGAATTCTGCCGTATCATCTATTATATCACCACAAACTATCAACAGATTCGTTTAACAGACATCCAGTTGGAACAGGGCCATATAAACTGGCACAATGGAAAACAGGGCAATTCATTAAATTAAATAGGAACAAAAATTATTTCCATGGAGAACCGCATATAAACCATATTCTCTACAGAATATTACCTGATAACACAACTGCATTTTTGGAGCTGAAAGCCGGCAAGATTGACGTAATGGGGCTTTCACCGATTCAGCTTAAAAGACAGATTACAGAGAATATAAAAAAAAAGTATAACATTTTTATAAATGTATCGTCAGGTTATACTTATCTTGGATTGAACTTAAAAAAGCCCCTTTTTTCCGATAGGAGAGTAAGAATTGCTTTGGATTATGCTATCAACAAACAACAGATAATAAATACTATCCTATATGGTGAGGGAACAATCGAAAAAGGAATATATCCTCCAACCAGCTGGGCATACGACAAATCAATTAAGGTGAGAAAATATAATCCGACAAAAGCTTTGGCACTTCTTAGAAGTGCAGGTTTTAAATATACGGATGGTGTATTGAAAAAACATGGTAAGCCTGTATCGTTTACCGTTGTAACAAATCAAGGCAACGATGAAAGAAAATATACAGCCCTTCTTATTCAAGCCGATCTCAGAAAAATCGGCATAAAAATGAAATTACGAATCCTTGAATGGCAGGCATTTTTGAATTTGATAAACTCGCAGCGGTTTGATGCTGTAATTTTAGGATGGCAGATTTCGCCTGATCCCGATCAATTTTCAATATGGGACAGCTCTCAGGATAAAAAGGGAGGGTTCAACTTTGTAGGATATCATAATAAGGTAGTTGATAAACTGCTAACAGAAGGAAGACGGACTGTAAACCACGAAAAACGAAAAATCATATATGAAAAGATAAATCGTTTGATTTTTAACGATGCGCCGTATCTGTTTCTCTATTCGCCCTATTCCATTACTGCGGTACAGAAGAGATTCAAGGGAATTAAAAAGACAAAGGCAGGTATATTTTATAATCTGATAGACTGGTATGTTCCAAAAAAATTGGAAATTTATCCATAGGAGAAATAATGAAAAAGTTTATAATAGTGTTTGGAGGCGTTATATCATCACTTGGCAAAGGCATTGCTACCGCATCTTTAGGAAAACTGCTTGAATCAAGAGGCTACAATATAACAATTCAAAAAATAGATCCATATATCAATGTTGACCCCGGCACAATGAGTCCATACCAGCATGGAGAAGTCTATGTAACTGCAGATGGAGCAGAAACCGATCTGGATCTTGGCCATTATGAGCGGTTTACACATGCCAAACTTGGCAAGCTGAACAATTTCACAACAGGCCAGGTTTATCAAACAGTTATAGCTAAGGAAAGAAGAGGAGAATATCTCGGTAAAACGGTTCAAGTTGTACCCCATATCACCGACGAAATAAAGCTGAGAATGAATAATGTTACTACTGGGCACGATATAACACTTATTGAAATTGGAGGAACAATCGGTGATATAGAAAACCTTCCATTTGTTGAAGCGGCAAGACAGCTGAAATATGACGTCGGAAGGGAAAATATTCTATACATACTGCTTACACTTGTTCCGTACATCAAGGTTTCAGATGAAATCAAAACTAAACCTACGCAAAGAAGCGTTAAGGAACTTCAATCACTTGGAATAAGACCTGATATTCTATTGTGCAGAACCGAAAAAGCTCTCGATGATGATATAAAAGATAAAATTTCACTTTTTTGTAATGTTGAGAAAAACTCCGTTATTACAGCTATTGATGTAGAAAATGTTTATAATGTGCCAATGAAACTTCATGAAGAGGGGATCGACGATATCGTTATCAAAAAATTGAAGCTGCAGCACCCGAAACCACTTGATATGTCAAACTGGAAACAACTTGTGGAAAGGATGAACGAACCCTACGCAACAGTAAAAATTGCTATGGTTGGAAAATATATGGGACTTAAAGAATCGTACAAAAGTCTTGATGCTTCAATAAAACATGCCGCAGCAAATATGGGAGCAGCCGCAGAAATTCTATGGATTGATGCAGAAGACATTCTAAACGATTTGAAATCAGCAAAAGATAAATTGAGCTCTGCAGATGGAATAATTATTCCTGGCGGGTTCGGCACAAGAGGCATAGAAGGCAAAATAAAAACTTTAAAATTTGCAAGAACAAATAAGATTCCGACACTGGGCATCTGTCTCGGCATGCAATGTGCTGTTATAGAGTTTGCGCGAAATGTATTGGGGTATAAAGATGCTAATTCTACTGAATTTGATCTTAAAACAAAACACCCCGTAATTAGTTTGGCAACAAGCTGGATAGATAAAAATGGTCAAACTGTTCATAGAGGTGCAGACGATGATAAAGGCGGAACAATGAGACTTGGCGAATACTTGTGCATAATGGAGCCTCATACAATGGTATCAACCTGCTATGCAAATTTAGCTTCCGTATATGAGAGGCATAGGCACCGTTATGAATTTGAACTAAAAAACGCCGATGAATTCATTAAAAAAGGACTGAAAATCGCAGGAGTATCGGAAGATGGAAAATTAGTTGAGATAGTTGAGCTTAGAGAACATCCCTTCTATGTGGGATGTCAATTTCATCCTGAATTTGAATCATCGCTTGAAAGGCCGCATCCCCTGTTTGTAGCGCTTATCAGAAAGAGTCTGCAGAATCAACATGGTAGATGATAGAGTAAATAAAAGAGGAATCTTTTACCCTTTCTCCTTTATTCTTGACTCACAAGTTACGTCATTCCCATCAGTCACTTGATAACACCGAGTTTAATCATCTCTAATGTAATTCTTGATGCAGTAGCAGCTCCCATGACCGACAAAATTTTACCTGCCTTCCTACCTGGCATCGCTGATAAAATTTTAGCTGCATCAACTGATGATAACAAAGACAAGGACTTAGCGGATGATTGAGGATCGGTATTTCCATATATGCTGCCTATCATCTTATAATTTCTATTCTCTAACTGTTTGGCAGTTGCTTCCATTGCCGATCTTGCATCGTTATATTTCTTTATAAGAGCTTGCAATCTCTTCTGTTCTGCCATTACTTTAGTTTTGAGACTTTTCAGATTCGATATACTCGCCTTAATCTGATTTTCATACAAATATGAGCTTGAATTGGAACTGGTTTGGTTGGTTACTTTCCCTGCATTTACAATAACAGGAAATAAAATTAACAATATAATCACTGTTAATGTTTTCATTTTTCTCAGATACTGATTATTTGCAGATTCATCATTCATTTTTTGCTCTATTTTTTCCTGCTCTTCGTTAATATCCTGCTGTCTCTTTTCTTTCAAAGATCCAAACAGTTTGATCTCCTTATGTACTTCGGTGATTCGTCCTATAAGCTCATCTATTTTTTCGGTCAATCTTTTCCGACTCTGATTTAACTCTTTCTTTTCTTTTTGATTTAAATCGTATTCAAGAGATATATTTCTAATTTTTTGTATATTAAGTTTTTCTTTAGTCAATAACCGCTTGAATTGGAGCTCGTTTTTTTTAAGTAAATCGTTTTTTTCTTTAATTTTTCCTTCTATTTTTAGTTCATCTTTAATATAACCGCTCATAATCATTCTTAAACCGTTCATCAACCCGGTTTTTATATGTATAATTTTAGATAGCGTTTTAATCCTTTTTCTCATCATGGCAATCATTGCTGAGTAATTTTACCTAATTCTATCGAGCATTTTTTGCTGTCAAACCATTTATCGGATGACTGTTCTAAAAAATTATCTATCAGAGGTACTTTGGAAATCGCCTCGTCAATCGAACGATCCGCACCTTTCTTATATGCTCCAATTTTAATCAAATCGCTATTCTCATCATATATTGCTTTCAAATGCTTGGCTTTTATTGAAATATCCATCACCTCTTTTGTTTGAATATATGGCATTAAACGAGATATGCTTTTGTTGACATCAATTGCAGGATATTTTCCACTCTCGGCAATCCTCCGAGAAAGAGTAATATGACCATCCAATATTGATCGGCAAGCATCTGAAATCGGTTCGTTAAAATCATCCGCATCAACTAATACGGTATATATAGCTGTTATGCTTCCGGAATTATTTATTTTGCCGGCTCTTTCCATTAGTTTAGGAAGAAGCGAAAAGACCGAAGGCGTGTATCCCTTGGTTGACGGGGGTTCACCTATGGAAAGTCCTATCTCTCTCTGCGCCATTGCAAAACGGGTAACAGAATCCATCATCATAAGCACATCCTTGCCCTGATCTCTAAAAAACTCCGCAATAGCAGTTGCACAAAATGCTGCTTCTCGCCTCACAAGAGGCGGCTGTTCACTGGTTGCAGCAACAACCACAGAGCGTTTCAGTCCATCTCCCAAGTCTCTTTCAATAAATTCTTTCACCTCACGTCCCCGTTCGCCTATAAGTGCTATAACATTCACATCTGCATTGCTGTTTCTTGCAATCATCCCCATTAGAGTGCTTTTACCCACTCCCGATCCGGCAAAAATTCCTATTTTCTGACCTTTGCCGAGCGTTGTGAAACAATCAATAGCTTTAACACCTGTCTCAAGCGGTTCGTTTATTATTCCTCTTGATAAAGGCAAAATAGGATCAGCGTATAGCGGATATTCTATGTCAGGCAAAATGTCACCTTTAGAATCAATAGGTATGCCCATTCCGTCTATTACTCGCCCGAGAAGTTTATTGCTGCATTCAATGGAAAGTTTTTTATTATTCAATGTTACTTGGCAGCCTGAATATATACCTTTCGTATTACCTAACGGCATTAAAAAAATCTTTTCATTATCAAATCCTACAACCTCAGCCAAAAGATGTCTGTTGCCAATGTGAATATCGCATATACCGCCCAATTGTGCAGGCACACCGACTGCCTGCAAAGTTAAGCCTACAACCTTTTCAATCTTTCCGTAATAGCTCAAAGAATCAGCGTTTTCTAAAGTTTTAATTCTTTTTGATAAACTCTTCAAGTTTTATACCTTTAATCTGATTTTCTATGTTTTTAATCCTGGTTTTTATTCTGCCGTCTATTTTTCCATATTTCCAGTCTATAACAATATCTCCTATTTTCAGCTCTTTATCACTTTTAATATCAAAAGATTCTGAAAAACTCATTTTCTTTTTATCATCTTCGGATGCATAAACAACAAATTTCGAATTTATCTTTTCTACTATCTTGTCAACCACCTTTTTGATTATAGTACCATCGTCTTTATCAAGTTTTTCATAAATTAGATTCTCGGATACAGCTGCTATTAAATCAGGCAGACCTTCTTCAAGGCTATTAATTATGGTCATATAGTTATCGTATAAAAGATCAAGTTTTTTTACCGATGAATCAATATTCCCAAATGCTTTATCATACAGACCTTTTAAAGTGGATTCGGCAGAATTTTCTCCGGTAGCTATTCCGTCTTCCCTGCCCTTGTTATATCCTTCATCATATTTCTTTTTGTATATGTCCGCTAATCCTTCCGATTTTCCACTGAGCCGACTAAATAGGCTATTGGCATCTTCGTCTGTTTTAAGATCGTAGCTATCCAATTTTTTAAGAGACATATTGGTCATCCTCACCAGCAGAAGTTGATATGATGCCTTCATCATCCATAGCTCTTATCTCTTCTACTATACTGTGCTGCGCTTCGGAAACCTCTTTTACTTTAACTGATCCCAAATAATCCATCTCTTCTTTTATGGTATCTGAAGCACGGTGACTCATGTTGGATAAGAATCTCTCCTTTATTTCCTCAGTTGTCCCTTTAAGAGCAACAATAAGATTTTTTTTATCAATTCGCTTGAGTATTTCCTGAATATCTTTGTTATCAAGTTTAACTATGTCATCAAACACAAACATCAGATCCCTGATCTTTGATGCTAACTTTTCATCCTCTTTGGATAAATTTTCAAGTATTTTTTTGGAATTTTCTCTTTCCATATTGTTAAAAATCTCAGCAACATTATCAATGCCTCCAACCTTTATACCCTCAGATACGGAGACATTTTTAAGGCGAGCATTTAAAATCTCGGAAACCTGCTTTAGTACTTCTGGAGAGACATTTTCTGTACTTGCCATCCTCAACATAACTTTATTTTGAAGTTTTTCTTCTAATTTAGATAAAATTTCCGCTGCTTGCTTAGGCTTCATGTTTGAAAGTACAACTGCAACTGTTTGCGGACGCTCATCTTTAAGAAACTTTATTAATTCAGAAGCTCCTATTTTAGAAAGAAATGCAAAACTATTTCCATACCTTAGTGTTTTTTCAATTCTTAATATTATAGCCTTAGCCTCATTTTCAGGCAGTCTTTTCAGTATTAATTCTTTTGCATATTCAAAGCCGCCCTCATTAACATATTGGTTTGCCATCACAAGATTGTAGAACTCTTTCAATACTGATGCTTCAACAGATTTGTCAACCTTTTTTGTTCTGGCAACCTCTTCGGATATTAAAGCTATTTCATCTTTACTCAAATATTTATATATATTTCCAGCCAGTTTCTCGCCAAGAGCAACTGTAACAATGGCCGCTTTTCTTATTCCTGGCAGCTTATCAGAAATTTCACTTATTTTACCCATTTCAACTATTCGTTTAGCCACCCTCTAAGTACTGTAGTTGCGGTTTCAGGTACATCGTTAACTTTTTTCTTAACTGAATTATTAAATTCTTTCTCTTTTATCTGAGTCTCTGTCAGCTGAGATTCGACCTCAATCTCTCTTTTAACTTTAGCTTCGATATCTGAAACCTTTTGACCCACAACCGTTCTGTCAATACCACCGGACGAATCAATTTCGGCAATCGGCTTGGAGAGGTTTTTTACAAGAGGCCTGGCAACAAACAGGTATAAAAACATAACAGCTATAAGTCCAAAAAGGTAGCGCAAAATAGGCAAAAACTCTTTTAATTTATTTAATAATTTTTGCACAGTGCTAATTTTTTGTATAGCTAATACTGCAGGCAACGCAAACTGAACATTTGCAACGGTCAGCGAATCTCCTCTATTTTTGTCGTAACCTATGGCCGAAGCAATAAGACTTTTTAACTGTGCCATTTGCTGGCTTGAACGTTTCACATATACCTTCTTTTTTTTATTCATAACATAGCTGCCGTCAACAATAACAGATGCTGTGACACGTTTGATTCTTCCAGGTTCCAAGCTATTCTGCGTGATAATTTTTCCAACATCAAAATTAGTTACTGTCTTTTTCTTAGATGATGAAATGGGTACAGATTGAGCTGTAGGTGAACTGGTAACATTGGAAACTACTCCCGGCACACCTGAAGATGAGGCTCCGTTTTTCTCACTTGTAGTTTCCTCGCTTACAGGAACAGAATTAGGGTCATAAACAATCGACTGCTTACTACTCTTACTAAAGTCGGCATCAACCTTTATTGCCACCGTTAATTTATTTCCCACAATCGGGGCGAGAAGTCTTCTAACTTTATTTTCAAGCAGCTGCTCAATCTGTCTTTGATATTTAATTTTTTCATCACTTACAGCCATTTCTTTGGATCTGCTCAATAAAGTTCCGTCCGTACTAACAACAGTAACATCTCTTGTTTTCATTCCCGGGATGCTTGAAGCAACAATATGTTGAATAGCCCTAACAGACGCCATAGAAATATTATAATTCAGCGAAAGAACAACGCTTGCAGACGGGCTTTGCTGTTTAGAAACAAAGATTGACGGCTTTGGTATGGCTATTTGCACTCTGCTATTTTTAACTTCATCAAGACTGTTTATAGTTCTTGTAAGCTCACCCGAAAGCGCCCTTTGGTAGTTGATGTTGTTCACAAAATCCGTTGTTCCAAAGTTGGATTTATCAAACAATTCAAAGCCTACAACACCGCCGGATGGAAGATTTTTTGATGCAAGCTGCATACGCACATCAAAAATTTTGTCACTCTGAACATCTATTGTTCCTTCTCCCGCAAGCTTATACTTTACATGCGAAGATTTAAGTTCGGCAATAATTTTCGATGTATCGGATGGAGTCAGTCCGGAATATAGCAATGAATATGGTTTGCTGCCACCCTCGGAAAATGACAAAACAATTAGACCCGCTAACATTAAAGTAGTAAAAAATGTCAGTATGACCTTTTGTGATACCGACAAGTTTTTAAATAGCTTGGATATTTCTTGTAATAAAAGGCTAAAATCCATTCAGCTTAGACCTGCATACGCATCACCTGATTATAAGCCTCTATAACTTTATTTCTCACCTCGGTCATTAATTTAAGTGATTGGTCAGCCTTCTCTAATGCAAGAACGGTTCCTACAATATCGTCGCTTTTACCTTCGGCAATTTTTGCTACAGAGTTATCCGCCTCTTGTTGAAGTTTATTCACAGCTTCAATCGAACCGGATAGAATTTTTCCAAAATCCGCACCACCGTTTGACTGTTTTTTTAGAGGATCGACCGATATTACACTATCTATTTTGTTTATGCCATTCATTTTTAGTTAATCCCCCTTTCTATACTTTACCTTATTATACAATTAGTTTAAGAAACTTCAAGTTATAATCCAATGTTACGCACCCTTATCTTTTTATATAAAATCTTTTAGAGTCTTCTTTATCCAAGTATAGCGAGTGTATTTTTCGCAATACTTTTGGCGGCATCTATCACCGATGCATTAGCTTGGTATGCACGCATTGCTTCAACCATATCGGTCATTTCGACAATAGGACTTATGTTTGGATAATGAACATAACCGTTTTTATCGGACAGCGGATTTGACGGATCATATTTCAGTTTCGGAGGGCTGTCGTCTCTTACAACATCTTCAACTTTTACCTTAGAAAGATAGTTTTGAAACGGGACAGCTTGAAATATAACGGAGCGCTTCTTGTACGGACCGCCTTCAGCGGTTTTTATGGTATCGCTGTTAGCTATATTGGAAGATATAATATCAATTCTAAAACGTTCTGCGCTTAATCCGCTTGCCGCAATGTCAAAAGCTTTCATTTCTCAACCTTATACCCTAGATACCTGATTGAGCAAATTGTTAATGGAATTAAGTTTAAATCGTAGCATAGAAGAAATCTGAGCGTATTTAACTTTTACTTTTGCAATACTTACCATTTCTTTTTCCATATTTACATTATTGCCGTCATTTCTTGCTATATCATTGCTTAGAACTATTTTATTTGATGTGAAAGATGGTTGTATATGTCTCGGTGAAGTTACTTTAAGCAGTATATCGTTGAAACTGTTGTTATCCGTTTGAAGTCTCCTGGCTTTATAATTAGGTGTATCCATATTGGCAATATTAGATGATATGATATTCATTTTAGTTATCTCTGTTCTCATGCTGTCTGCCATAAGGTTTTCAATTTTATAATTTAGCAAAACATGCCTCCTTCTTATATTAGTATGAAGCAATAACTATTCCACCATATACCAAATATTAATAAAAACATATAAAAACTATACCATTTATTCATCAGCGCTCTCTGCACTTGACTCATTGCAGAAAGCAGGAATCCGTTCTCGCTTAAATCAACACTAATCTTCGTACTCTTTGAGCTTATTTCTCAGCGTTCTCGGTGTTACACCTATCATATCAGCAGCTTTAGTTTTGTTCCCATTGCTTTTCTCCAACGCTTTATAGATCAGTTTCTTCTCCATATCGGCAAGGGGCATAACGGAAAATTCTTCCTCTTTCTTTAATTCGGAACTAAAATATGTTCCATGAAGAAAAATGTCGCTTCTATTTAAAATTTTGCCGTTTGAAAGTGCAACCGCCCTTTCTATAACATTCTCCAGCTCCCTTATATTTCCAGGCCATTCATAATTCATCAGTAGTTCCATGGCATCATCTTGAATTGATAAAACCTGCCGCTTGAACCTTGCCCTATATATTTGAAGAAAATGATTCGCCAACTTGCCTATATCTCCTTCTCTGTGTTTAAGTGGGGGCAGCTCCACAGTCAAAGCATTAATGCGAAAAAAGAGATCTTTTCTAAGTTTATTTTTTAGTATAGATTCCTCTATACTACGATTTGTAGATGAAACAAAACGAAAATTAACCGGTATAACTTCTTTTCCGCCAATTCTCACAATTTTCTTTTCCTGGAGAACGCGTAAGAGTTTAGCCTGAAGATTATACGGCATCTCTGTGATCTCATCTGCAAACAAAATCCCGCCCGATGCCTCTTCAAACTTTCCTATTCTTTTACTAACCGCATCGGTAAATGCCCCTTTTTCATAGCCAAACATCTCACTTTCAAATAGATTCTCCGGAATAGCTGAACAGTTGATTGCAACAAACGGTATATCTTTATTGCCATCACCAATATTTTTCATTAGATTGTAAATATAGCGGGCTGCAACCTCTTTTCCTGTTCCGCTTTCACCGGACAAAAGTATCGGAATATCGGTATCGGCCACCTTTTTCAAAAGAGCTTTAATCCTCAAAATATCGCCATCACTGCCTATAAACTTATCGTCGGCGATATTTATTTCATGCCCTACAAAACGAGATGCTCTTTCTATAGCTTCTTTCAAGATTTTATTGTCAAACGGTTTTAAGATAAAGTCCGATGCACCTAATTTGAGAGCTTTAACCGCAAGCTGAACCGTACCGTATGCCGTTATAAGTATTACCGGCAGGCTTATAAACAGCTTTTTTATCTCTTTCAAAAGATTTACACCATTCATACCGGGCATTTTAATATCACTAATAACAACGTCTATGGATTCATCTATCAGCCTCAAAGCATCTTTTCCATCTAATGCTAAAACGGTTTGATAACCGAATCTTTTGATAGCTATATCCATAGCTTTTCTCATCTGCTGATCATCATCAACAATTAATATTTTCATTTTCCCAGCTGAAATGGAAACGTTAGGGATCTTCTTATAATATTTAACAATCCGCCTCCTATGCTTCGTATCGGCAAAGGTAAAATCTCAGGTTTATTTAATTTACCTTTTACAGAAAACGAGAGTATTGAAAAGTTTTTATCCTTTCCCGTTAATATCCATCCTACAATAGGCACATGCGATATTATTTTATTTATAAGTGTGAATGTTTTTATTCCAAGTATGCCGTCGATAATATCTTTATCGGTATAATATTTTCCTATAAATATCATATTTAGATCACCTTTTATAATAAGCGGGTCTTTGGTAAACAAAACTCCATTCTCAAGAGTAAAAGATCCGCTAACTTTCTTAAATTTTAATCCTTGTCTTGCAATATTTGTAAAATTTAATGTTAGAATGTTTTTAACGGATAAGTAATGCAAAAGCTTCGATAAAGAAGGAAATTTTTCAATTCTCCCATTTGCCGAACTATACTTGACATATGCTGAAGCTGGTCCATCTTCAGGTATTAAAAAGTTGCCTTCAAGATCTAAATTTTTAGCACTTAGCTCACCATTAAGTCCAATCTGATTCATTATGAGATCGTCATCTATGCCCTTATAGCTAAAGTCGCATTTGATATATTTTTTAGATAGGCTATAAAGCAGATTCCCTTTTGCAAATGCGTTAACAAACCTAACCGTCAGATCTTTTGATGTAGCAAACTCTCTGTCAAATATTATATTAGCAGTAATAAAAGGAAAAACAAGCTTTTTATAATATGTGTTATCCAAGCTCATATTTATAGTTCCTTCTCCAAAATTTTCTATGTTGTCATCTCGTTTACCAATCAATGAAAACAGCTTATCAAGCATAATGCTTGAGCTCTTCAAATTAATATGCCAATATTTATTTTTTATTTCATAAAATCCATTCGCTGAAAAATTACCGATGCCTATTTTGCCCTTGCCCTCTACGCTTATATTCTCATTTTTTATGCCGACCTCTGCATTATACGAGAATATGTCGTTACTTATATTCATCCGCAGTCTGCCTTTGTATTTCATCTTATCTTTTGGAATTAAAACGCTTCCTCTTAACGCTGCAATACTGTCTATGCCAAAAATTTTCTTTTTAGTCAAACCGTCAAATTGAACTGAAATATTCTTTTTAACAATAATTTTAAATTTACCTGAATATGGTAAATCTAATGACGGTAATATCATCTTAAGAGAATCAGCCTTTAGACTTCCGATTAAAGTGGTAGAACTATTTTCGGGATTGTTGGATGGTATCTCAATAAAAACAGATGAGACAGCCTTAAGATCGGGCATATCAAATTTCATATCAGATGCGCTTATTGTTACTGTATCGGTTTTTCTTTCTATAACAACAAGAGCGGAACTAAGTTTTAGATTACGGTTGTAATTTTTGAGATGTACATCTCTTATATTAATTAAAAACGGGAAAAACGGTTTAGGACGAAAACGATAATTTCTTATTGATATATGCATCAGCCCGGTTATTTCATCGGCATATTTCAAAAGAGATTGAGCATGCTTATCATGCAAAAGATTAGTGGTCATCCATCTTGCGGCATCATCAAGCTTGAGTTTTAAACTTAAATTAATTGCCGCCGATGGTTTGCTGAATAGACTGCTTATTTTAATATTTCCTTTATTCACAAAAGAACCGCCAAGATTTCCTTTGAGATTAGTGAGATTTAAGTTATTATTATCAAGCTCGAACTTTCCGCTTGATTTAGTAAGCAAAGGTGTGTCGGGAGTTATTCTGAAGTTCGCATCGTATGCCGTTCCTGCCGCTGTTATCGATACTTTCCTCAAATTATCTACACAACCCTCAATCGCAGCTCTTTTTATCCTAACTTTCCCTGTTATTTTATATTTATCAAAAATAGCTTTAAGTTTTTTGCTTGAACCACTTAAAAATGTTGCATTTGCAAGATAATTTCTGATAGCAATCCTGAATTTCTTTCTTTTTACATGGATATTAACAGTCAGCATATTCGAACCTTTCCATACAAATATTTTACCATTATATTCTTGTTTTAACGGATTTACGATAACCCTGACTACAGCATCATTGATATCAAAATAAGGATTAACCGCAATCTTGCTGACAGAAGCTTTCAGTACGCCAATATTGCTAATCAGGTCATAGTTGAATGTGCCTGATAATTTTCTTAATTTTACTTCCCTTGGAATCAGAAGCTGTTTCAAAATAGAGGAATCAAGATTTTTAAATGATAAAACAATCTTATTACTTTTTTTCAGATATATGAGATTTGCACTGTAGTTTTTATACTCAACCTTCGCATCTATGCTATCATCACTTAAAACTGAAATATTATTCAGATAAAATATCCGGTTATCTATCTTAAGCTGCATTTTGCCGCCTATAATTTTAGACAAAACTAACCTTTTACTAATATCAGCTATGTTTGATCCTGATTTCTGTTTACTTAAATCAAGTTTTATATCCGGATTGAATAATTGCACCGAACCTATGAGCTTCGATGATCCAAAAAGCCAGTTAACGATCGTATCGGTTTTATATAAAACCGATATTTTTTTAATCTTAACCGAACTTCCTTTTTGACTACATACAACATTATTGGCAATTATTGTAAATCCGCTGCCGTTTATTCTATAACTGCCGTCAAATGTTATATTTTTACAAAATGACTGCGCTTGTTTGTGTAGAATCGGTTGAAAAATAAGATAATTAAAAGAGATTGCAACTGCAACTATAAAAAGGATAAGGCTTACGGCAAAATATACCGCCTTCTTCATACTCTGTTTAACAACAAATGCTGCACCTCAGTTTTTCATAATTTAGGTTGCTAAATCTCTGCTGAAATCTAATACCTAAACTTTTGCCCTTTGTGTCTTTGGCTTTTTTTAAGTAAAGCATGTAAAAATCATAGATTCCATTTATGCATTATTGCAGATTTTGGTCTAATTTTCAAATTTATATTTCCTTCTGCTATTTTGCTGTGCTTTAAATTCTCTCTTTTTCATGTCAACTATTGGCAAATTGCAACTCTACACTTTTGTTATTCTATTTATACTGCTTTTCCTGTATATTGCGAGATCCGATGTTTGCATTTGACATTTGCCGAACATCATTATTATGTACAGTATGAATGGCATGAATTATAGACATCAATTTAAGTTAAGCTTATTAAATATTTTAAATCGGATTGAAAGCGGTTTTAAAAAAGGCATCAAGATAAGTTTGAAGATAATTGTTTATACATTCCCACTTTACATAATGATAGACATACTAAATCAGCTTGGATACATACAAAAAATAGGCAGCATCTTCACTCCGTTTATGAAATTTCTCGGATTGCCGGGAGATGCTTCTGTGGTTTTAATAACTGGATTCAGTTTAAATTTGTATGCTGCCGTAGCGGCGGCGGCACCCTTAAGTTTAACTGTCAAGCAAATTACAATACTTGGATTGATGATCGGTATAGCCCACAATCTTTTTATAGAGACCGCTATTTTATCCCGTGTGGGTTTCAAGGGATATATAATTGCGTCTTTCCGTTTATTGGTATCTTTTACTGCAGGAGGAATTCTTAATTTATTATGGCATTAGCCATTGCACCTGCAGTTGAAGGCGCATTTTATCTTAGTGCCAAAATTACTGCAATTATAATATTTTTAACTATAGTGTTTGAAGTATATGAACACTCCAAAATGTATAGTAAAACAAAACAGATAATAAGCAGACCTTTAAACAAAATTGGTATTTCAGAAAATGCGTCAATAAGTATGATCGTAGGCCTTCTACTCGGAATAGTCTATGGATCGGGCGTTTTGATTAAAAACAGCATAGAAGGCAATATGAGTCATAGAGATATTATATTCACCGTAATATTTCTATCCATCTGTCACGCAGCCATTGAAGATACACTTATATTTGTTGCTGTAGGTGCAAACGGATTCATTATGCTTGGAACTAGAATACTGCTTGCGCTAACTATCGTAGCAATATTAAACAAACTATGGAAAAAATAACGAGACCACTGCAGAACAAACCCTACGTGTTTGGGCGTCAGTTCCACGCCGTTGTTAGCAACCCAATTTTCAATCAATCATTCTAAGCAGAGACAAGTCGTAAGCCCGCATCAATGATGATTTAATTTTCCGGTTGTACAATTCATATTCAAGTGAAGAAAGATTAAGGTGGTGATTTAAACTGCACCCCATTGTCAAGACCATATCCAAACTGTTTTTAAGGTGATATCCTCTAACATGCTTTATGAAAATCCTGTTGTAATCTAAGGCCGTCAAAGTAGACTTCAGGCTCCTCCATAACCTCTCTATATAGATATCGTCAAGCTCTTCCTTTTGAATTCATACTGATCTTTATGGTCTCTTTATCTTCAAGCAGTTTCAAGAATTTGCTGCTTGTAAACTGACTCCGGCCACTATTGAATAGTTCTGGGGTTCCGTTTCCATTCAGAATCAGACTCTTTTGTGAATATACCGGGCATTCTCTCCACTAATTGCTTTTTCCATTTAGCTGCTATAATGATTTAAAACATTGTGGTTTGGATGGAAAAAACACCAAATGAGGTTTTAACAGATTACAAGTTAATTAAACCGATAAATGCCTGTGCCTAAAACAAAATTGAAGAAAATTTATTTTTCGTTATTACAGAACCGTTGTATGATGATAGAGTTCGCAGAAATCAAAAAAAGTAAGGTACACCCTTTTATACCGCGCTTAAGTCTTTTTTCTCCTTCACTTAACATCTATTGCTCAACTTAATCTTTAATAATTTTCAACGCAAGTGTGCAACATCGGTGAATTGATATCTATATTCGGAAACTAAGAACACCAACAACCGTTTCAGCAACATACCACTCAAGCCAGATAAACAACAGCGCTTTGATAGTTCCTGCTACTTTTTGCTTGGAGTATCAAGTCTCATCTTTTCAGAGGAAACATATTGCCAAAATCACTTCGTATTTCACCTCGCAATTGCAAGAATTGGTTTGCTCGCTAATGACGAAGAAAAAAATAATTTAATTTAAGTTTTAACTCTCTTTATTTCACAATCTGCGGAAGGTTCCTGCAAATTTTTGCAGCTTCTATCATATTAGATAAAGCTTCAGTCGTCTCTTTCCAGCCTCTTGTTTTTAAGCCGCAGTCAGGATTAACCCATAAACGGTCCGGTGATATCGCATTCATTGCTTTTTTAATCAATGACACAATCTCTTCGACAGAGGGCACTCTCGGCGAATGAATATCGTATATTCCAGGGCCTATTTCGTTGGGATATTCAAAATCGACAAATGCATTCAGCAATTCCATGTTTGATCGCGATGCTTCTACGGATATCACATCGGTATCCATATCGGCAATAGATCTAATGATATCGTTGAATTCACTATAGCACATATGCGTGTGAATCTGAGTATCATCCGATACACCGTTTGCCGCAAGTTTAAAGCTGTTTATTGCCCATTTTAAGTAATCATTCCACATATCCCTATGAAGCGGAAGCCCTTCTCTTAATGCAGGTTCGTCAATTTGAATCACTTTTATGCCCGCTTTTTGAAGGTCAAGCACTTCATCGCGAATTGATAGAGCAATTTGAACAGCTGTTTGGCTTAACGGCTGATCGTCACGGACAAAACTCCATTGGATCATAGTGATTGGACCTGTAAGCATTCCCTTAACGGGTTTTTTAGTTAACGATTGTGCAAATGTAGTCCATTTGACAGTCATGGGAATCTTTCGTGAAACATCCCCGTAAATAACAGGCGGCTTAACGCATCTGGTGCCGTAGCTTCTTACCCATCCGTTCTGCGTAAACATAAATCCATTCAGCATATCGCTAAAATATTCAACCATATCATTGCGTTCCGGTTCACCATGAACAAGAACATCAATTTTTATCTTTTCTTGAAAAGAAATAACACGTTTTATCTCTTCTGCTATAAAATTATCATAGTCAGCTTTATTTATATTTCCCTTTTTAAAATCAGACCTGATTTTTCTAATCTCCTTTGTTTGAGGAAAAGAGCCTATGGTAGTGGTTGGCAATTTTGGGAGATTTAAAATTGCACGCTGCTTGGCAGCTCTAACCGTATATGGAGATTTCCTGTTAAAGTCGCTATCGGCAATATTAGCGCATCTTTTTCTAACCTCAGGGTTATTTGATAGAAGGTGATTTTTTCGAGAGCTGATAACATCGCTATTTATCTTCAGCAAACGAGCTGCGGTATCATCGGTGTTATCGCTAATTATTTTAGACAACACGGATATCTCTTTTACCTTCTCTTTTGCAAACGAAAGCCAGCTTTTTATTTCGTCATCCATATTGGTTTCGTATTCAACGCTCACAGGGACATATTTTAGCGAAGAAGATGCCGCTACCATGATATTTTGTTTACCCATAATGTCGACTATTTTTAATAATGCTTTTTTTGATGCCTCTAAGTCGTTTGCCCATATATTTTGCCCGTTAACTATGCCTATTGAAAGCAGCTTGCCGCTTCCTTTTATAATATTTGCTATATCTAAAATTTCATCCGCAGAAGCATCCACATGAATGGCGTTAACATTCAAATTTGCGATAGTTGACAAATTTTCTTCTAAATTACCAAAATAGTCGGCTACCATCAATTTAACTTTTGAACGGTCATTAAAAAGGCTATAAGTATATTCTAATTTGTTGCGTACGGGAGATGATATATCGGTTGACAAGATAGGTTCATCCAACTGGATCCATTCAGCTCCCAGCTTGCCTAATCGTTTGATAATTTCTAAATAAACCGGAATAACTTTACCGAGAAGCTGCAAATTATCAAATTTTTCGTCAGAATAGTTTTTGCTAAGCATAAGATATGTGATAGGGCCTATAAGAACAGGTTTTGTAAGTATGTCGATTTCAAGAGCTTCCTTAAATTCATTAAAAATTTTATCGGAGGATAATTTAAAATTTGTATCAACGCTCAGTTCCGGAACAATATAATGATAGTTGGTATTAAACCATTTGGTCATTTCACACGGCTTTATATCAGAGTTGCCTGCAACACTCTTGCCTCGCGCCATTCTGAAATATAAGTCAAGATCTACCTTGTCATGCTTTCCAAATCTCTCAGGAATATTACCGAGCAGGCAGCTCATATCAAGCATCTGATCGTATAATGTAAAATCATTGCTTGGAATAAGGTCTATGCCCTCATTCTTTAACAATTTCCAATTCTTGTTTTTAATGTCAGCTGCAGCGAGTGTTAATTCATCTTCGGTCGTCTCACCGCGCCAAAAGGATTCGATAGCCTTCTTTAATTCCCGTTTATCTCCAATCTCAGGATATCCCAGGATATTTGTAATGATTGTACTTTTCATAATCAGTCAATCCTCCACTATATACTTTTTAGTTGCGTCATTATAATAGATAAAAGCTGTTTGGCAAATTAAATTATTGCATTGCTAATTCATTACCGCTTGCCAAACCGCTATACCGTTTTATAATATCGGATATTGTGAGAACATTTGAAAATTTGGAGTTCGTATGTTTAACATAGCTTTTTGGACATTTAAATCGACTATCAATGACAGGATATTTTATCTTATATTTTCTATGGTGCTGCTATTTGCTCTTGTTCCAGTATTCAGTGCTATGTCTATGCGGCAGATTCAGGAGGTTTCTATAACAATGTCGCTCTCTTTAAACTCATTCATAATGCTTTTTCTGGCAATGTTCGGCGGAGTTGTAACGATATGGCGTGATATAGAGAGAAAATATGTATATACAATTCTTGGAAACCCTATCAGCCGCAGCAAATATTTTATGGGAAGATTTTTGGGATTTGTAGCTATTATGGTAATATTCAGCTCGATTAATTTTGCAGTCTCAATTGTTGCAATTAAAATATCAGCCGGCATGTATCATTCTCAACTTCCGATTATATGGTCAAATATCATAGCGGCTTTTATTATGACTCTATTGAAATACATACTTTTAATGGGAATCGGATTTCTGTTCACGTCATTTGCCACTTCATTTTTTATTCCGTTTTTTGGTACTATTATTATATATATTGTAGGAAATGCATCTCAAAGTGTTTATGATTATATAACAAATATTCATGGCTACTCTTTGCTTTTTAAATATATAATCAAAATGCTCTACTACATTGTACCCAATTTTTCTGCATTCGATTTTACTACTTACGCCGTTTATGCAATACGATTGAACTACAGTTCTATAATATACCCAATAGCTTATTTTTGTATCTACACCGGCATACTGTTATTGATTGCAACCGAAATATTTAGAAGAAGGAATTTAATTTAGAGTGAAAAAAGCTGTTCTCATCATATTTATTATCACGCTCTATTTAATCTTTATGAATAGTTTTACAAGCTATATGATAAATCGTCCGCAACAGGCAAAGCTCGGTTTTACTCCGCAGGGTAAGCTGTACAAATATTCACTTGGCGAGTTCAGATGGTTTATGGGAGAGTATTTAAGCATTAAGGCTACCGTTTATTACGGAGGTAAAGAAAAAATCCTTGCGGCAAAAGAGTTTAGGAAAATAGAATACTTTAACCTATTTAAAACCGTGCAGGAAGCTATTAATCTCAATCCATACAATGAGGATGCATACTATTTTGCTCAAGCGACATTTACTTGGAATGTCGGGCATGTGAAGGATGTAAATTTTTTGCTCAAACATGTATTCAAATATAGAAAATGGGATTTTAAATTACCATTTTTCATAGGTTTCAACTACGCATATTTCTTAAAAGATTATAAAAATGCCGCCTATTATTTTAAGAAAGCTGCAGAGATCAGCGGATCAAGTCTATTCACAAATCTTGCCGCTCGCTATTTTTATGAAGGAGGGCGAACAAAACTTGGCATTGTATTTTTAAAAGCTATGATAAAAGCTACACATAACAGTTCGATTAAGTCCATTTATGAATTACGGTTAGATGCCCTTAGCAAAATAGAATCCCTTACTCAGGCGATCAACATATACAAAAAGAGATACTCATCGCTGCCTGAAAATCTGCATCAACTTGTTGATAAAAAAATTATTGATAAGATACCCGTTGATCCGTACGGAGGGAAATTTTACATAAGCGGCGACAGTATAAAAACCACCAGTAATCTTGCAAAATATCATAAAAAGAGGAAAAATGGAAGCTATAGAAATAAAAGATCTTCATAAGACATTTAAGTCGTTACATAAAAAACAGATGGCTATTGACGGAATCAACTTGAGTGTTCAAAAAGGCGAGATTTTTGGCTTTCTTGGGCCAAACGGAGCAGGAAAAAGCACTACTATGAAAATAATGATGAACTTTATAAAAGCAGATGAAGGAAAGGTGCTTATCAATGGTCTTTATTCAACGGACATAAAATGTAGATATGAGATGGGGTTCCTGCCGGAAAATCCATCTTTTGTAGATAATTTAACAGGAATGGATATATTGATGTTTTCTTGTGCAATGCACAATATTGATAAAAACGAGGCGAAAAGCCGTTCCGAAGATATGATAGATTTAGTAGGACTTGAAAGCTCGGCAGTTAAGAGAGTAAGAGAATACAGCAAGGGTATGATTCAACGTCTCGGTTTTGCCGCATCTATCATACATAAACCTAAAATACTAATTCTAGACGAACCGATGGGAGGAGTCGATCCCGTTGGAAGATACCTGTTCAAGCAGATTATCAAGAAATTGCATAAAGAGGATACAACAATATTTTTCAGTTCGCATATTATTCCAGATATAGAAGATATTTGCACTAAAGTTGCTATTATAAACAAAGGTAGAATGATACGAACAATTGGCTTAAATCAGATAAAGCAACTTTCAGCGTCAAGTTATAAAATTATTTTTTTAGATGATAAGAATAGAAGAAAAATAACGGATAGTTGTTATATAGGAGATAATTTGTGTTCCGTAACCTGCAAGACTGATGATTTGGAAAGCAAACTTCACAGTATAACAGCTCTTGATCTGAAAATTATCAGTGTGAATTCAGAGAAAAAAGATTTGGAATCGATTTTTATACAAGATATTGCAAATCGACCTTAACCCATCTTCTTCTTCCTCAAAAAAGCTTTTAAATATGCCTTTTTGAGGGCTTTTAGGATAATAATCTGTTGATATATTATGAGACCACTGCACAATAAGCACTTCCACAGAAGCCAAATAAATAGCAGGATTTAGAAATTAGATTTGAGGTGCTAACCTGTTAGTTGAGGGCACTTCTGTTAATCCGTAAGCGATCATCTTGAGTCCCGCAACTCACGTAAATCTGCGACTGTTTAATCTCTTGAATAGTCATTTATTTTTTGTTAGGTGCGTAAGGCCAATATAATATCAGGAAAGCGAATAAAGCTCCTGATATACCGGAAGACGGCCTTGAAGATGCTCTATCGCAAGATGGTTACTACCCCACGCAGACGCCTATCTTGCAAGCAGCATGCAGGAAAGGCTGAATGAAGCGATTTTAAAGACACGAATGAGTTATTCGTATATTCCCAAATAAGCAGTCAGCTGCTGGTTTAATTGGAGCACTACCAGCCGAACAAGACAAAGATTACGGGAAGTAGATATTTTTGATATGGCAGGAGTATTTCGAATGGCAGAAAAAACATCCTGAACTATTTCAAGCTAAAGACAAAGACGCTGAGTGTGTTAAACAGAAAATCTTAATTCGACAGAAAGAAAATTTACAGCAGAGTTGGGACTTGACCAGTTGATCCGCAGTGTTTGATAAAGCTCATAAAATGTAGTAAAAGTAGTATAGAGTTTTTTTATGGCAGACTAGGAGAAGCATATGTTTATAAAAAAGTATAATGTTGCGGTTATTGTAATGTTAAGTTTTGTTGTTATTTTTTTTACCCAACAGAAATCTTTTGGATACATGAATAATGGTAGAATAACAAATATTTCTATAAATAGACAAACAATACGTATATATTCAACAGGCAAATTTGTAATCAAGCAATCAAACTTTAAACGAAATTACGAAAAATTTCATATCTTATCTTTTGAAAACTCTATTTTGATTGGAAAAACACGTGTTATATACACGCCGTTCCCAACAATACTAAAATTGGTAATAACTCAATTCAGCACTAAACCTGACGCTGTCCATGTCGTTATAAAAGAATCATTCTTTAATCCGTTTTTTGTAAAGACATTTCATATAAGAAACGATAGATATGTTACAATAATATATCCAATTCTAATACATAAATTCAAACTGTTTTTAGATGTTGGTCATGGAGGATCGGATCCTGGCGGAATTGGACGTTTAGGTTTGCCGGAATCATTTGTAAATTTAAGTGTGGCATTAAAACTGAAACAGTTGCTTAAAAATAGAGGCATTGATGTAGAATTAGATAGAATTTCCAATACATTTGTAAGTTTACCTCAGAGGGTAAGCGAAGCAAATAAAAGCGGCGCAAATATATTTATCGGTTTGTATTGCAACGCATCTGAGGATCATAGATTATACGGCACAACAACATATTATTATCATAAAAGTGATTACAAATTTGCTAAGTATTTAGAAAATTATATATCAAATCAGCTGGGTCTTAGAAACAATGGCGCAGTAAAGGACAATTTATATGTTATTAAGTATACAACCAAAATGCCTGCTGTATTAGTTGAATATGCCTATATCTCAAATAAGCATGAAGAGCAACTTTTGGCATCTTCCACATTTAGACATCTTATTGCACTTACAATAGCAAACGCCGTTTATAATTACTATATATTACATAAAACCGGATTCAACTAAATATCGTTCTACTGAATTCGTATAATAAGCGCATAACCCTGCAACAGGTGAAGACTTACATTTAGATGTCAAATAAGATTCAGTTGACTATGGCTTAAAAGAGACTATTATTGGCAGTCGGGATGGTTTGGGCAGTCGCCTCAAATGAGGAGGAAAGTCCGGACTTCAGAAGGAAGGTGCCGGGCAACACCCGGGAAGATAGCGCCAAAGCGTTATCTTACGGAAAGTGCAGCAGAAAATATACCGCCATTTAGATTATTCTAAATGGTAAGGTTGAAATGGCGAGTTAAGAGCTCACCGGATAAAGAGTAATCTTTATGCCTTGAAAACTCCCGCCTGAAGCAAGATGAAATAGGAGAATAATTATGTACCCTTCCATAGTGTATTCTCGGGTACATCGCTTGAGATTGTCGGTAACGGCAATCCTAGATAGATGACTGCCACCAATTTGGTACAGAATCCGGCTTATAGAACCATCCTCAAAACAGAATGAAAAAATCAATCTCATATATTCTTTCTTTGCTGATTCATATTGTCTTGATTATGCTCATTATCTTAGTTGCCAATAAAGCAAAACGAATTTTACCCATAAAAACTCAGCCTATAATGGTTGATGTGATAACCCTGAAAAACAAACACCATCAAAAAGTTAACTTAAGCAGATTGAAAAATATACACATAGCTTCAACAAAAAACCAAATTTCAAGCGGAAATATTATTGCGAAAGAAAAAACAAAAATTACCCAGCCCAAAGGAATTGAGCACGAAAGATATGCCGGTGGTTTTAACAGTATAAAAAAAAGAATCAAAATAAAGCATGTTAGACAAAAAAAGCGTATAGCTGCTAAGTTAAGGCCGCATAAAGTTTTACCACACAAAAAACTTACCGGCTACATAATAAATAAAGCTGTTTCAGTTGTATCAATCAAACATCATTCAATTTTTAAGTCCGTAAAACAGTTAGCGTTAAATCATGCTCCGAAATCCATTCAGGGAAAATCGGTCTCCCGCATAGGAGTAAGAAACGGTAAAGGAGCCGCAAAGAAAGAAGCTGTAATATCTATCGCTACAAAGAATATAAAATATGCATCGTATATGGCGCATATTAAGCAGTTGGTACAATCGGTCTGGATATATCCGGATGAGGCTTTGGAAAAAAATCAATCCGGTATGCTTTATTTGGTATTTATTATCAATAAAAACGGAACTCTTGCCAGCGTAAAATTGATAAGAACATCAGGCTACAGTATATTAGACAAAGCCGCAATCAATGCGCTAAAAGAAGCATCTCCCTTTCCTTCTATTCCTTTAAGACTTGATATTGATAGATTGAAGGTATATGCATCATTTCGGTATAATCTTTCGTTTGATACTGAAATATATTAGAGTTGCAATAAAATTTAACTTGAGACGGACTTGAAAAATCAATATATGGAATAACGTATAGATACGGATAATAAAAAATATTGGAGGAATTTATGAGGTATATTGTAAAAACGGATAAGTCTGTAAAGCAAGCAACCGAGGATTTGCAGAAGTCTATAGTCGAAAACAAGTTTGGTGTTATTGTCGTTCACGATATGAAAGCGATGTTGAAAAAAAAAGGTGTAGAATTTGACAGCGAATGTAATATTGTTGCGTTTTGCAATCCTAATATCGCAAAAGAGGCAATGTCGGTTGATATGAATATGAGCATGATGATGCCATGCAGAATTTCAGTTTATCAGGATAAGGGTGACGGCAAGACAAGAATCGGAACTGTAAGACCAACATCTATGCTGCCGGTTGTCTCAGATCTGTCGGCACTTAAGCCCGCTGCTGAAAATGTTGAAAAAATGATGATTAAAATAATAGATGAAGCTAAGTAGAACTAAGCTGATTGGAGAAATCTTTGACAACTTCCGAAAGGGGCGTCAATAAGTTATAATTCGTATTTTCCCCTGACCCACTCTTAAAAAAGGGGGAAGGGGGAAATTTTAGAAAATAGATTTACATAGCGTAAAATCTTTCGGAACGATATTTGCTGTTAGTAAGGTATGAAAAGTATTCATGCTGCGAACAAAAGTTCGGAAAATTTTGCAGGTGTTGTTATAAAAAAAGCTATAAAGACAAAAAAAGGCAGTTCTGCCGCATTTAAGAATCTCCTAATAAAATATAAAAAGAACGAAACGGGTGAATCTGTTGCTAAAAATCAAAAAGTTACCAACGAGAACAAAGCACCTGCCAAGGTAAATAAAGCGGTAAAGAGGAAAAATTTTCTTAAAAACGACTTTGCCGTCAATAACTTTTTTATACAAGTTAATATGAGCAAGGGATCAAAAGAAGGCAAAAAAACAATTAAACCTATTGAAATTGCTGACGGCAAAACTTCTCATCTAAAATTCAAAGGTCTAAAAGTTAAGGATAAATTGGATTCTAAAATAACTCCGGCTGCCGATAGAATTATTGAAAACAGCAAAAAAGCAATATCAACTAAAAGCAAATCTGCATTGCGAATAACCGTAAATAATACTAAAACCGAAAAAAGTGCGAAGCTTCAGCCCGAAAATGTGAAGCTTGATATTAATAATGAAGTTGTTAGTAAAGTTACTTTGCCAAAAGCGACTGACGGCAAAACTTCTCATCTAAAATTCAAAGGTCTAAAAGTTAAGGATAAATT
>CAZAPZ010000001.1:0-8138 GCA_964487285.1 uncultured Campylobacterales bacterium | reverse complement strand
CTAAAAGCAAATCTGCATTGCGAATAACCGTAAATAATACTAAAACCGAAAAAAGCGTGGAACTTGATATAAAAACTAAAACTGCTTTAATGGATGTGCACATATTGCATAAAGCAGGCACAAAAGGCAAGCGATTATCGAAAAATACAACCGTTGTTACAAGTGTTACAAATAAAACCAATGCCTTTAGACATTCCTTTTATGCCAGTTTTTCAAAATATACAAATTCCAAAAAAATAGGACAGGAAAAATCAGATGTTATCGTTCATAAAGATAGACCGATAACAGCAAAATATGAAAAGCTGCCCCTAAACAAAAGCCTTGGCACGCACAAAACAAGAATTAACAATGACAGCAGAATTGTAAAACATGCAAAAGAAGATAGAAAAAATCTTACGGGCATTCATTCTAAAGATGCGGCTTGGGAAATCGATAAGATAAAAGCAGACGAAACAGAAATTCACATAGCATCTCATGCCGCTAAGAAAATTGCAATAGAATCAACTAAATTTGATACAGCTATAAATATATTAAACAACTTATCTAATGCCGGCAATCTGACAGGCTCACAAAATATAACTTTGACATCTGCTGAAGTCAATACATTTAACAGCAGCATTAACGCACAGATTAATAATTCCGTATCAAATGCAGCAAATCTTTTTCCTAAAACGCCTACATTATCGATTAATCTTTATCCTCCCAAGTTAGGCCGAGTATTTTTGAAGCTTTCTGTATCGGCAAACGGAATGATTTTGCGGCTTTCCGCAGCAAGCAGCATTACGGTGCATCTACTTCAAGATAAGATTGATGACTTAAAAGATAGTTTATCAAAAAATGGCATTACGATTTCAAAAATATTAGTTGAAGTTATACCGCAGATATCATCAACAACTAATCAGAATGGTCTAAATAACAATAATGGCAGCTTGAATTGGAATACAAACGGAAACAACAATAATCACCAGAATTTTTCAGGCGGCAATCATAATTCAAACAGGGAAACTTTTAACGAGGAGAGTAAAGACGGTAAAAATGAATTTAACAGACAGCAATTTAACACAGATTCACTGAATTTGTGGATATAGGAGAAATAAATGAGTATAGCAAGTATTCAAAATAGTACAGGGACAGGTCTCCCTAGCCGGAAAACCGTAAATCCTAAAAGCATAATGGGGAAAGATGATTTCTTAAAGCTCCTTGTTACTCAGCTGCAGAATCAAGATCCGACAGATCCGATTGACAACAAAGCTTTGATTTCAGAGGATGCCCAGTTCAGCTCACTTGAGCAAATGACAAATATAAATACCGCAATAAACAACCTTATTGCATCTCAAGCAAACAACGCGCTTTCAGATGCTACTAACATGATTGGAAAAAGGGTGGCAAGTACCAATCAGTCTATCAAGCTTTCAAAGGGAGTTGCAGCACCAACGCATCTGAATCTCAGTAATGATGCAGATGTTACGGCTATTGTTACCGATAAAAATAACAATGTTGTAAGAAATGAAAGTTTGGGGAAACTTACAAAAGGAGAGCATACATTCGTATGGAATGGATTGGACAATAGCGAAACAGCTATGTCTGACGGAACTTACAAGGTAAGCTTTACTGCAACGGATTCAAACGGCAACGCTGTTAATATTTCAAAAGATGCAGGCATTGTTACAGGTATTGGAAAATCCGGAGGTGACACAATTGTATATACAAATACAGGAGCGGCATTAAAGCTCAGTGAGATTTCGTCAATCTATAATGCAAGCGGCGGCTCTCAATGATAGGTGCATTATATACAGCTGAAAACGGACTTTTTTCGCAGAATGCAGCGCTTGATACTGTTTCTAATAACCTCTCGAATCTTAATACCATCGGTTTCAAAAGAAACAGCGTTACTTTTCAAGATTTGTTGTATCAGCAGATAAACGACGATTCAATAAATCCATCTCAAGCAGGAACCGGTTCAAGTATTGCATCAACATCTGCAGATTTCTCTCAAGGAACATTGATAAATAGCAGTAATACTACATCGATGGCAATCAGCGGTGATGGAATGTTTGTTCTTAAAGGTCAAAACGGAGAGGCGAATAAACTATATTATTCCAGAGCAGGCGATTTTTCGTTCGACGGATCGGGAAATTTGGTGAATCCTAACGGCAATATTGTGATGGGATGGCAATCTGCTCTAATTAACGGCAGCTATGATATTGCGGTAGATCCTAAAACCGGCTTACCCACAAGAAAGCTGTCGCCTATTAACACGTCAGGTTTTCAAACTTTGCCTGCTGTTGCAACAAGCGAAATAAAAATGAGTGCCAACTTAAATAGTGGTAATAGTGTAACCGAAAAGAGCGGTGCTGTGGCAGGAGACAATCTATCACTTATATTTGACGATAATGGTAATAAAATTCCAATGACAACCGGCGATAATTTGAAGATGAGTTTTGACGGAGGTACATCTTACACAACACTTGCCTACAAAACAGATTTTTCAACACTCGGAGATTTGTCAGATAAAATCGGCGTCGCTTATGCCGCTGCAACCGGTAATCCTGCAACGGATGTTTCTATAAAAAATGGAAATATTGTTATAAATAGTTCGGGAACTAAGAATGTTCAAATCTCTGTAATTCCTGGCAGCCAGCTTGAACCGAAATTTGATACAATAATGGAAAATTTAAGCGGAACTATTGCAGGCGGCCAATCTGTTTCAACTCAGCCGTTTTATGCAGCCGCACACATTGTTCATGCTTATTTTTATGATACATCCGGCAATAAACATTCGCTCGATATCAATTTCAGACACAAAACAAATGCAGTATGGAGCTGGCAAGCCAAAATTAATGATGCAGCAGGAGCGCTTGGAGGCAATTCAGGATCTATAGATTTTAATACGGATGGAACAATGAGTGATAAAACCGTATCGCCGAAAATAACCTATACACCATCAGGCGGACAGGCTCAATCAATAACCTTAAACATGTGGAATACCGATAACGGAGCATCCGGCAGCCTAACAAGCGGACTTACGAGCTTTGCAATCAATTCTAATACGAACTCTCTTAGCGTTGACGGAAACAGTGCCGGAACCTTAAATAGCATTCAACCGGATGCAAAAGGCAATATAAACGGCATCTATTCGAATGGAAAAACAGTGCCGCTGGCAAAGATAGCAATTGCATCATTTTCCAACTATCAGGGTCTCTCCAAAGATGGGAATTCGCTTTACAGCGAGACTGATAATAGCGGTATTCCCAATATAGGTATATCCGGCACAAGAGGTGTTGTAATTCCCGGAAAATTGGAACAGAGCAATGTGGACCTATCAACCGAGTTAGTTGATATGCTCACATCACAGCGTGGGTTTCAAGCCGATTCGAAGTCAATAACAACGGCCGATTCTATGATTCAGACGGCTATTCAATTAAAACGATAAAATAGGAGGTAAAAATGTCAAGATCAATGTGGAGTGCGGTGGCAGGAATTAAATCGCATCAAGAAGCAATGGATGTTATAGGCAACAATATTTCAAATATAAACACCGTAGGTTTTAAAGCGGGAACGGCAAGTTTTGTGAGTGTATTATCCGATACATTATCAGGAGCAACATCGCCTGACAGTTCAAAAGGTATAGGCGGGCGAAATCCTCATCAGATAGGACTTGGCGATACTGTGGCAACCGTATCAACCAGTTTTTCTCAAGGCTCGATACAATCGACTGATAAGACTACGGATTTAGCACTTCAGGGCGATGGATTTTTTATTTCAAGCTCCGATGGCGGTAAAAGTTATTTATACAGTAGAAACGGAGAACTGTCGTTTGATGCATCCGGTAACTTTGAGGATCCGTCAGGTGCTATTATTCAGGGTTGGTATGCAGACAGCAATCACAAAGTTGATACCGCAAGCTCTATAAAAAGCATTAAGATACCCCAGAACCTGACTGTTCCTGCAGGTGTTACAAAACAGATTACGATGGCAGGCAATCTGAACGGAGGCGATACAATAACCGAGATGAGCCCCGCACAAGGTAAAACAGATATCAATGGAAATCCTGTTAATAATCCGGATGATGTCGGTGTTCTTTTTGATTCTACGGGTTCTGCCATCGGCATTGGAAGATCAGGCGATATTGCTAAATTTGCTGCCGGAACAGATACGATTTCAGGGACGTATGATATAAATGACAATCCGATAACATTGACAAACACAAGTAAATTAACATTTACAGTGAATGACGGTGGAACTATTTATAATTACGATTCTTCGACTGGAACTCCTTTGGATTTGAGCTCAGCTACATATGGTGATCTTGTAACCGATATAGGTACTGCTGCTAAGTGGAGCGGTGGAACGGCACCTCCCGATCTCACTGCTACTTTTGATGCTACTAACGGTGAACTAAAATTTGATGATAATAGTGCCTCAAATGATATTACGATTTCTAATATCACAACAACAGGTGACACAGGAAGCTACTTTAAAAACGATCTTCTAAATCTTCAGGGCGGCTCAAGCTCAAGTGCTACAATTTCAGCAGGTAAAAGTCGCACATCACTTCCGTTTCTTTCGGCAAATGGCGATACTCTGGCGCTAAGTTATGATAACGGAGCAAACTATAGCGGATATACATACACCGATAGCAGCACAACAAGCAGCAGCTTTAATACATTAGCATCTTTAGCAGGTGAAATTCAAACAGGTGCAAGCGCAGCGTGGGGAGCGGGAAATGCCACTGCAAATGTTGATCCTGCAACAGGAAGCATACAAGTAACAAATGGCAGCGGCTCCAATCAGAATATAGGCGCCGTATATTCAAATAACAGGAAATTTGCAACTATAATGGGAACACTCTCGGGAATTGTCCCTACCGGCCAATCGGCAGCAACGCAGCCTTTTGAGGCTGCAACCCATAAGAGTTCGATCGATGTTTATGATTCACTTGGCAATAAACAAACGGTAACATTCACCTTTAGAAAGGAGAGATACGATACTTCAACACAGGAAAGTACATGGCGATGGACAGCATCTTCTCCTGCTCCTGCCAATATAACAAACGACACAGGAACATTGCGATTTGATAATACAGGTAAGCTTGTTAACGTTTCATCACCGTTGGCAATAACAGCCAATTGGAACAACGGCACTGCAAATCAGTCTATCAATCTTGATTTTGGAACAGTTGGAGACACGGAAGGCATTACTCAATTTTCACTTCCATCAGCGACAAATTCGCAAACTCAGGATGGATTTGCAGGAGGTTCTTTGGAAAAAACATTGATAAATCAAGATGGAGTGATAGAGGGTATTTTTTCAAACGGCAAAAGTTATCCGCTTGCACAGATAGCGCTTGCGCGATTTGCTAATAATGAAGGTCTGGAGCAGTCAGGCAGCAGCCATTATAAAGAGACTGCAAACTCAGGAACTGCAGCTGTGGGAACGGCAGGAAGCGGAGGTAGGGCAACTATTGCACCGAGCCATTTAGAGCAAAGCAATGTTGATATGGCAGAGGAGTTCACGCGAATGCTGGTCGTAGAAAGAGGTTTTCAGGCAAACTCCAAAACAATTACAACATCAGACAATATGACTCAGCAATTGTTGGGGCTCATAAGATAAATTAGGAATATACGGCAAGTTGTGCGGCAGTCTCAAAGAGGTAGCAGCGTTTGAGACTGCCGCAGTCGTTTCACTGCCTCGCAGTGGCAGATGGGATTTGTCATCACAAGCGTTGCGGCAACAATCGTACGAATATTGACGCCGCCAACATAGAGATAAAACATCACCGGCTAGCGTTAAAGCGTTGGTGTGAAATTTATTTTTCGCGCCTACGCAAATCTCGTTTTAGGGATGTTATTCTGTCAAGAAAAAGATATCCATCCAAATGATCTATTTCATGCTGTATGACTACAGACTCATATCGCTTTGTTTCAAGTGTTTTATCGTTGCTGTCTAAATCCAAATATTCCACCCTTATCTTTCTTGCTCTTGTAACAATTCCAAAATAATCGGGAACGCTCATACAGCCTTCCCTGCCTGATTGCTCGCCTTCTCTATATGTAATTATCGGATTTATCATAACAAGCTGACCATGATTATTCCATCGCCCTTTCTTATTTCTTGCTACATCAACAACAATAATTCTTAACAATTTTCCAACCTGAGGTGCTGCAAGTCCAACACTGTAGGGCGAGGATTTCATTGTTTCTATTAGATTAGAGCAAAATTCTCTTACGCTTTCTTTTTCAATGTCAACATACCTTGACACTTTTTTTAAGATTGGATGCGGGAAAACAATTACATTATATATCATTAGTTATAATTTTGTGCCATTCAGTATTTTGACTGTAATATTCAAATGTTCTTTTTCTTTAACATCATCCATAATCTG
The DNA here is from genome assembly GCA_964487285.1 of uncultured Campylobacterales bacterium. GTDB lineage: Bacteria > Campylobacterota_A > Desulfurellia > JAADFJ01 > JAADFJ01 > CAZAPZ01. The sequence continues at coordinate 1,753 of CAZAPZ010000001.1, read as the reverse complement.
CACCAATTCGTCAAATGACAATTTATCAGGAATTTCTACTTCCATGCTCGCTATGTAAACAGGTTTTTCTTTGTTTCCTACAACTCTCGTATCAAGATCAGTGATATTGATTCCGTTTTCAGCAAGCGGAGTACTTACTTTATATAAAATACCAACTTTATCGGCTGCATATACGGTAATAACTGCATGTTCCTGTGTGGATTTTTTTATCTTTTTCCCATCTATTGCGTGTATAGTAACCGAAAGGTCCAACCTTCGTGATACATTCTCAAATGCTTTACTGAGAGCATCGGCGCTTATATTGCCCGATACAACGAGTATTGTTGAAAACTCTCCCGCTAATATCGTTGAACTGCCATCTTCCATATTCATATCATTTTCATAAAGTACAGAGCTTATTCCTGCAATAATGCCGGGCTTATCTTCGCTTATTACGGTTATGATATAATTTGCCATGTTTTCCTCCATATATTTGACATATTAAACTACGAAGCTATGCTTATATAGCTTATACTAATTGTCAAGCAAAATAAGAGGTGCCAATGGATCTATTTGAAAAATGCTATAATTTTAAAGAGGCCGATCAAGTCAAGGCAGAAAATCTTTATCCTTATTTTCAACCTATAGAAACCGAGCAGGGTACAGAGGTTAAAATTCAAGGTAAAAAGCTTTTAATGCTTGGATCAAACTCATATCTTGGTCTAACCACAGACAATAGAGTCAAAGCTGCCTCTATCGATGCGATTAGAAAATACGGAACGGGAAACGCAGGATCGCGTTTTCTCAATGGGACGCTCGACCTTCATATTATTTTAGAGAAGAGGTTGGCCGATTTTGTTCGGAAGGATGCTGCACTGCTTTTTTCTACAGGTTTTCAGGCAAACTTATCGATATCAGCTCTAATTGATAAGTCCGATACGGTAATAATTGATAAATCCGACCACGCAAGCATTGTTGATGGAACAAGGCTCGGCTTTGGTACTATAAAACGGTTTAAACATAATGATATGCATTCGCTTGAGTCTGTTTTAAAGCGTCTTGATCCTAAGACGGGAAAACTTGTTATTGTTGATGGAGTTTTCAGCATGGAAGGCGATATTGTCAACCTTCCCGAATTAGTAAAATTAAAAAAAAAGTACAACTTTAGAATAATGGTCGACGATGCCCATGCAATTGGAGTAATAGGGAAAAACGGTAGAGGAACGGCAGACCATTTTGAATTGACCGATCAAGTTGATATCATAATGGGAACTTTCAGCAAATCGCTTGCCTCATTGGGCGGGTTTATTGCATCGGATAAACTAACAATTAATTATCTAAAGCACCATGCCCGTTCGCTAATTTTTTCAGCCAGTATAACTCCTGCATCTACGGCAGCTGTAATGGCAGCGCTGGATATTATGGAAAAAGAGCCCGATCGAATTGAGAAACTGTGGGAAAATACCCGATTTATGAAGAACGGGTTGAAGGATCTCGGATTTGATATAGGCGGCAGCGTTACACCAATAATTCCTGTTCGTGCGGGTGATAAGGAAACCACTCTTATGATGTGGAGGCTTTTGTTTAATAGCGGCTTGTTTGTAAATCCAGTTTTACCTCCTGCGGTACCTCCGAATAAGGGATTGATAAGAGTTTCGTTAATGGCAACTCATGTAATCGGTCAGCTTGAATTTGCGCTTGACAAATTTAAGGCAGCTGGAAAAAAACTCGGAGTAATTTAATGATAGAAATAATTGAGGTTAATGATAATAAT